>JBDGPU010000106.1:0-16170 GCA_042219525.1 Halopenitus sp.
CGGGTGGGACTGAAAGGGGCAGCCGCTGAGCGGGACGCCCTGCGACGCAAGCACCACAACCCGGCGAACGAGCGGAGCGAGTGAGCCGGGTGAGGAGCGCAGCGAGCAGCGCGACCGGTCAGCGGCTGGGGCTTTCTGGGCATGCTGAGTGGTCTCAGCAGCTACGACTGCCGAACAAACCACGCAGAAGGGGACCGTTTCAGCGGCTGAGGCATTCAAGGCATGCTGAGTGGTATCGCAAGCGACGACAACCGAGTAAACCACTCAGAAAGCGACTGCCTCAGCGGCTGGGGCTTTCTGGGCATGCTGAGTGGTATTTGTAGCCACGATAACCGGTCTTGCTTATAAGTGCGACCGTCTCAGCCGCTAGGGCTTTCAAAACGTGCTGAGTGGTGTCGCTAGCGACGACCACCGAGCAACCGAAGTCGTGCGTGAGGCCACCATCCGATCCCCGAGCGAGCCCGGTCCAGGAGCGGCGAAATACGAAAGCAGCCGAGCGGTCGTGTGACTCGCCGGTAAACGTAAACCCTGCCGTTCCGATGGGGTGGATATGGCAGCGAAGCCGGAGTACCGCGACCGGCCGGAACCTCAGGTCGCGGTGCTCGACGCGCTCGTCGACCGCGGGGAGGAGGGAATGACCGTGTTCGAACTGCGGGCAGCCGTCGACGCCGACATCGACAGCATCGAGGACGCCCTCTCGTCGCTCAAGGACGACAGCCTGATCCGCGTCGAACAGACCGATAGCGACCTCCGGGTGTATCCCCACGACCGGGTCGTGCCCGAACCGGAACCGAACAACGACGTCGGCAATGGGTGGCTCGACGAGATCCGGCGTCGGTTCGGGCTCTGACCGCCCCCCTGAATCGCCAAATCCACCCGCGCCGCCGGTTTCACGGTCCTTTTGTCCCCGCCTCGCCTGGTAGTCCCTATGACGCTGGTTACTGACGCCCACGAGGCTCACGGCGCGACCTTCCGTGACCGTGGCGGGCGCGAGGTCGTCGACTCCTACGGGCGCGCCGAGCGCGTCGGCAACGCCGTCCGAAAGGTCGTCGGCACGATCGAGATGGGCTACGGCATCCTCGCGGTGACGGGCGAGGACCGGGTCGAGTTCGTCGACAACGCCGTCTCCAACGCCGTCCCGGCCACCGACGGGCAGGGCGTGTACACGCTCCTGCTCGACGCGCAGGGCGGGATCGTGACGGACATGTACGTCTACAACGCCGGCGAGCGCCTGCTCGTCTTCACGCCCCCGGAGCGCGTCCAGGCGCTCCTCGAGGAGTGGCAGGGGAAGGTGTTCATTCAGGACGTCGAGCTGCGCGACGCCTCCGAGGAGTTCGGCGTCTTCGGCGTCCACGGCCCCAACTCGACCGAGAAGATCGCCTCCGTGCTCAACGGCGCGGCCGCGCCCGAGGGCGACCTCTCGTTCGTCCGCGGCTCGATGGTCGACGCCGGCGTGACGGTCATCGCGACCGACAACCCGCTGGGCGAGGAGGGCTACGAGGTCGTCTGCGCGGCCGACGTCGCCGACGACGTCTTCGACACGCTCGTCAACCGCGGGCTCAACGCCGCGCCGTTCGGCTACCGGACGTGGGACGCACTCACCGCCGAAGCCGGCACCCCGACCTTCGAGTACGAACTCGAGGGGCAGATTCCGAACGTGCTCGGGCTCCGGAACGCGCTCGACTTCGACAAGGGCTGTTACGTCGGTCAGGAAGTCGTCTCCCGCGTCGAGAACCAGGGCCGACCGAGCCGGCGGCTCGTCGGTATCGACCTCGCTGGGATCGGCGACGGTGACGAGCCGGACCCCGAATCTGCTGCCGGCCTCCCCGAGACCGGCGCCGCCGTCTTCGACGGCGACGAGTCCGTCGGCGAGCTGACCCGCGTCGTCAACGCGCCGACGATGGACCACCACATCGCGCTCGCGCTGGTCGACTACGACCTCGACACCGAAGCCCTCCAGGTGCGTGTCAACGGCGACGACGAGCCCGCGACACTGGTCGACCTCCCGTTCGTCGAGGGGAGCGCGACCTCGGCGCGGCTGCCGACCTACGAGTCGTAATTCCGGACTGCGGTCGACCGCTCTTTTTCAGCGCTACGAGAACAGCCGCCGGAGGTGCTCCCGCGAGAAGAAGCTGCTCGGGCGGTCCATGTGGACGCCGATCTCGCCCGAGAGCGCCCGGAGGCCGACGCGCTGGACCGGTTCCGGCAACGAGTAGCACTTCCGGATGAGCTTGCCGAGCCGGATCTCCGTCGATAGCTCGTCGCGCCAGCCCGACTCGTACTCAGCGAGCGTCGAGGGGTCCGCGGGGTCGATCACGTCCGCCGCGATGTCGGCTGCGGTCATGCTGTAGAGGATGCCGCCGCCGGTGAACGGCTTCGTCTGGGCTGCTGCGTCGCCGATGAGGAAGACGCGGTCCGAGGTGACCGAATCCGCGGGGCCGATCGGGATCGCGCCCGAACAGAAGTGGTCGGTTTCGATGTCGTAGGCCTCGGTGAGCGCGTCGAACAGCTCGTTTACCTCGATGCCCGGCGGCGCGGCGAGCCCGTACTCGACGCCCGCGTCGCCGCGGGGGATTCGCCAGGCGAAAAAGGTCGGGGCGGTGAGGTGGACGTCGACGAAGTCGCCCGCGTCGGCTTCCTCGTCGAACGCGAGGACGCCGTGGAGTTTCTCCTCCGGTTCGGGAAGCCCGACCTCACGCCGGACTCGGGAGACCGCGCCATCGCAGCCGGCGACCATTCGCGCCTCGAACGTCTCGGTGCCGCCGCCGACGCGGTCCGCGAGGCTGGCCTCGACGACGACGCGGTCCTCCTGTTCGGTGACGGACGTGACGGTGTGCCCGTCTCGCACGTCGGCGCCGGCGTCGCGGGCGCAGTCGGCGAGGGTCCGGTCGAGGCCGACGCGGTCGATGACGTTCGAGATCTCCTCGTCGCGGTAGAAGGGGTACGAGCGCGAGCCGGGGCCGCCGACGTGGAAGTTCGCGCCGTAGACGCGGTTCTGGAACAGGTCGGCCTTGGCGTCGTCCGGGACGTAGTCCCAGATGTCAGTCGACACGTGTCCGGAGCAGGCCAGCGGCGTGCCGACCTCGCCCTTCTCCAGCGCGAGGACGTCATAGCCGGCCTCGGACGCACGCCGCGCGAACCGCGCGCCCGGCGGGCCGACGCCAACCACGACGAAATCGTACATGTTCGCGAAGAGATGCCCGTGCCTGAAATGGCTTTCTCGTCGCAACCGACTTTCCAGCCACTCAGCCGACCTGGGCGCGTTCCGACGAATTTCGGCAGCGCGCGAGCAACGCGCGAGCGGCAGTGCTGTTGCGGTCGCCGTTGCTGTTGGTGTCGCGGTCCTGGCGGACTGAAAGGGCGAGTGCCGGTCGCGCCGGAGGGGAGTCGCTGAATCGACCCCTATCCGCGCGGGCTGTGCGGAGAGCGCGGATATGTCGTTTCGCGAGAAATCGAAGATTTCTCGGAGCCCGAAAATCTCCGATTTTCGGGACAGCGACCGCGAGCGGCCGAGGGCTTTCGAGGTGTCTGCGTTGCTGTCAAGTGTAGCAGCGTCCGTTTCTTTATATACAGTTTATAGGTGAGAGCGGCCGAGGGCTTTCTGGACGTTTGCGTTGCTGACAAGAGCAGCAGCGTCTGCACCTGCGAATCCGATTTATAAATAAGAGCGGTCGAGAGGCGCTCATCCGCCCGTGTCAGGATTCAACCTTCAAACGCACAATCGAACCTCGAATAGCGGAAACCTTCATACTCCGAGCCACCCCACGTCAACGTATGCCCGAAGACTGTGTGTTCTGCGCCATCGTCGACGGCGACATCCCCTCGCGAACCGTCCACGAAACCGACGACGTGCTCGCGTTCCTCGACGCGAACCCGCTCGCGCCGGGGCACACGCTCGTCATCCCGAAGGAGCATCACCAGCACGTCGGGGACCTGCCCGCGGAGCTCTCGCGCGCCGTGTTCGACGCCGTCACCGAACTCACGCCGCGCGTCCAGGAGGCAGTCGAGTGCGACGCCGCCAACGTCGGGATCAACGACGGCGAAGCTGCCGGGCAGGAAGTGCCGCACATGCACGCCCACATCATCCCGCGCTCCGCGGACGACGGCGGGGATCCGATCCACGCCGTCGCCGGCTTCCGACCGGACCTCACCGACGAGGAACTCGACGAGATCGCGGCGGACGTGCGGAACGCCTGATTCGAATCTCTGTTTTCACGCAAAGAATTAAGCCAGATAGTGGCTGAAACGATCCCTATGTCAGCGACGACGCTGGCGCTCGTCGGGGCGACCGGCGGCGCCGGCACGACGCGGACCGCGGTGGAACTGGCGGCGATGGGCGCTCGCGACGGACGAACCGTCGCCGTCGTCGACGCGGCCTACTCGACGCAGGGGCTCTCCGAGTACGTGAGCGACCGGATCACGACGGACGTCACCGGACTCGTCACCGACGAACCCGACGAGCCGCTCGCGAGCGCGACCCACGAGGTCGGCGACGCGCTTCCGGGGACCGTCGCGCTCGTCCCGGCCCGGGCCCCCTTCGAGCGCCTCGCACGAGCCAAGACCGCGGAAGCGGCCCGCGTCCTCGGCGACCGGATCGAGGAGGCAGCAACGGCCTACGACCACGTCGTCGTCGACACGCCGCCCGTCGCCTCGAACCAGGCCGTCGCCGCCGTGATGGAAACCGATCGCGTGGCCGCCGTGTTACCCGCGAGTCGTCACGGTCGGGACGCGCTCCAGCGGCTCCGCGGGCGCATCGAGGACGTCGGCGGCGACCTGCACCTGTCGCTCGCGACGGGCGGGGACGTCCCACCCGCCGACGTCGCACTGCCCGAACCCGCCGGCGACGTCGCGGGCGCGCCGGAAGCCGGGGCTGGCGACGGGCCATACGCCGAAGCGGTCGGACGCGCGTTCGAGGGTGCGTTCAGGACGGACCTCGACGTGGAGTTCGGTGAGGACGGCGTGCTTGGACAGGTGAAAACGGCAACCGAGCAGGCGACCGAGCGGATCGGCGGACGGGACTGAGAAGCAGGGGCGTCCAGTACCGGGGTTCATTCACCACCACGAGCAGCCGCCGGCAACTCACCGCAGGCCGTCCGGCGTCTCCAGCGACCCTGCGAGCCCGTCGTCGAGCGCCGCGTGCGACCCGGAGCCGCCGGGAGCGACGGCGTCGGCGACCTCCGGGATCGGATCGTGTGTCTCGACGTAGGTCGCGAGCGCGAAATCGGCCTCGTCGCCGCCGGCAAGTGCGACCGCCTCGCTGCGCGCGAGCCGTCCATCGAGCCAGTCGCGGACGACCTCGCGGCGGGACCGCGCCAGCGGACACACTCCGTCGACGCCGCAGCGATGGAGCGCCTTCGCGGCCGTGATCGGCGCGACGTTCGTCTCCCGTGCGGCGTCGCCGACGCTGGTGCCGGCCCGGTACGCATCGACCAGCGTCGCGGTCGCGGCCGGCGTGCAGGGAAGCTCGTCGGCGTGCTCGGCGAGCCGGTCGCGGAGGTCCACGTCGGTGTCGTCGACGACGGCCGCGCCGCGGTCACGCTGCTCCGTCGTCACCTCCAATCCGGCGGCGATGTCCGAGAGCGTCACACTCCACCTGGCGCGGCTTTCTACTTAAATTATTTGCACGAAATAAGCTCCAGAAACTGCACGCCGGCGAAACCTACCGGTCATCGGTAGGTTCCAGCTCGCGGATCGGCCGGGCGACCCCCGATTCGACCCGTCTTTAAGTAAGGAATCGGGTCGAAGCTTTGCATGTGATGAGTCAGGCACGCACGACCCGCACTGACGCGACGAGTTGTCCCGAATGCGACGGCCGCCTCCGCACGAGCGACGCCGAGACCGTCTGTAACGACTGCGGGCTCGTCGTCGACGCCGACCGGATCGACCACGGACCCGAATGGCGCTCCTTCGCGGACGACGACACCAATCCCGAGCGTACCGGCGCCCCTCGGACTCGCGCGCGCCACGACCGCGGCCTCTCGACCGAGATCGGACAGGCGACGCGCGCGACCGGGCGCAAGCGCCGGCGACTCGCCCGGATGCGGACCCACCACAACCGCGCGCAGGTTTCCTCGAAGCGCGAGCGAAATCAGGTGTACGCGTTCACGGAGATCCGCCGCCTAACCGGGACGCTCGGCCTCCCGGAGAGCGTCCGCGACCAGGCCTGCTCGCTGTTCGACTCCGCGCAGGAGGCCGACCTGCTGCGCGGCCGCTCGCTCGAGGGGTTCGCCGCGGCGACGGTGTACGCCGCGGCCCGCGTCAGCAACGTCGCGCGCACGACCACCGAGGTCTCGGACGCCGCGAAGGCCAGCGCCGCGGAGCAGCGCGCCGCCTTCGACGCGATGAACCGCGAGCTGGGTCTCCCCGTCGGCCCGGTCGACCCGACGGAGTACCTCCCGCGCTTCGCGTCGGAACTCGACTGCCCGCCCGCCGTCGAGCGCCGCGCCGTCGAACTCGCCGACCGCGCCCGCGAGGAGGGCATCGCCGGCGGACGCGACCCCAGCGGCGTCGCCGCCGCGTGCCTCTACACCGCGGCTCGGGAGGTCGACAGCGACGGCGGCTGCACGCAAAAGGAAGCCGCCGACGTCGCCGACGTGACGCCGGTGACGCTCCGGAACACCCACCTCGACCTGCAGAACTGACGCCACGAAGCTTGTCGAAGGCCGACGAACTGGACTTTCTCTACTTCGGCACTCGGTTCGCGAGCGACGCGACCGCCGTCGCAGCCGTGCTATCGGGGGCGTCGTCGAGGATCGGCGACTCGGTTGCGACCGATCTGCCGACTCGCGGATCCGCCGGCACCACCTCAACCGGCGCGCCGAGCGCGTCGCCGACGGCGTCGACGGGTGGCTCGTCCACGACCCTGTTGAGTGCGACTGCGACGAGCCCGGCAGCCAGCTCACGAGCCAGCTCACGGGTGCGGATCGCGTCGACGAGGGCGAACGACCGCGGCGAGGCGACGAGCAGACACGCGTCTGCAACGGCGAGGGGGACCCCGGCGTCCGCCCGCCGCCCGGCGGGGCAGTCGACGACGACGGTGCCGAACTCGCGCTCGGCAGGTCGCAGCGCGGCATCGAGTTCCGTGAGGTCGCTCGCGCGGGCCCCGGCCAGCGACCGGCCACAGGGAAGGACGTCCACGGGGCCGCCGCGGATGCACTCCCGCGTGCTCGCCCGCCCGGCGAGCACGTCGTGGAGATCGGGCCCGGCTGCGTTCGGCAGGTCGGCCATGCCGAGGTCGGCGTCGACGACGACCGCGTCGAGCGCGGCGGCAACGTTGTACGCGAGCGTCGTCTTTCCGACGCCGCCCTTCCCGCCGGCGACGGCGAGGATCACGCCAGCTGGCCGAGCGGTTCCGTCGGAACCTCGGCCTCGGCCGCCCTGTCGGCCAGCGCCGCCGCCCGGTCCGCAACGGCCCGTAGCCGCGCGGCGTCGTCGTCGAGCTTCCCGTCCAGCTCGCGGATCGCGTCGAGCCCGCCCGCGGCCGCGACCGCCTCCGTCGCCGTCGGCACGTCCGCGCCATCGAGCCGTTCCGCGCGTGCGACTCGCCGCTCGACAGCGTCCAGCCACGCGTCGACAGCGGCCGGGTCCGCTGGCGACGCTGTCGGCGGATCGGGTAAGGAGTGATCGACTTCCGCGCGTGGCGAGACAGTAGCCGATGCTGATCCACGTTCCGGTCGGTCGCCGTCCTTGTCATCATCGTCGACGTGAGCCTCGGCATCGACGTGAGCCTCGGCATCGACGTGAGCCTCGGCATCGACGTGAGCCTCGGCGTCGGCGTGAGCCTCGGCGTCGGCGTGAGCCTCGGCGTCGGCGTGAGCCTCGGCGTCGGCGTGAGCCTCGATGTCCACGTCCCGGGCCACCACCGAGGCCGCCGATTCGGACTGGTCGGTCGTCGGGGCCGCGAGAGCCGCTCGCGGCGGCCGATACGCACCGAGCGCGCGGACCGCATCGGACGCAGTTGGTTCGGACGAGTCCGTCGCGTTCGGCATTCGGCCAGCGGCGGGGGTCGCCCCCGGCACCTCCTCCCGGGCTGGTTCGTCGCGCGCGACGGTCGCGGGGGGCTCCGCCTCAGGTGCCGGGACGGCGTAGCCGAGAGCGGCGGTCGCGTCGGGCTCGATCCGCAGCGTGACGCCGTCGGCGTCCCAGCCTGGGAGCGGTTCCCCGTGGCTTCGCGGCGGGAGCACGGGCCCGTCGAGTTCGTTCTCCACCCGGACGCACCGCGCGATCGGCTCCGAGATGCGTAGTCGACAGGCGACGAGCGTCACGCCGTCTCGATGATCGGTCGTCCACGAGAGTTCCATACCCGTCTTGGCCGCGTTTTCGGCCGTAAACCTCCGGGCTGGCGAGGGAAAGCGCGGTCACACCCGAATGACGGGACAGCCGAGGACGTCGTGGGCGGCCGCTGCAGTGCCGAACCGGTCGACGGAGGGGCCCAGCACGATCGGGGCGTCGACAGCGGCGACGCGAACGGCCGCGAGCGCGACGGAGGCGACGTCGCCGGCGAATGGGTGTGGAGCATCCTCCGGGAGCGACCCGGGGGCGTCGCTCGCGGGAGCCGGGTCCCCACCGGGGATGGCGTCGAGCGCGTCCCTGATTGCGGGCTGAATCTCGGCGGCGAGTTCGCGGCGGGCCTCGCGCTCCAGGTTCGCCACCTCGTCCTCCAGCGCGAGCCGGTGTTCACGCACGTCCCGCGCTTCGCGGGCGCGGTCGACGGCGCGGTCGAGCGCCTGCTCGGCCGCGATCCGCTCCGTTTCGGCGGTCGACAGCTCCGTGGTCGCCGCCCGCAACTGCTCGCGAACCGCTTCAACGTCGGCGTCGAGGTCGCGGTGAGCCCGCAACTCCCCGCGGAGTGCCGCCACTCGCTCTCGCAGTCGCCCCTCCTCGCCGGTCGCCGCCGCGAGTCGCTTTCGAGCCGCGTCGAGGTCGACCTCCGGGACGTCCTGCTCGCGGAGGGTCTCCCGGCGGTCGGCGAGCGCGTCGTCGACGCTCGCGGAGCGGCCTCGGGAACGAGCCGCAGCGGCGAGTACCGGGCGGAGTGGGCCGTCGACCGGGTGTCTCCGAAGTGGCTCGTGGCTCGACTCCGGCTGGGCGCAGTCGACCGCGATCGCCGGCGTCGCCCCCGGTCGGTCGTTCCGCAGTGCGATTTCGCCCGCAGCCCCGACGGCCATCGCGATCCGGATCGCGAGCGTGGCCGGCGACGTCGTCTCGATCTGCGGTTTCGTCATTGGCGAAAGCGACGGAGGTGAGGAGGCGACGTCGCTGGCGCCATCGGCTGGCTTGGTAGGGCTAGATCCGTGTCCGTCCGCCCGGTGATCGTCTTCCAACCGACGCCGGAGGTCGATGTGCGGGCCGTCGGCCGACCACTCGCCGATCCGGAGCCTCATAGCTCACGAGACCGGAGCGCGTCGGGGGCCGGGTGGTCGGTCCCTGCGGCGAACTTGGCGTATGGCGTCGCAGCCGCGTCGCGGTCGGCGTACGCCTCGGCTGCCTCGCGAACGTCGGCGTCGACCGCCTCGAACGGATTGAAGGGGGCCGTCCGCTCGATCTGCACGTCGCCGCCGTGGGCCGCCCGAAGCCGGAGCGCGAGAAAGGCGCCGTATCCCGACTCCTCGAGCAGCGCGGCGCGCCCGAACCGACGGACGACCTCGCCCTCGTGGCCCCGGCAGGCGTTCCGGAGCGCCGTTCGCGCCGCGGTGGAGTAGGTGACGACCAGCAACATAGGTTCCACTGTTTCGGTATGAAAATTAAAGCTGTTGGAATGGGAAACTAGCTGCGGATCAGTGACCGTGGCCGTTGCGTGACGGCACGGTGGAAGTCAAAGCCGTTCGATTTCGAACGTCGCGTCCGCCGTCGTGTTCGATGTCGCTTCGGCGCTTCCCTCGGATTCGGCGCGTTCGACTACCCGCTCTCGGGCAGCCGGTTCGGAGGGCGCGACGACGACGGTCCCGTCGAACGGCTCGTCGCCGACGGCGCGAAAGACGGCGTCCTCGCCGTCGAACTCGGTCGCGTAGGTGCGGAGCACGGTCGCGACCTTTCGTTCCGTCTCCGCGAGGTCGGCCTCGCCGTCTTCGAACTCGTGGATCGCGTCCTCGATGTTGCGGATGGCGGAGATGCGGTCCATCAGGTCGTGCGGAGGTGGTTCTGCTGGGGTTCGTACACTTCGCCCTTGCGGCGGAGGTTCTCGATCTCCTCCTCGGCCTTCGAGGCGTCCATCCCGATCTCGTCGGCGCGGTCGAGGACCTCCTCGACGGGCGCGCCCTCCTCGTACTCCTCCTCGATCTCGCCGATCAGCTGCTTGATGTCCTTGATGCGGTCGCGCTGGCTCTTGGACGTGCCCGTCTCGACGACGTCGGCGTCGAACTGACCGGTCTCGGGGTCGACACCGATGTCGCGGAGACAGGACTCGACGATGTCGGTGACTCGGTCGGCGTCCTCGTGGTCGACGGTGTCCGAGAGGCGGACGCGCGCGCTCGCCTCCGCGAGTCGGACGAGCGCCTCGAGCTTCCGGGCGGTGACTGGCACCGGAGCGTCCTCGTCGGCACCCTTCGAGCGCAGGTCGACGTAGAACTCCTGGATGACCTCCTTCGCCTCGTCGGTCATCGTCGGGTAGCAGTTGCGTTTGGCGTACGCGATGTACTTCCGGAGGAGATCCTGTTCGATGGCGGGTGCGACCTCGTCGGTGACGTTGTCGACCTCCGCCTGCGTGAACTCGGAGTTGGCCAGCTCCTCCCGCTGGGTGTTCAACTCGCCGGCGTAGTTCGTCTTCAGGATGTGCTCGGCGAGTCGCGCGTCGTGGTCGGGGTCCGGCTGGTCCGTGACGGTGAAGATGAGGTCGAACCGCGAGATGAGCGCGGGCTCGAGGTCGATCTGCTCCCCGATGGGCTCGTACTGGTCGAAGCGCCCGTACTTCGGGTTTGCGGCGCCAAGCAGCGAACAGCGGGACTTGAGCGTCGCGTTGATCCCCGCCTTCGAGACGGAGATCTTCTGCTGTTCGAGCCCCTCGTGCATCGCGGAGCGGTCCGAGGCGTCCATCTTGTCCAGCTCGTCGATGGCGGCGATCCCCTTGTCGGCGAGGACGAGCGCGCCGGCCTCGAGCGTCCACTGCTGGCCGTCGCCGAAGTCGTCGCGGACGGCGGCGGCTGTGTTGTGCGTGACGATCCCGTTTCCGAAGAAGTTGTGAGTATTCGGGACGGTAAGGTCGAATACCTCTTTCTCGCCTGTATTGACGACGCTCACGACCTCGTCCCAGACGAGGTCCGCTTCGGCGACCTCTTCGACGACCGCTTCCGTATCGCCGAGCTCACGGTCAGCAAGCAGGTTCCGTGCCCGTTCCCGACTTGGATCGTTGCCAGCGACGAGGTTCTGGTAGTACTGCCCGCCCGCGCCGTCCGTCTTTACCAGGGCGTCGCCGAGCGGGAGCCGTTCGCCGCGCCGAGGAGCGTCGTCAACTATCGTGTCGAGCGCTTCGGCCTTTGCCGTCGATCGGAATCCGATCCGATCGGCAAAGACGTCGACGTCCCCGCCGTAGATGGCAAGATGGGTCTGGATCGACTTCGACTCGATCTCGTAGCCATCTTCCCGCTCGTAGGTCCCGCGACGGTCCCGCTCACGGCGCTGAGCACGCACGCCGTACGACTCCAGCATGAGCTGGATCTGTCGAGCGAACTCGTCGTCGATCGTCGAGAACTGGACGCTCGATCCACCGGTGTCACGAGCGGAAACCGACCCGTCGGCGTCGAAGAGGCCCTGAAGGAACGCATCGGCGTGTTCGGCAGTCGTCAGTTCGGACGCGAGAGCGATGTTCTTCTTCGGCGATTCGACGCCGAGATTGCTGAAGAACCGCGCGACTGTCGCGCTGTGGAGCCGGATACAGGGAACGCGGTCGTCCTGATACTCGATCGAGGGCGACTTGTCGAATACCGATTCGATGATGTCCGCTGCCTCGCGTAGTAACTCCTCGTCGGAGTTGGAGATGCGGACGTGACCTCGGTTACTGCCGCGTCGCGAGACCATCACGTCGCCGTCGCCGAACACGAGCCCGACGAGATATAACAGGTCCGCGTCGAACTCGTCCGGAATCCGAACACCGTCACCGTGTCGGAGCATCGCGCGCTCGACGTTGATGTCGGGTCGGTCAGCACCGACCGCGTCGAGGATGCGGTCGAGCCTGTCGAGCGGGAGGTGACGATTCGGAAGCGAGTCGTAGATGAAGTCCTCAGGCAGGTCCAGCTCCGCGGCAGCGTCACGGAGCGTGCCGAACTCCTTCCATAATTGCTCGCGGAGGAACGCTACCGAGTCGTCGCTCAGTTTAAGTTTCTCCTCGGTAAATTCGAAGAAATCGCGAATTGATGGCGACGAACGGTCGATCTCGTCGTATTTCGGGACTGCAACGTGGTCACCGGTCTCCACCTCGGAGATTTCGCGCCACTCGACGCCACCTTCGTCGCAGACGAGAATCGGCGTGTTGACCGACGTTTCGAGCTCCTTGCCGTACGATGTCTCGATGCGGCGACACGGCTTCTCCGGCATTCGCCAGACGTGCGAGCTCGTCCGCTGATCGACGTCACCGCTCTCGCGGTCGAACGTGTACAGTTCGTGTTCTGCCTCGGCGGCGGTGTCCTCGTCGACTGTTTCAGGATGATGCTCCGTCGCGAGTTCGCGAATCGGCTCGAACCCATCCGCCGTGTGGATCATCGTGTCTCCCGTTACGCAGAGCCCGGCCGCAGAGGAGCCTTTACCGGAGGTGTAGACGGAGCGTGGCGCGATGTTTTCGACGTACGAGATCATCTGAGAGTTGTGCGAGATAACCCCGTTCGAAACGTAGTTGTGGGTTCCGGCGACCTCGAGGTCGTATACCCAGTCGTCCTCGGGAGCTACCTGTTCAAGCGTCTCGATCCGATCCCAGCGCAAAGTCCTGTATCGAGTATTCTCGACAGTGGTATCTACCGTGGTAATTCCTCCATCCACCACTGGCTTGGACGCGACAGCGACGAGTTCCCCCTCCTGTAGTTCTTCAGCTCGTCTGGGTTCGTGGGTTCCATTTTCGCTCTGGACAAACAGCGGATGTGACGGCGTTACGTCGAGTTCCCGGCCCGACGCGGTTTCGACGTGATACATTGTTTCGGGTGCTTTGCGTTTCCAGACCTTCGTCGCGGTCGATGACGCAACTTCTCCATCCTGCTGGAGTGCCGGCACGTCGAAGTCGACGTAGTCCCAGACACCGTCGTCAACTGGTTTCGGATCGTCGAGGTTGCTTTCGACGAGTTCCCGGATCGGGACTTGTCGGCCGCTCTCCAGAGCCACCTTAGTGTCCCCGTTTAGACACTTACCCGTTCCAGGGTCCCCTATCAGCAACATGTGGAGGTCCCCACGTATCCGCGATCCGTCAGGAAGGTGTTTCGTCACGCCCGAGAAGAGCTGGAGGGTCATCGCGAGCTTCTCCTCCTCGTAGCCGTAGATGGCCGGGGCGATGGAGTCGACCATCATGTCGTAGATCCCGGGGTCGTTCGAGAGCTCGACGATGCGCTCGACGTCCTCCTGCCGGATGTCCATGTCCTCGAACTGCTCGTCCTCGATGGAGATGGAGACGCCGTCCATGTACAGGTCGAAGACGGAGGACTTCTCGTTGCCTTGCTGGACCTGCTCGATGTGGAGGACGCCGACGACGGTGACGTGGTCGCCGGGGGTGACTTCGCCGGTGATGTCGTCGACGATGTCGACGTCGATGGCCTGGGGCGTCTCGCCGCCGCGGAGGCCCTCGGGCGACTCCTGTACGCGGAGCTTCTGGGAGTCGACGAACTCGGACTGGTCGAAGTTGACCCGGAAGGGCCCCTGTCGCTCACAGCCCTGGCACTCGTGGGGCTCCTGGAAGCTGCCATCGCTCTGGGGGATGTAGGTCATCGTCCCACAGCGCTGGCACTCGAAAGCGGCCTCGGTGATCTTCGGCCGGACGTCCGTGGCCTTCCGGACGATGCCGCGAACGGAGACGAGCTTCCCGATGTGGTTGTCGTGGACGCGGATCCCGCGGATGTCGACGCTGTTCGGGAGGTTCTCGATGCGGACGTGGGCCTGGCCCAGGCTCACGTCGGCCGGGAGGTCGTACAGCCGGAGCGCTTCCTCGGCGTACTCGCGCATCTGGTCCGGCTGGCTGCGGAAGTCCTCGGCGAGGTCGCGGTCGAACTGGTAGAGGTCGTCGTAGTCGATGAACAGCGACCGCTGCTCGTTGGGGTAGTTCTGCGCGAGCACCCCGATCTCGTCGCTGTAGTAGTTCCGGTAGAACTGGATGAACCGCTCCGTCAGATCCTGATTCCCGGCCTGAGCCATTACGACCGGCATTAGGCGGCATCATTGAAGAACCCAATGTTCGGGCGGCGGAAGTGTTCCGGAATCGGACCGTACCCGGTGGCAGTCGCGAGCGGCAGTCGCCGTGCGTTCCCACACAAAGGATATCATTCGCGCCGTCGTGGGCGAGCGCAGGTGCCCTCTCGATGACGGATTCCCGCGATTCCGATACTTCGCGCACGATCGCGGGCTACGACGCCCTGGCGACGGCGGAAAGTGACGACCTGGAGTACAGCCCGTGGGGGGACAGCCGGTATCAGGAGCACTACGTCTGGCCGGCCGTCCGCCCGCTGCTGCCCGACGTCGACGGGGCCCGCGTCCTCGATGCCGGCTGCGGTGTCGGCGACCACGTCGGCTGGTTTCTCGATCAGGGTGCGGCCGTCGTCGGCGTCGACGGCAGCGAGACAGCCATCGAGACGGCGCGCGACCGCTACGGCGACAGCGCGAGCGCGACCTTCCACGTCGCCGACCTCACAGATCCCCTTTCGTTCGCCGCGGACGACGGCTTCGACCTCGTGTTCTGTAACCTCGTACTGGACCACATCGAGAACTGGACGCCCGTCTTCGCCGAATTCGAGCGGACTCTGCGCCCGGATGGGGTCGTGGTGCTAACGACGATCCACCCGCTACGACGTTACCGTCGCCATCGCGACGAGCTTACGTCCTACTACGAAACCGAGGCGTACGTCGGCTGTTGGGGCGACACCGACGCGAAGCTCTTCACCTATCACCGACCAGTGGGCGACGTGCTCGGCGTGCTCGACGAGACGGGCTTCGTGCTGGAGGAGTTCCTCGAAGCGAAACCCCAGCCGAGTTACGAGGCGCACAATCCGGAGCGCTACGAGCGCGCAATGCAGGAACCGGACACGCTCTGCGTCCGGGCGCGAACCGGAGTCGAACGCGAAGGTGACTAACCCGGGTTCGAACCGCCTCGCAGACATCTCTGTGACTCAGGTTCGTTCGTCCCAGAAATGGGCTCGGGCGGGTTCGAACCGCCGATCTCAGCCTTGTAAAGGCCGCGTCATGACCAGCTAGACCACAAGCCCGCGTTCGAAGGAACCCGCCGGGTACTCAAAACGGTTACTGTCTCGGCGCAATCCCTTTGCCCACACGCGACCACCTCGGAACGTGAACCGCCAGGTCGCCATCGCGCTCGCCGTCAGCGCCCTCCTCGTCGCCGGTGCCGTCGCCGTCAACGTCGGCCTCGTCGGCCCCGACTACGAGCGGACGACCGTCGAAGTCGAGGATAGCGGGACGAACGAGACCCTGGCGACCGTCGACGTCCGCGTCGCCGACTCCCTGTACGAACGCTACGTCGGGCTCTCGAACACCGAGCGGCTCGGCCCCAACGAGGGGATGCTCTTCGTCCACGAGGAGCCCGGCGAGCACGCGTACGTGATGCGGGACATGTCGTTCGCCATCGACATCATCTTCGTCGCGCCGAACGGGACGATAACGGAAATTCACACCGCACAGCCCGAGGAACGGCCCTACACGAAGTACAAAGGATACGGCTCCTACGTGCTCGAAGTGCGCGCTGGCTTCGCGGACGACCACGGGATCGACGTCGGCGACCGCGTCAAAATCGCGCTGTGAGGTTTGCATCGCGTCGCTGTCGACGCCATTCTATGGCGTTCGAGCGTCCCGGGTTCTGAGCGCTCCCGCATCTTCGGTCGATCAGGTGTTGTCGCGAGCGACACCACTCAGCATGCCCAGAAAGCCCCAGCCGCTGAGCCGGTCGCGCTTATAAATGAATACGGTGATCGTTGCTAGATACACCACTCGGCACACCCAGAAAGCCCCAGCCGCTGACCGGTCGCGCTGCTCGCT
>JBDGPU010000062.1:0-15991 GCA_042219525.1 Halopenitus sp.
GAAAATCGGAGATTTTCGGGCTCCGAGAAATCTTCGATTTCTCGCGAAGCCGACCCCTATCCGCGCCGGGCGGTGTCTTCGTGAGCAGCGAGAGACCGCAGGTCTCTCGGGCAGCCGGCGCGCGACGCGCGCCGGCGACGAAGCGAACGAAGGCCAGAAAGTCGCAGCCCGGCAGCCCGCTACTGCAGGCAGCCCGGACCGTCTTTCGAGGCTGAGAGGCGCGGATATGTCGCTCAGCGACCGCGAGCGGCCGAGGGCTTTCAAGGAGTCTGCGGTGCTGTCAAGTGCAGCAGCGTCTGCACGTTTATATATGGTTTATAAGCAAGAGCGGCCGAGGGCTTTCGGGACGTTTGGGTTGCAGTCAAGAGCTACACCGTATCACCTGTCCAAACCCATGCACAGCGTGCGCCCGAGGACTTTCTGAGTGTTTGTATGCGGGAGAGCGCAACAGCGTCTGCATCTTTATACACACTTTATAAGCAAGAATGACCACGGACACAGAGAAGGTTCAAAAAAACGAACAGAACGGAATCCACGACACGAATGTGATCCAGCGCCTATCACCCCGTCGAAATGCGACATATTCGACCCGCAGGACAACCCTTAGGTGCGCCGCGGGTTCGACAGTAGGTATGCACGTAGTCGTTATCGGGGCCTACGGGAGCGCCGGTGCTGCAACCGCGCAGGAACTGGCGCCCCACGTTGGCAAGCGGATCTCGCAGCTCACACTCATCGACGACGGCGACCCGGGGGGCGGCCTCTGTATCCTCGAAGGCTGTATGCCCTCGAAGGAGGTCCTCTCGGCGGCGGCCCACCGGCACCACGGCCGTGCCGACGACCGACTCACCGGCGAGCCGCACGAGATCGACCTTGAGGAGACGGTCGCACAGAAGAACGACCGCACGCGGGGCTGGGCCGGCCACCGCCGGGAGGGCATCGAGGAGCTGGCCGAGCAGGACGACGTCGAGTTCATCCACGAGCCGGCGACGTTCGTCGACGACCGCGTCATCGAGGTCGACGACCGGACCATCGAGGCCGACTACGTCGTCGTCGCCACCGGCTCGAACCCGAATATCCCGGACCTGCCCGGGATGGACGAGGTCGACTTCTACACGAGCAAGGACACGCTCCACGCGACCGACTTCCCGGACTCCGCGGTCGTGATGGGCTTCGGCTACGTCGGCACGGAGATGGTCCCGTACCTCTCGGAGGCCGGCGTCGACGTGACCGTCATCGAGCACGACGAGCGCCCGCTCGACGAGGCGGACCCGGAGTTCGGCGACGAGCTCATGACGATCTACGAGGAGGAGTTCGGCGTCGAGTTCGTCTCGGAGGCCTACGAGGAGCGCGTCGAGCCGACCGCGGAGGGCGGCGTCCGCGTCCACCTCACCGGCGGCCCGAACGCGGAGACCCCCGAGCCCGTCGAGGCAGAGGGCCTGTTCTGCTTCACGGGCCGCACGCCGAACCTCGACCGCCTCGGGCTGGAGAACACCAGCCTCGCGCCCGAGGAGGGCTGGATCGACGCGACGATGCGCCCGCCGAACGCCGAGCGGACCTTCGTCGTCGGCGACGCCAACGGCCGCGAGCCGATCCTCCACGTCGCGAAGGAGCAGGGCTTCCAGACGGCGGAGAACATCCTCGCGCACGACCGCGGCGAGCCCATCGAACCGTACACGAACGTCCACCACCACGTCATCTTCACCGGCGCGGGCGTGTACCCGTTCGCCCGCCTCGGCCACACGCCGCGGTCCGCCATCGAAGCGGGCCACTCGATAGTGACCGCGACCCGGAACGCCGACGACGACGGCGTCTTCAAGTCGAAGCAGGTCCCCCACGGCCTCGCGCGGCTCGTCGTCGACGCCGACGACGGCACCGTCCTCGGTTGGCAGGGCCTTCACTACCACGCCGACGTGATGGCGAAGACGCTCCAGCTCGCCGTCGAGATGGAGCTCGACGTCCGCGAGATTCCCGACCGCGCGTACCACCCGACGACGCCCGAGGTCCTCGACGGGCTCATCCGGGAGTGCGCGGCCGGCGTCGAGAGCGAGGAGTAGGGCGAGTTACCCAGAATCGAACCGTTGTCGCCGCCGTCGGCTGCGCGAAATAATTCGGTTGGAGTCGGTTCCGCCCGGACAGTTTCGAAGTATCGACGCTTTTCGGTACTGCTTGACAGACCTAACTCGGAGTTACAGACCGCCAGTAGCAGAATACAGTCGCAGCGTCAGCCAAACGGCTCTCCTCTTCGAGCTACTGCGATGACGGTTCTACGAATCCGAGTAGCAGAACCGGAAGCCCGGCGATGGCGTACACCGGCATGTAGACGAGAACCAGCCAAACGTCGAACGACCCTTCGAATGCAATACTGATACCGGCCACTGTCAACGAAATACCGAGAAGCGTTGTTCCCCGTCGTAGGTCGTCGACAGCGAGTGCCTCTCCTGCGGGGAGCCAGAGCAAAAGCGCCAGTGGCGGAAGGAACAATGCCCATGCGTCGACGTAGAACTCAACGGTGGCTACTGTAGGTTCCCCAGCCCACGTGGCTGCGACCAGTGCGCCGAGAACTGCGACCGCGGAGATCGTGAATGCGATCCCACGAGGGATCGCAGGTGGCTGTTCCGAATGACGCTGAAAATACTGCCAGGAAGCGGCCGTGACATAGACAATACCCGTCGCGCCGACAAACGGGATCACGAAGAGTAGATAGGGTCCGCGAGGAAGGATCTGTACAGCGAGGGCCGGGAGACTCCAGGGGGCCGTCAGTAGAAGGAGTCCCAGCGCAGCGAGTACGATTCGGGGCTCAATAGGTCGATGATTCATTTATAAAATGTGTCGGCTGTGTTTGTATTTCGACGCATACGGTACTGAAATAATTTCCCCTGGCAAAACAGTTCAGCCATGTTTTCGACTAACAGGCCGATTGAATGCGTTTCTCGACGGATCGCAGCGTCGCGTTCGCTTCGGTAACCTCGTACACTGTCACGGTCTGGAGCCCGTCGATGGCACCAGACTGGCCATCGCAATTGTATTCGTACGAATACGACATCGTTACACTCACGACGTAGGACGTTTCGGTGGTGCGGATTATCTCCGTGGACATCTCTCCATATATGCCGGTACTTACTCTCGGAATTCCGGAGATATTGGCGAAATGGGCCTTTATCCGCTTCTTTTCGCTCTCCATCGCCAGCTCCCGTGCCTGACTGCGGGAGAAGTCCGGCGATGGCGACGGCTGATTCGATGCCGTTGGAGTGGCGGTCCCCGGAGTCCCCGAAGTGATCGACTCTGGGTTACTCGTCGTCGACATCGGCGTTCCGTCCTCCGATTCCGTCGGGACGCCGTTGCCGCCGGCACAGCCCGCGAGCAGGACGAGGCCGACGAGGAGGGCAACACGCAGGTATCGCCGCCGCATGCGGCTAGCGTTCCCCGAGGTCCGGTAAACGTCTTGTGGGGTCGTTGGCTCGGTGGGTTTCGTTCCGTCCGTGCAGTCCCTCAGCCGGGATGTTGCAGCCGACCCATCGGTCTACAGATTGTTTCGGCGGGACGCAGAGGCGTGACCGACGTGGACCACGATGGTTTGGAGCAGGTACTCCTCGCGGTCGAGCACCGCCATGTTGTCGGCCAGCGCCCGCCGAGACGCGGCGCTTCGCTCGGCGAGTTGCGAGAGCGAACTGCCGGACCCGACGTCGAACAGCTCCGCGTTCAGACCGACGAATGCCCGCAAGAGCGCGTTGGCGAACCGGCCGCCCGCGGGCGCGAAGCCGGCGACGACGACGGTGTCGGCCAGGGCACACCAGTCGCTCACGGCCGCGTGGGGGTCCGGGAACAGCGAGGTGACGAACGTCGCGAGGACCGCGTCGGCCCTGTCAACGGGCGGCGTGGTGGCGTCGCCCCGCACGAGTGAGACGTTCGTCCAGCCGCGGCGCTCGACCAGGCGCCGAGCGCGGTCGAGCATCGGGCCGGTGAGGTCGACGCCGACGACGCGGCCCGACGACCCGACTGCCTCCCGTAACGCCGGAAGGTTCACGCCCGGTCCGCAGCCGAACTCGACGACCGTATCGCCCGAGTCGAGGTCGAGCGCCCGGACACAACCCACTCGCACCCCGCCCACCGAGGCCGTCGCTCGGGCGAACCAGTCGTAGACCCGCGACCAGGCCCCGTAGCGCCGCTGAATGCGCTTCGCACGCGACGGGGTCGACCCGGCAGTCGTCGCGGCCGACGACTCCGGCGACACCGACGGCCCCGTCGACGGCTCCGCGGATGCGTCCGACGTGGACGGCGAACCTCGGGTCACGGTCCCTCGGCGACGGCGGCCGGCGATGTCTTCGGCCACCAGCGGTCCGCGCCGTCCCACGCGACGGTCGAATAGCACTGCTCGGACCCCGGACAGTCCCGCGGCCGCTGGTAGTCGATACCGCGCTCGCGGAGGTACGTCACGTAGCCGTCGTCGACCCGGTCGAGCTTCTCGTGACAGACCCACTTCTCGCCGCAGGTGCCGGCACCGAGGGAGCGATACGGACAGGTGAATGTCGTCCGTTCGGTCCCGGCCTCGGAGGCCGTGTCGTCGATGCGGACGCCGACCGACCGGTACGCCAGTCGGAGTCGCCGGACGACCCCCTCGGGTGAGGCTGCGCCGAGGAAGAGGCCGTGGGCGAACGCGTAGCCGAAGTCGTGGAGCAGGCGTTCGAGCGTCGTCAGGTCGGCCCGCTCCTCGTCCAGCAGCGACCGGAGCCGGGCGTACCAGTCGGCGATCGCTGCCACCGTCTCGTCCTCGTCGGCGGCGGCGACGAGCGCCTCGCGGCGGTCGGAAAGCGGCGCGGCGCCGGCGGAGAGCCGGAACGACGGCACCGATTCGACGTGCTCGAGCACGTCCTCGCGGAGCCGGTCGCCCGCGGCGTACGCCGCGGTCAGGTCCTGCAGTTCGGGATACCAGTCGTGGCGGAGCGCGCTGTAGGTGCCGTCGAGCAGTTCGTCGACGCGGGCGATGCCGTCGCTACCGGAGGAGGTCTCTCCTGCCCGGGCATGGTCGGGCGGGCTGCTCGCGGCCCGAGCCGGAAAGGCCTCGACGACGCGACGGAGCTCCGTCGGGTCCGGTCCAGCCATGGCCGTATATGGCGCGCATCGCCCTTGAATCCGGGTGCAGACGGTCGACGGCGGCCGCCGAAAGAGCGTCGACCACTCCGCGGTGGGCAGGTCAAAGCATACTTACACGCAGCGGGCCGAATACACCACAATGAGTAGCGAAGTCGAGGAGGAGGCGAGCGAGGACCGGCGGAAGTACGAGTTCCGCAAGGTCATCGAGGAGCTCCAGGAGTACGAGGGCTCAGGAACGCAGCTCGTCACCATCTACATCCCCGAGGACAAGAAAATCTCCGACGTCGTCGCACACGTCACGCAGGAACACAGCGAGGCGTCCAACATCAAGTCCAAGCAGACCCGGACGAACGTCCAGGACGCGCTGAAGTCGATCAAGGACCGCCTCCGGTACTACGACACGTACCCACCGGAGAACGGCCTCGTCATCTTCTCCGGCGCCGTCGACAGCGGCGGCGGCCGGACGGAGATGGTCACGCGGACGCTCGAATCCCCGCCGGATCCCGTCACCTCCTTCCGGTACCACTGTGACGCGGAGTTCCTCACGGAGCCGCTGGAGCACATGCTGGAGGACAAGGGCCTGTTCGGGCTCATCGTCCTCGACCGGCGCGAAGCCAACGTCGGCTGGCTGAAGGGCAAGCGCGTCGAGCCCGTCAAATCCGCCGAGTCGCTCGTCCCGGGCAAGCAGCGGAAAGGAGGCCAGTCAGCCCAGCGATTCGCCCGCCTGCGACTGGAAGCCATCGACAACTTCTACCAGGAGATCGCGGAGATGGCGGACGACCTGTTCGTCCCCCAGCGCCACGAGCTCGACGGCATCCTCGTCGGCGGCCCGTCGCCGACGAAAGACGAGTTCCTCGACGGCGACTACCTGCACCACGAGCTCCAGGACAAGGTCATCTCGAAGGCTGACGTCTCCTACACCGACGAGTCCGGCCTCTACGACCTCGTCGACGCCTCCCAGGAGGCCCTCTCCGACCAGGCCATCGTCGAGGACAAAAACCAGATGGAGGAGTTCTTCGAGAAGCTCAACACGGGCGAGGAAGCCACCTACGGCTTCGAGCAGACGCGCCGGAACCTCATCATGGGCTCGGTCGACCGCCTGCTCATCTCGGAGGACCTTCGCTCGGACGTCGTCGTCTACGAGTGCGAGAACGGCCACGAGGAGTACGAACTCATCGACTCCCGGCACGACACGCCCGAGCACGAGTGTTCGGAGTGCCGCGAGCAGTCCGAGGTGCAAAAGCGCGAGGACGCCATCGAGCACCTGATGTCCATCGCGGAGCAGCGCGGCACGGAGACGAAGTTCATCTCCACGGACTTCGAGAAAGGCGAACAGCTCATGGACGCGTTCGGCGGCATCGCCGGCATTCTGCGCTACTCGACCGGCGTCTAAGCTGGCGACGCTTGGGTGTTGCCTCCTCTTACGATGTCGCTCCCTTTTGACGCTCGTTGATCGCGGCAGGAGCCAGTGATGCGTCGTGACAGCGTTTCGGGAACGGCGTGAACTCTATAAAATCCGAATTACGACTCGGCCCATCGAATTGGATAGGCCATTTCAGAAGTCTCACTTTTCAGCCCAACCTCCACGTCTCGGCGGGAAATGGACCTGGGAAGGACGGCAACGGCCCATAACTGTTCGATCTCGCCGCTTCCAACGGGGAGCCCCGAGGGGGAAAACTGCTTCTGGTGTTCGACTTGAGCAAGCTGACGGATGTCCACTTCGTACGAGAATTCAGGATGGTCAAATTCCATCTGAGACTCGTAAACAGTTTCTCCGTTACTAATAAACGCAAATGGGATCGCCCAGCTTTGGTCTGCCGAAGTCCTATTTTCGACCTTCGCAGTCGCTATTGCCAGCTGCTTGGCCTCGGGCATCTTGAAGGTCTGTCCGTCGACCGAGAATTTATCCGTCAGTTCGAACGATTGGACTGAAATATTCCAACTATCCGTCTTATGCCACTCTTCGAGAGAGTGGCGTTCTTTGACATCGAGGTTTTCAGTCTGAGTCGTGGTTCCTGTCGGTTCTGGCGTTTGTGTCTTCGGCGGTGTCTCAGTCGACGGTTCCGTTGTCCCTGGCTCGGAAGAATCTCTGGTATTACAGCCGGCGAAGGGGAGACTGCTAACGAGCGCGAGGTAACTTCGTCGTTTCATACTATATTCCTCAGTTTCTTTCAAATTTTATTTAGGTGGGTTTATTTCCATCGGCGCTTACAACAGCTCCCGCAGCTGTGCCGCCCGGCGGTCGAGGTCGACGTCGGCGTCCGGAGCCTCCAGCCGGTCGAGCGCGAGGAACACGTCGGCGCCGGCCGTCTCCGCGTACTCGAGCAGCTCCGTGATCGCCTCGCGGTTCAGCGCGAGCGAGTCGAGCTTGCCGAGCGCGAGCGCGAACGCGACGCCCGCACGCCCGTCCGGACAGGCCGGATCCAGCGCCGAGAAGTCGGCGTCGGCCGGGATCGTCGCGTCCGCGACCTCCTCGGCGGCGACGTCGAGGTCGGCAATCGGATGGACGGCGAGACAGTCGACACAGATCGCCGCCTCGTCGGCGGGTGCGTACTCGCGGATCGCAGGCGGGACGGCGAAGACGACGACGACGTCGCCGCCGCAGTCGGGACAGCTCATACTGGTACGTCGTCGCCGAGGCTTGTAAGCGTACGTCGCTGGCGACGATTACTCTCTGCCTGTCGCCGGCGCCGGTCCCGAAAACGCGCCAGCGACGCCCCCGGTGCCGAACGGTTTTCTCCCGCTGTCCCCGAACACGGGTATGAACCTCTCCGTCGTCGACCTCTCCCCGGTCCCCCAGGGCGGCACGGCGACCGATGCCTTCGCGAACACCGTCGCGGCCGCCAGGCAGGCCGAGCGGCTCGGCTACGAGCGTTTCTGGGTTGCCGAGCATCACGGGAGAGCGGACCGGCTCGCGGGGACGACGCCAGAAGTCCTCCTCGGCCACCTCGCCGCCGAGACGGAGTCGATCCGGCTCGGCTCCGGCGCCGTCCTGCTCAACCACTACAGCCCGTTCAAGGTCGCCGAGCAGTTCGGCGCCATCGACGCGCTCGCCCCGGGCCGCGTCGACGCCGGGCTGGGGCGGGCGAACGGCTCGCCCGCAGTCGACCGCGCGCTCGAAACCGACCGCCGCGTCGAGGACCCCGACGCGGACCACGCCGAGAAGATCGAGGCCGTGATCAACCACCTCTACGACGACTTCCCGCCGGAGCATCCCTACGCCGACGTCGAGATTCCACGGTCGGGCGCCGCCCCGCCCCAGCCCTGGGCGCTCGGGTCGAGCACGTCGAGCGCGACCATCGCCGGCGAGCTGGGGATCCCCTTCTGCTTCGCGGCGTTCATCCGCCCGCAGTTCGCCGAGTACGCCTTCGAGGACTACCGCGAGGCGTTTCGGTCGTCGTCGCTCGCGGGCGGCGTCGACGATCCGACCGGGATGGTCGCCGTCAACGCGGTCTGCGCGGAGACGGACGCGGACGCCGCCCGCCTGCGCGCACCGGCCGAAGCGATCTTCGAGCGGATGCAACGCGGCGAGGGCGGGACGACGCCCTCGGTCGAGGAAGCCATCGACGAACTCGGCAGCGTCCCGGAGCCGACGCGGCCGACGCTGGACGACGACGAGTGGCCCAGGGCCATCTCCGGGAGCCCGGAGATCCTCGCGGGGCTCCTCGAGCAGCTCGCCGACCGGGTCGGCGTCGACGAGGTGATGATCCAGCACACCGTCGCCGACCGCGAGGCCGCGCTCCGGTCACACGAGCTGTTGGCCGAGGGTGTCGGGCTCTCCGGACGCTGAAAAGCCACGCTGGGAAAGCTACTGCTCGGCGGGAGACGTTCCGGCGGCGCCACCGCTGGAGTTGGGCGGGTAAACCGTGAGGTACCGTGAGAAACCGCGAGAAAGAACGGTAAAATCGTCGACCGCGAACTTCAGTCGGCCGGTTCCGAGACGGTCTCGGTTTTGGCTTCGGCGGCTGCCTCCTCTTCCGCCTCTTCCTTCTCCTTTTTCTCCTTGATCTTCTTCAGGCGGAAGATCTCCTCGCGCTCCTGCTCCTGGAGCTTCTGCTCGATGTACTCCTTGTTCGTGTGGAGGTCGGGCAGGACGGTGAACTCGAGGGCGTTGACGCGGCGCTTCGTCGTCTCGATCTCCTCGAGCATCTTCTTCATCGCGGTCTCGACCTCGGCGGCGAGGATGATGCTCTCGAGGAGCTCCTCGTAGGCGTCCGCCGCCTCGTCGATGCGGGCCGAGGACCCGAGCAGGCCGTAGCCACGCTCGTCGATGGACTTCCTCACCTTCGAGGACTCGATCTGGGGGACCACGACGCCCATGATGTTCTTCGACTGGGTCGTGATCTCCGGGTGCTCCTTCAGCGCGGAGGCGGCGCCGCGGACCGCGACGTCGCCCTCCATCGCACGGGCCATGTCGATCTTGCGCTGGGCCGTCTCGTAGTTCTCGCCCATGTCGGACCGAACGTCCTGCGCCTGGTCGAGAATGTCCATGAACTCCATGATGAGACCGTCACGCTTCTGCTCGAGCGTGTCGTGGCCTCGCTCCGAAAGCTCGATCCGATCCTCGATCGCCATTAGGTTCTTGCGAGTCGGTTTGACGTCCTTGGCCATTTGTTAGCGGGAGTTTCCGGTGCGAGGCTGTTAACTCTTTTCAGACGGTCCGAGCAGCTACCAGCCCAACGACGCGAAAAAGACGAGACGCCGGAACCTGAGCGGCCGGGAGCCGACCCCGCTTCGTGGCCGGCCAGCCCAGCCGGGACCACTCGCTACTGGCTTGCCTCTTCGGCTTAGCTCTCCTCTTCAGTCTCGGTCTCTTCAGTTTCCGTCTCCTCGGTTTCCGTCTCCTCGTCGTCGCTATCGTCGCTGTCCGAATCGTCGCTATCCGAATCGTCGTCGCCGTCGGAATCGTCGCTATCCGAATCGTCGTCACCGTCGGAATCCTCGCTGTCCGAGTCGCTGGAATCGTCGTCCGACTCCGAGTCCCCGTCGCTTTCACTGGAGTCGCCGTCGACGTCGAGCTTCGAGTCGACGAGCTGGAGCGTCCCGTCACGAACCTCGAAGGTCAGCTCGGCCTCGAACTCACCCTTCACGAGCGTAACCTCCAGCTCGTCGGTGGCGTTGGTCTCGAACGTGAGCGTGCCGTCGGCGCTGGTCGTGCCGACCTGCTCGCCGTTCGCGTAGACGGTCGCGCCCTCGACCCCCTCGCCGTCGTAGCTGACGGCGACGGAGACGGTTCCGTTCTGCGCGCTGCCGCTCACGGAGAGGTTCTGGCGGATCGTCGACTCGCGGTCTTCAGTCTCGCCGAAGTCGAACTCGATCTCGCCCTCGGCGTCGTCGTGGGTGGCCTTGACGTCAGCCTCGCCGTCCGAGGGCAGCGTGACCGTGATCTGCCCGGCAGCGTCGGTTTCGCCGACCGTCCGGTCGCCGACTGTGACCGTCGCGCCCTCGACGGGCTCGCCGGCCTGGGTGACTTCGAGCGTCACCGTCGCGCCGGGCTCTGCAGTCCCGTTGGCGAGGCTGATCGCGAGCTCGTCGGCGTCCTCGTCCTCGGTCTCGTTTTCAGCCTCGTCCGCTTCCTCCGCTTCGTCGGCTTCCGTCCCGCGCGGCTCGATCTCCTCCTCGAACTCGAAGATCTGGCCGGTCTCGCCGTCGACGCTCACCTCGGCGCTGCCCGTCGCGTTCGCGCTCCGGCCGGTGAACGCGAACTCGTAGTAGCCGTCCTCGCGGTCGACGCTGGCCGTGCGAAGCGACCAGTTGAGCCGCGAGTCGTCCAGCGCACCGCGCGCCGTCTGGAGCGCCTCGCTCTGGCTCACCACGAGGGTGCCGTTCCCGGGCTGTTCCCGCTCGAACTCGCGGGAGCGCTCCCCGTCCTCGGACTCCACTTCGATGGAGACGCCGTTCTCCGTCTCGACGGAGAATTCACCTTCGCTCTGCCCGGTGTACTGGCGGAACAGCGCGTTCGCGCCGGCCCCGGTGACGGAGCGGAGCTGCTCGCGCGCGTCGCGGTCGGCCGTCTGGTTGTAGCCGGCCGCCTCGAGCTTCAGGGCGGAGACGTCCTCCGCGAGGTCAGCGAGGTCCTTGTACGCTTCCAGCACGGCGTTCGCTCGCGCGTTCAACACGGCGAGCCGCTGGGCGTACTCGCTGTCCGAGAGCGACCCGTTCTCGTACGCCCGGGTCGCCGCTCGCTGGTCGGCCGCGATGTCGGCGGCGCGCTCACGCAGTGACGCGGCCCGGTCCGCGATGGCCTGGGCCTTCGCCGTCTCGTTGTCAGTGTCGAGCCGCTGCTCGAACGCGGACTCCTCGACGTCGCTGCGGATCTCGTCGTCAGTCACTTCGAGCACCGTCGCGAGCTGCTGGCCGCTACTCGCCGACGTGCCGTTCGCCGTCTCGTTCCCGCTGTCCTGTACGGTCGCGTTGTCGACGGGGGCGGCCAGCCCGGCCACCGCCGTCCCCGGCAGCGAGCCCACGAGGAGCCCGACTGCCACGAGCGTCACCATCAGTTGTCGCGTTTGCATACCCACCCCTTCGACCGTGATGGGCTTATAAATGACAGTCGCTCCCGGGCCGTCCCGGACCGTTGCAGCGGCGAAACCGACCGTTGCAGCCGTGAAACCGACCGTTGCGAACCGTTTCACACCGTTGCACGGTGGCATCGTCCGGAACCCCGGGACGAATCTCCCCCTTTATTCCGATCGGGTGTGTATGCGGAATCGATGCGAAGCCGAGTCGCCATCGCGGTCGCGCTGTTACTGGTGGTAGGAAGCCTGGCACCGCTTTTCGGCGGAACCGCTGCCGCCACGAGCGCTGCGGGCGCCGTCGGCGACGATTCGGCACCGGTGCCGGCCGCAGGAGGAGATGCAGGCGGCGCGGCAATACTCGCCCAGGAGCAGCCGGAGGCGAACAACACCATAACGCGAATCGAGGTCCATCCCAACGGGTCCGCCACCTGGGTCATTCGGTTCCGGACGCGACTCGAGACGGACGCGGACGTCGCCGAGTACGAGGAGTTCCAGGCGGCGTTCCGGAACAACACCAGCCGCTACCTCGGCCCGTTCCGCGAGCGCATGACCGGCGTCGTCGCCAACGCGAACGAGAGCACCGACCGCCGGATGGCCGCGACGGGCTTCAGCGCCGCGACGAGCATTCAGGAAGTCCCCCGCCGCTGGGGCGTCGTCCGCTACGAGTTCACCTGGCACGGCTTCGCCGCCGTCGAGGACGACCGCGTCGTCGTCGGCGACGTGTTCGCCGGCGGCTTCTACATCGGCGACGGCGACGCACTGAAGCTCGCCGCCCCGGACGGCTACGTCGTCACCGAGACGGCACCGGAACCCGACGAGCTCGGCGACGGCGTGGCCGTCTGGTACGGTCGCGAGGACTTCGCCGACGGCCAGCCCCGCTTCGTCGCCGCGCCCGCGGACGTCGCCACCCCCGCCGACGGCGGCGAAGGTTCGACCGACGACGCCGGCGGAGATGGGGCCGACAGTGATGGGGGAATCCTCGGTAGCGGCGTCCTGCTCGGCGCCGTCGCGGTCGGCCTCCTCGCAGCCCTGGGCGTGGCCTGGCGGCGCGGCACGCTCGCCGACGCCCGCGACGCGGTGGCCGCGGCTGTCGCGACCGTTGGCACGGGCGATGCGGCCACGGAAAGCGAGGGATCGCAGCAGTCGGGGGAGCCGGGATCCGGGGGCGCTCCGGCGACCGACCCCCTCGTCACCGACGAGGACCGCGTCCTCGACCTGCTCGACGAACGCGGCGGGCGGATCAAGCAAGGCGAGATCGCCGAGGCGCTCGACTGGTCCAAGTCGAAAACCTCGCGCGTGCTCTCGCGGATGGCCGACGCCGACCAGATCCGGAAGTACCAGCTCGGGCGCGAGAACGTCATCGAACTGCCCGACGAGGAGTAGGGGACCGGTTTGGTGAGAGGGAGCCGGCGATGCTGGCCTCAGGGAAGCGCCGCGACGATCACGTCGTAAAGGGCCGGCGCCCGCAACAGGTCGCCGTAGCCGTACCGGATCAGCCCGGCGACGGCGAGCAGTTCGACGACGGTCACGAGCACCGTAACGAGCGTCGCCTTGTTGCTGTCGACGTTGACGCCGACCGGGATGTCGTACATCCCGTCGTGCGGGTAGAAGACCGCCATCCCGGCTTGCGTCCCGAGCAGGTCGAGCACGAAGTGGGTCGCGACGCCGATCCAGACGTAGTAGAGGTTGCCGTAGAGGATGGGGAAGAGGACGAACCCCGCAAGCACGATCAGGTTGTGTAGCGTCTGGCGGTGGGTGCCGAACGCGGTGTCGACGTCGGGAAACAGCGCGCCGATCACTATCGGTATCGTCACCATCCCGACCGTCGACAGCGTGTCAACCGACAGCGACGGCTCGAGCAGGACGCCGATACCGATTCCGAGGAGGGCCGCGTTGAGCACGTGGTCGCCTTTGTTCATGGTTCTGTCCTCGAACGGAGGGGTCCCATCTCTTGTGGTTCGGGACAGCTCGCCAACACGATAGGTGGCTCCAGTTGACTGCGGTCGGCCCGGCCCGCCGGTATCGTCGCCGGTGACTGTGCTATCCGTCGCTGGGAACAGTCCACTGCAGCCGCTCGTCGAGCGAGGTCAGCAGCAAAAGAAATCGCGTCCGCAACGAACGCGTCGAGCGCGAACGTCAGTCCGCGGCTTCGACGACTTCCCGCTCGGATTCCTCCTCGCGGTAGTACTCCTCGATGAACTCCTCGTCGACGCGGTTGAGCTCCTCCTTCGGCAGCATCGAGAGGAGGTCCCAGCCGATCTCCAGCGTCGTTTCGAGCTCGCGGTTCGTCTCGAAGCCCTGGTCGACGAACTCGGCTTCGAACTGGTCCGCGAAGTCGAGGTACTTGTTGTCACGCTCCGAGAGCGCCTCGCGACCGACAATGTTCACGAGGTCGCGCAGGTCCTCACCCTCGGCGTACGCGGCGTACATCTGGTCGGAGACGTCGGCGTGGTCCTCGCGGGTGAGGCCCTCGCCGATACCGTCGTCCATCAGCCGCGAGAGGCTGGGCAGCACGTCGATCGGGGGCTGGACGCCCTGCGACTCGAGGTCGCGGTCGACGTAGATCTGGCCCTCGGTAATGTACCCGGTCAGGTCCGGGATCGGGTGCGTGTCGTCGTCGCCCGGCATCGTGAGGATCGGGATCTGGGTGACAGAGCCCTCGCGACCCTCGATCCGGCCGGCGCGCTCGTACAGCTGCGCCAGGTCGGTGTACATGTAACCGGGGTAGCCACGGCGACCCGGCACCTCCTCGCGGGCCGCACCGATCTCGCGCAGCGCCTCACAGTAGTTGGTCATGTCCGTGAGGATGACGAGGACGTGGTAGTCCTTCTCGAACGCGAGGTACTCGGCGGTGGTGAGGGCCATCCGCGGCGTGACCGTCCGCTCGACGGCCGGGTCGTCCGCGAGGTTCATGAAGACGACGGAGCGCTCGAGTGCACCGGTGCGCTCGAAGTCCTCCATGAACTCGTTGGCCTCCTCCTGGGTGATCCCCATGGCGCCGAAGATGACCGCGAACTCGGAGCCTTCTTCGCCTTCTTCCGTCTCCTCGTCTTCCTCAGGCACGCTGGCCTGACGGGCGATCTGGAGCGCGAGGTCGCTGTGCGGCAGGCCGGAGCCCGAGAAGATCGGGAGCTTCTGGCCGCGCACGAGCGTGTTCATCCCGTCGATGGCGGAGACGCCCGTCTGGATGAACTCCTCGGGGTAGTCGCGCGAGTACGGGTTGATCGCCTCGCCGACGATGTCGACGCGGTCGTCCGGCACGATCTCCGGGCCGCCGTCGATCGGTCGGCCGGACCCGTCGAGCACCCGCCCGAGGAGGTCCTCGGTGACGGGCATCTTCATCGTCTCGCCCAGGAACCGGACGGACGCGTTCTGGTCGATACCGGAGGTGCCCTCGAACACCTGGATGGCCACGAGGCCTTCCGAGGATTCGAGCACCTGACCGCGCAGCGTGTCCCCCTGCGGCGTCTCGATCTCGACGATCTCGTTGTAGCCGATGTCCTCGTCGACCTCGGCGTACACCAGCGGGCCGCTGATCTCGGTGATGGTTTGGTACTCTTTCATGGTTAGTAGAGTGCGCGGAGCTGCTCTGCGATGTCCGCTTTGAGCTCCTCGACGTACTCCTCGTAGTCCTCCTGGACGTTGATGCGGTTGATCCGCGGCGCGGCGTCGATGTCGATGATCTCCTCGACCGGAACGCCGGCCTCCAGTGCGGAGAACGCCTCGTCGTTGAACGTCTTGATCGTCGTCAGCATGAGGAACGTCTTCTCCGGCGGACAGAACGTGTCCACGGGGTGGAAGGCGTTCTGCTGGAGGTACGCCTCACGCAGGTAGCGGGCGATCTCCAGCGTCAGCTGCTGGTCCTCCGGCAGCGCGTCCTTCCCGACGAGCTGGACGATCTCCTGCAGCTCGGCCTCCTCGTCGAGCACGTCGATGGCCCACTGCCGCTTTTCGGGCCACTCCTCGTCGACGTTGTCCTCGAACCAGGGGTCGAGCTGCTCTCGATACAGCGAGTACGACTCGTTCCAGTTGATCGACGGGAAGTGACGGCGCTCCGCCAGGTCAGCGTCGAGCGCCCAGAACGTCTTCACGATACGCAGCGTGTTCTGGGTGACCGGCTCCGAGAAGTCGCCGCCGGGCGGGGAGACCGCGCCGATGGCCGACACCGAGCCCTCGGTGCCGTTGATGTTCTCGAAGTAGCCGGCTCGCTCGTAGAACTGCGCGAGACGGGCGGCGAGGTACGCGGGGTACCCCTCCTCGCCCGGCATCTCCTCCAGTCGGGAGGAGATCTCGCGCATGGCCTCGGCCCACCGCGAGGTGGAGTCGGCCATCAGCGCCACGTCGTAGCCCATGTCGCGGTAGTACTCCGCGATGGTGATCCC
>JBDGPU010000142.1:0-15842 GCA_042219525.1 Halopenitus sp.
GTGGGACTGAAAGGGGCAGCCGCTGAGCGGGACGCCCTGCGACGTAAGCGACGCGGGAGTGAAGCTCTCGCTAGTCTGAGACTTCGTCTCAGGCACCGCAATCCAGCGACCGACCGAAGGGGGGAGCTGGTGAGGAGCGTAGCGAGCAGCGCGAGCGCTCACAGCTGAGCCTTTCAAGATGTAATGAGTGGCTTCAGTAGCTTCGAGCAGACTACCAAACCAGAGCATAACAAAAAACCCACCTAAGAAGGCTGCAGGGTTTGTCAACTGTGTCCAGCAGCGCCGCCACCCTGCAAGACGTAGCTTTAGTCGATGAATTCTTGAATTGTATATTTCTCACTTTGTCGCCTTGTCGTCGCAATTAACAACTACGAACGAGGAGGCGATCTGGGCTGCGAGAAACTCAAGGTATTGAGATGGGTTCTATGAAATTCTGCTTGTCGAGAAATGAAAACATGTGCTTCAATTAGCGATTTGCAGCCAAATTTTGTCGATTTAACTCTCTTGGATTAGACAACCAATGATGAAATGTCATTTGGGAAAGGCATAAATAGAAATGCTATTTTACTAACATAAATTTACTGGAGCTGTTTTCAGTTCCAGTCTTCAACTGAACAAAAACTGCATCACTAACTAATGATGTGAATATACGCAAGAACGCCGGGCGACTCTATATCCGTTGTCAGCTGTTTTATCATGCCTCTTTGGAGTATAAAGAATGGATTTTAAGAGGTCTAATGTTGGGGATTAAATGGGTGCTATAAATTGTCCACCAAATACATTATTTATTTCGTAAGCCGTCGGGCCCATCGTCCGAGAATAAACTGTATCGCCTTCGCAGTCAGTGTCGTTTGCTTTTTTATCGGTCGCCGTTGACGATATTCCAATTATGTAAGCGTCGCTCCCATCTACATCATACATTGGACCACCAGAATCACCCTGTGCAACATCGATCTTGGCTTTCACGCCTTCTCCATTGAAATCAGAACAGTCAGGACCACTACTAACCTCCATCTCATCTATGTATCCAACTTCTTCACCCGTTTCCATCCCCATTTTATACATTAATTCACCGGTGGCTTGCATATCGGCTAGGCCGTTTTTCGTCACAAATCCGGCGACTGTCTTTGTTCCACTTTCTTCTTTGATTTTATTACTAACATCAAACCCACTATTTGGTTTACATGTAATAGCATCCAAAGATGCCGACTGTGTTTTGACGGTCCCCCAATCATCATCAGTTTGAGTGATTGTTGTTCCAGTCAGATCGTTGCACTGGTCACCGGCGAGATGAGCTGCTGTAAGCATGTGTTGGTCATAAGCACCGTCTCCATCAGGATCAATATAATATTGAGAGCCGGAAGAACCCACGCCATCTAATATAACTCCACCTGGTAGATTATCGTAATCACCAGTATTGTAACAATGCATGTATTTGGGCTCAATATATTCTTTTTCGACAATGGGGATGCCCAGAACTTCGCTAGGGAGATAACCGACCTTTAATGAGGTTTTTACGGCCACTCCGAATCCACGCTTTCCCCCATAATAATCCTCGACTGAGATGATTCCAAAACCACGGATATGTTTCTTGCCGCGGTATTGATCGACCATCTTCTGTCTAGCTCGGCGAGTAGTGTCCAGATGGTCTTTCCATATTTTTGGTACCAGTTTCGTTTTAGCAGGTTTATCACCGCTCTTGTGGGTCACGATTTCCGTAGTAGATTTCCCCCTCACAAGGTTGGGAATGCCCGCAAAACTTGCTACACCACTCGCAATAACTGATCCCTTTAAAATTGCACGTCGATCGAATTCCTTTTTGCTTGGCATAATATGAAAATGTGTCTGAGGAATAATAAATCTAACTACGACCTAATTGTTCTCCTTTTAGTTAAGATGAATTGCACAAAGCATTCATATTACCCGATAAATGGTTCGATCATGACTCTCAGACGCGAGTTTCTGGCTACGGCTGCAGCACTCTCTGTCGCAGGTTGTAGTCAGCCAGCGGGATCAGAGTTGGAATCCAGCCTATCGGCTGACGCAAGCATCGTGAGGCAAGCGAGCGAGGACACCCCCCTGACTATTCAGTTTGAACTGCGCAACGAGGGCTCAAAGACACTGGTAGTGTCATCCGAGGATGCAATTCCATTTGTTGTATTCCCTCGGCTTTCCGGGCCAGTAGGCGATGCTATCCTGTTGCCACCTCGTCGATCCGAAGTTACTGCAGATGTCTCAGCAAGTCAGACAGACGGATGCTGGAAATTTGTCACTCCGGAGGGAAACGACCCCGAAATAATAATTGAGATGGACGCAAACCGGCTGTCGCTTGACCCCGAATCCAAACACACTGTGCGACATAAGATCTATTACGATGCAATTGACGATCGATGTTTTCCTTCAGGGAGTTATCGTGAGGAGCATCCTATTAGACTGGAAGAATCCGAAGCCGACCAACGGCCATCTGTCACCGTAGAGCCAGTACTAACCGTCGGGGAAGATGGAACTTCGAAGATCGAAATAAAAGGCTCGCTATAGCGTGATCAATATCTGATACTACGGTTCCTCAGAGACGGCTACAGGAACTGTGCTGAGTGGTATCAGCAACGAAGCCGTATTCACGAACCACAGTGCAAAAAGCGAGTGTCCGGCGGCTGGGACTTTCGAGGTGCCGAGTGCCGTCGCTGGCGACGACGGAATCTCGTTCCCAACGGCAAATTACGCAGGTTCAACGCCGCTAATCTCGAATCGCGCACCGCCGGACTCGCTGTCCGTGACGTCGACGGACCAGCCGTGCGCCCTGGCGACCTCGCGGACGATGCTCAGACCGAAGCCGGTCCCTTCCGTCGCCGTCGAGTAGCCGGCCTCGAACACCTGATCGCGGTCCGCTTCCGGGATTCCCGGGCCGTCGTCGGCGACGTAGAAGCCCGTCCCGTCCCCGAGTGTCCCGATTCGAACGGTGACGTCCGGGCCGGCGTGCTCGACGGCATTGCGGAGCAAGTTCTCGATGAGCTGGCGCACGCGGTCCGGGTCGGCCTTGAACAGGAACGAGTCCTCGACCTCCACGGTCGCGCTCTCCGTGTCAGTCGTCTCGAGACAGCGCTCGACGAGCGCCTCGAGGTCGACGGGCTCGACCTCGCCGATCGCCTCCCCCTCGCGAGCGAGCGTGAGCAGGTCGTCGATCAGGGTTTCCATCCGCTCGATCGCGGCCTGGCATCGCTCGAAGTGCTCGGGGTCGCCGGTCTCGCGGGCCAGTTCGAGGTGCCCTGTCAGCACGTTCAGGGGGTTTCGCAGGTCGTGGGAGACGACGTCGGCGAACTCCGCCAGCCGCTTGTTCTGCTGCTCGAGCTTGCGGCTCCGCTCGCGGATCTCCGCGGCGTGCTCGATGCGGTCGAGCGCCGCCTGGCAGTGCGCGACCAGCAGCTCCGCGAGCTCGCGGTCCGTCTCGGTGAACGCGCCCGCCTCGTCCGCGACCGTCTGAAACACGCCATGCTCGCCGATCGGGACGGTCAACGCGGATCGGTACGGCCCCTGCGGATTTGCCGCCTCGTGCTGCTCGAGATCGTCGACGATGATCGACTCGCCGGTGCGAAACGCGAGCCCGACGAGCCCTTCATCGACCGACATCGGGGAGGTGCCGTCCGGCGGGGTCGCCGACGAGATCGCCGCGATCGGGAGATGACCATCTTCCTCTAGGTTGATAACGCAGATGTCGAACTCCAGAATCGACTCCGCCGCCTCGATCGTCCGCTCACAGACCGCGTCACGGCTCTCGTACTTCTTCAGCTCAGTCGCGATCGTATTGAGCGCTTTGAGAGCGCGTTCACGGTCGATTGCCACACTCAATCACCTGTATGTGAATTTATCCTGATCCAATAAAGGTCTGTGCGTCTCGAAGCGGGAACGTGACGGTCCGGGTAGGGGTGCGAACACGACCCCGTCGCAAGGTTGGTCGAGTCGTCCCGACGTCCCCAAGTGTCGAGACAGGACTACTGGAACGACGGAGCGACCCGAAATCCGCCAGATCAGTGCTTCCGCAAGTGACCGATTTCGTGGGTGCGACCAGCGGAGACAGTCACGCGAGGGCCGGTCACTGAGCCCGCGAATTACGCCGGTTGAGGTGGGGGAGCGCCGAGGATAGATCTGGCGTTTTAGGGCTTATGCTTCGGTTCTGCGGGGTTCGAGTGAATAAGGCTTTTATCCGACATTCCGCATCACCCAGTGTGACTGGCAGTAGCCAGGTCGACACGAATACGGAGAGCGGTGCTGACACGACTCAAGCAACGTCGAACCGGCGCGCCTTCCTCGGCGCCGTCGGAGCAGCGTCGGCCACTGCGCTCGCCGGCTGCTCGTCCATCATGGGCGGTGACGGCGGTCCGCCGACACTCCGGGTGACGGCCTGGAGTGGGAACTACGGCGAACGGTTCGAGAAGGCCATCCGGCCGATCTTCGAGAAGCGCTTCGACGCCGAGTTGCAGATCAACTTCGGCTGGTCGGAGATCCTCTCGAAGATCAAGTCCGCGCCGAAGGACGACCCGCCGTTCGACGTGACGATCACCGCCGAGCCGCTCTACTACAACGGGCGAAATCAGGGCCTCTTCGAGGAGATCCGGTACGATCAGAACGTGCCGAACTACGAGGAGGTCATGCCCTTTTTCAAGAACGTCCGCCCGCCGAAATACGGGGCGCCGGTCGACGGCGCGCCGCTGGCAACGCTCTATCGTGACAGCCTCTCCGAACCGGTCGACGAGTGGACCGACTTCACGAGCGAGTTCGTCAAGAACTCGAACGGGGTCGGTATCGACTCCGGCTTCTGGATCTTCCCGCTCATGGCTGCTGCCGTCGGGACGGACGCGTCCACGGGCGCGCAGGAGCTGTACAACGCGGACCAGCACGAGGCCGTCATCGACACGCTCGAGGAGTGGCCCATCAGCGGCTGGGCCTCCTCGGGCACGGACATCTGGCAGCAGTTCGGCGACAAGACCATCGACGCCGCCCAGTGGTACGTCGACCAGGTCTGGTACGACGTCGACAGCCACGACGGGATCTCGATGAGCGTCCCGGAGAACAACCCGGGCTACCTCGACAACTGGGCCGTCGTCCGCGGCACGGACAAGCGGCAACTCGGCGAGGAGTTCATCAACATGCTGCTCGACTCGGAGGTGCAGTCGAAGTGGTCCGAGGAGAGCGCGCTGTTCTTCACGAACAAGAACACGGAGTACGCCGGCGACCTCGGCGACGTGATGCCCACCACCAACGAGGAGGCAGCGAAGCTGACCCTCCCGCAGTGGGACAAGCTCGCCGAGGACGCCGACAAGTTCAGCAAGCAGTTCAAAGAGATGAAGACGCAGGGCTAACCGCCGATTTCAGCAATGGCAACAGTTACTCTCGACGACCTTACCAAGGAGTACGGCGAGCTAACGGCAGTAAACGACCTCGACCTCGAGGTACAGGACGGCGAACTCCTGTGTCTCCTCGGGCCGTCGGGCTGTGGCAAATCGACGACGCTCCGGATGCTGGGCGGGCTCGAAACGCCCTCCAGCGGCGACGTCTACATCGACGACGACCGCGTCACGGACCAGCCCCCCTACACGCGGGACACCGCGATGGTGTTCCAGTCGTGGGCGCTGTTCCCATCGAAGACGGTCCTCGAAAACGTCGAGTTCGGCCTGAAGATGGCCGGGATGGACGCGGAGGAGCGTGAGGCGAAGGCCCGCCGTGTTCTCGACATCGTCGAGATGGGCGAGTTCGCCGACGCCGACCCGACCGGGCTCTCCGGGGGCCAGAAGCAGCGCGTCGCGCTCGCGCGCTCGCTCGCCATCGAGCCCGAGGTGCTCCTGCTCGACGAGCCGCTCTCGAACCTCGACAAGCGGCTCCGCGAGCAGCTCCAGCTCGAACTGGCCGACATCCACGACACGGTCGAGACGACGTTCGTCTACGTCACGCACGACCAGAACGAGGCGTTCACCCTCGCGGACCGTATCGGCATCCTGAACGACGGCGAGGTCGAGCAGATCGGCGAGCCGCGCGAGGTGTACAGCGACCCGGAGAGCCTCTTCATCGAGGAGTTCCTCGGCGACACGAACCTCGTCGACGCGGAAGCGGTCGACGTGACCGACGAGAGCGTCGTCGCCGACACGGAGTTCGGCGTGGAGGTCGAGCTCCCGGTGCGGGACGGGCTCTCGGCCGGCGACCCGCTGACGGTCTCCTTCCGCCCCGAGGAACTCGAGGTCGAGCGGGTCGAGGCAGACGGCGGCGCGGACGGAAACGATGCCGCGAACGCACCCGAGATGACGGCCACCGACGGCGGGACTGACGTCGCCACCGAATCCGCCGAGGAGGAGCCGTTCACGACGGCGCTGACCGGGGAGATCACGGACATCCTCTACCGCGGGTCGTCCGTCAGGTTCTACGCCCGGATCGGCGAGCGCGACGTGTTCTTCGAGCAGAGCGTCGCCGACGACACCGACTTCGAGACCGGTGACGTCGTGCGCGTCTCCTGGGATCCCAGCGACCTCCTGCTGTTCTCGGAGGGGGACCGCATCGGCGGTGGTGACTCCGGATGAGCTTGGCTGACGACGACGCGAACGGCGGTTCGGCCGCCGACGGCCCGCTGGACGGCGAGTCGCCGTTCGCCTGGTTCGGCGACCGCATCCGGAGTCGCAACGCCGCCAACGTCTTCCTGCTGGTGCCCATCGTCGCCTTCGAGCTCGTGTTCTTCCTCGTGCCGTTCCTCATCCTGCTGCGGATGAGCCTCAACGCACAGTCCTCGCAGGCCTTTTTCGAACCGGCGTGGACGCTGAACTCGTACGTCGCCGTGATCCAGTCCGACGTGACGATGGGGATCGTCCTCTTCTCGTTCAAGCTCGGGGTCATCGCGACGGTGCTCTCCGTACTCATCGCGCTGTTTTACGCCTACGCGATCTACCGGACTGATGGGCTCACACAGGCTACGCTGCTGTTCGCGGTTATCCTGACGCTGCTGACGACGCTGGTCGTCAAGACGTACGCGTGGCGGCCGATCTTGACGCCCGACGGGCTGCTCAACGACGCGCTACTCGCCGCGGGAGTCGTCGGCCAGCCGGTCCAGTTCGCGCCGGGAATCGTCGGAACGGTCGTCGGCCAGGTGTACATCGTCCTGCCGTACAGCATTCTGGCCATCTACAGCGTCTTCTCGACGCTGGACTGGGAGATCGTCGAGGCCGCCCGCGACCTGGGCGCCTCACGGCCCCGGTCCTTCTTCGAGGTCGTGCTGCCGGAGGTGCTGCCCGGCGTCGCCGTCGCCACCGTCGTCTCCTTCGCCTGGAGCGTAGGCGCGTACGCCGCGCCGTCCCAGCTCGGGACGGGCGTCCAGACGACGTTCGCGATGGAGGTCGGGAACCTGATGCTGAGTAACTTCAACTGGCCGATGGCGTCCGCGCTCGCCGTCCTGATGCTCGCGGCGATGCTGGTCGTCTCGGTGGTACTGTTCCGGCTGCTCAACCGCGCCGGAGGGGGGATCCAGGATGTCTAGCGCTGCACAGACCCGCGAACGGGTCGAGGACGCACTGTTCACGGCCGGCTACTGGGCGGTACTCTCACTGCTGCTGTTGCCCATCGTCGTGGTGATCACCACGTCGTTCCAGGCGACGGAGTACCTGCAGTTCCCGCCGAAGAGCCTCAGCCTGAAGTGGTACGTCAAGTTCTTCGAGAGTCCGCGCTGGCTGAAGGCCGTCTTCTACAGCGTGACGATCGGGGTCGGCACGTCGATCTGCTCGTCGATCCTCGGCGTGACCGGGTCGCTGGCGGTCCAGCGCTCCGACTCGCGGTGGGTGCAGGCGCTGCCGGCGGTCATCCTGATGCCGCTGCTCATCCCGCCGGTCGTCCTCGGGCTGACGTTGCTCATCTACTTCAACAACGTCGGCCTCGAGAACAACGTCCTGCGCGTCGTGATGGCGCACACGCTGTGGGCGACGCCGCTGGTGTTCTTCATCATGCAGTCGGTGTTCTCCCAGTTCGACTGGAACCTGCGCGACGCCGGCGCGGACCTCGGCGCACGCCCGCACGAAGTGTTCTACCACATCATCCTGCCGAACGTGCGGAGCGGGCTGTTCATCTCCGCGATGGTCGCGTTCATCGTCAGCCTCCAGGAGTTCGTGATGGCGCTGTTCCTCACGAGCTTCGGGACGTGGACCATCCCCGTCCTGGCGTGGACGTCGCTCCAGCAGTCGCTGACGCCGATGGTGAGCGTCGTCTCGACGTTCCTCGTCGTCGCGTCCGCCTTGGCCGTGCTGGTGTCGGCCGCGCTGATGAACCTGGAGTGGCTGGCCGAACAGCTGTAGGAGAAGGACCCGTCACCGATATTTTGAAATCGTTCGATACGGGACGTAGTACCCGATCTCGTCGATCCACGTCGAAAGCCAGGCCTCAGCGGTTGGTTCATCGATCTTCCCGGCGTCGATCGCGGCCAACAGCACCCCGACCGAGCCGACGACCGTCACTCCCTGTTCTTTCGCGAATGCTCGGGCATCGCCGTCGTCCGTCAGTAATCGGCCGTCGTGTGCGTCCGCCAGGGCGAACGCCTGTGCCTCGCCTGGGTCGAGGTGTCCACTGACGACTGCTTCTCGGTTTGTAACCGCACAAATTGCAACCCCGGTGCCACAGGTCGGTTAGACCGCTCGAGCCGAATAAATCTCTTTTTGGATCGGTCAGTACAGACCACTCAACTACTACAGGAAGACGTAGAAGCTATTAGCGCCCACCAAATCATGCTTATGGTAAATTACCCTCAGGATCCATTGGTTGCATATTCTCGTTGTCAGCAGCATTGAATAAATCCCGATCGCTAGTTATAAATTGGAGGTTCTGAGCATTTTGCTGTATATTACGAGCAGTAGCAAGATGGATTGCATCTAGAGATCGTAAGTCATGCTTAGATACAAGACCAATTGCCTCGCCGAGGATTGGTTTCGTTACCGGGAATAGCTTGTATCTATTTTGGCCATCGAAAATGAACCGTGAGAGCCGTTTCTTAGCATTTGTCTCCGATAATTCATTTGTCCTATGTTTTTTCTTAAGAACCGAAGATATTTCCACAGCACCAATGTTACTTAGGACAATGTCGTTTCCCTGAACTTTAATTAAACTCTTGACCTTTTTATGCCCTTTTTCGCGGTAATACTGTTTCACGAGGGCGCAAGTATCAAAATATAATGTCGGCATTTATACCTCTCTCCGTTCTTCACGTATCAGATCGGAAAGTGGTTTATTTGGATTGTCACCTTTTGTCAACTCATCTAGATTTATGTCTTCCGGGGATTCATCTAGTTCTATACTGATGTCCTCATACCTCGGGGGTCCTAATTCCTCATCAAGTTCTTCTTCAGAACTTGATTCTTCAAAATCTGGTCCATTCGAACCAATTTCTAATGGAGGAAGTTCGCTGGGAAGCGAGGGTAAGTCCACATCGAACTCATTTTTTAACCACTTTGATAGACCTTCATATCTCTTGTTGAATGAGTCCTTCATATCCTTCAATTCTTTTTTTCTATCCTTTTTGTTTTGTGGCTCGCTGGGGCCGCTACTGTTGTGATAGCTAATTATTGTAGCAATGATATTCCAAAGGCCATAGTAATAGAAACTATCATACTCTTTAAATGGCTTTTTTGAGGGATTATCCCGCTGCTGTAGTTGATCAAAAATAGCTATTCCTCCGCTTTCAAATGTGTCTATGTATTCCGCTGCCCCCTCAAATTCGTCATAACACAGCACTTCCAGTTTGAGGTTCCGACAACCACATGTGAAATCTGATTTTTGCGATTGCAGAATCTTTTTTTCTTGCGAAGCTTGGCTCTTCGCTTCGGTAAGAGCCTCATCAATTTCGAGATTAGCTAAATATAGGTCACGGTATGGTATCGATTCGTGATCTTGATAGTATTCATACAACAAATTTATCACATCACTGTCGGCTTCTTGGACGTAGTCTTCGTCTAATACACTGTTGTAGAACTCTTTTATTTCATCAACTGTTGGGTGACGATCTAAATGAAATTGGTGGGCCTGTTGCAACTCATTAGTGTCTCCTGCAAGACGGACATCTGCAGCGTTAGCAGAGACTACATCGCCATTAAGGTACCACTCCACCGTCACCTCATCCTCTAAATCAAAATACTGGATACCCTTAATCAGTAATTTCTGAAATCGAATTGAGTCAATGTCGTCAGGGTCGATGATGTTTGACTCAGTTACGGCTGCCCAAAGTCCCTCTCGGAGCTTGACAACCTTGATATTCTCGGCGTATGACCCTGCCATACACGACACTACGATTGCGGTCACTCATATCTTTTGTTGTTGGAATTAGACACGATACTCAAGCTATGACAGATTCGTCGATTTTACCTCTCTTCAATCGGCAAATAGAGGAGAATAGCAGGTCACACAAAAATTACTCTTCATCTGTGACGATTACCATCTGCGGTTCACCATCAAGATCGTAATCATTTCGCAGGCTCGTTCTCGCAGGTGATTCGGTAAGATTGGACTAAAAATAGTTCCAGTCAGAATCGGTCAGTACAGGTGAAGTGTTTAACAGAGAGGGGAGACTTCCGCTGAATACTGCAAATGCCCACAGTCGCGCCAGAAGCCCCCCGCGTACAGCAGACACTTCGACTCCCGGAGTCGAAGCTAAAATCGTTTCGTGAGTGGGCTGTCGACGGGAGCGGTTTGACGGCTTCAGCACGCGTGAAGGACTCCGATGGGCGGATCGCACTCATCCAGAACAGGTGGACGAATGGATGGTTCCTGCCGGGCGGTGCTGTTGAAGCCGGTGAATCCCCTGAAGGGGCTGCTCACCGCGAAATTCGGGAGGAAACCGGATTGGATGCCACGATAGAATCACCGTTGGTCGTTCTTGACCAAACGTACGTGTCCGAAGTGGACGGCAAGGAGTGGTTCTCCGGACTGTTCGTAGTGTACGCCGCTTCCGCGGAGGGCGAGATACCGGATGCCTCGCAGTTGGGTGTGGTCGACGACGAAATTCAGTCCGCACGATGGTTCGACACACTTCCCGACGATCTGCAAGATGGCGAACTCCTTCGGCCGTATCTGTAGGCCATCGACCCCTTCCAATTTCCGACAATAGCTGAAAGCGAGTTACTCCCCAACGCTATTTCCCACCCTTGCCGACGTGCACCCGTCGCTGCCGAGGTCCCCACGCGATGTATTTCCCACCCCACACCCCCCGCGGCGTGGGGTATTTACCGCCCAACTCCCTAGCTGACGGTGTGACAACGCGGAGAACCAGGGCCCTGGACGACCCCGTTTTTGGCGTCGACGTGCAGAGCGGCGACGTTCGCGGGGACGCCCCCCAGTACGCCCTCGTCGTCCTCTCGCCGGTCGACGACGACGAAGACGACGCGCCGGACATCGAGGGCCCCGTCGCGCGCATCGAGCGCGACGTGGTCTCCTACCGGAAGCTGCTCCGGCTCGTCGACGAGCGCGAGCCCGCCCTCATCGCCACCGACAACGCCTACGAGCTCGCGGCCGACAAGGACTCGCTGATCGGCCTGCTCCGGTCGCTCCCGGACGGCACCCGCCTCGTGCAGGTGACCGGCGCGGAGCGGCCCGAACCCCTCTCCCGGGTCGCCTCCCGGCACGGCATCCCGTACGGGAAGGACCCGATGGACGAGGCCGAGGCGTCGGCCCGGCTCGCCGCCGCCAACGTCGGCCAGGAAGTGACCGCCTTCGACGACACGACGACGGTGAAGGTGTCGCGCGGGCGGTCGACCGGCTCCGGCGGCTGGAGTCAGGACCGCTACACGCGCCGGATCCACGGCAACGTGAAGAAGCGGAGCCGCGAGGTCGAATCCGAGCTCCGCTCGGCGAACCTCGACTACGAGCGCGACGTGACCCAGAAGTACGGCGGCTACTCGAACGCCGTCTTCACCGTCGACGCGCGCCCCGAGGACATCCCGGTGTCGAACTCGCGGGCGGGCGACGTCCGCGTCGACCTCGAGCGCGAACAGCGCGACGGCATCGAATACGAGCCGCTGGTCCAGCGACGCGACCGCGTCATCGTCGGGATGGACCCCGGGACGACCACCGCCGTCGCCATCGTCGGCCTCGACGGGACCGTTCACGAGCTACACTCCTCGCGGACGAACGACACCGGCGACGTGACGGAGTGGATCGTCGAGCGCGGTCGGCCGGTCATCGTCGCCGCCGACGTCGAGCCAATGCCGGAGACGGTCGAGAAGATCCGGCGCTCCTTCGACGCGAAAGGCTGGGCCCCGGCGTCGGACCTGCCGGTCGACGAGAAGCTCCACCGCACGCGCGACCAAGAGTACGAGAACGACCACGAGCGTGACGCGCTGGCAGCCGCCCTCTACGCGTTCGACAACCACGAGGACCAGTTCGAGCGGATCACGGAGAAGACGCCGCCGCGCCACGACTGGGAGGAGGTCATCGACCGCGTCGTCGCCGGCGGTGCCAGCGTCGAGGCCGTCATCGCCGACCTCGAGGGCGACGACGGCGACGGCGACGGGACCGAGGACGGCGACGGGACCGAGGACCCGGAGCCCGAGCTGAGCGAGGAGGAACAGGAGATCAAGCGCCTCCGCGAGCGCGTCGACCGGCTCACGAGTCACGTCGACGAGCTCGAGGGGCAGCTCGGCGAGAAGGACGACCGCATCGAGGAGCTGGAGACGGAGCTGTCCGACGCCAAGCGCGAGGAGCGCATCGAGGCCCGGACGCGCCGCTCCGTCTCGCGGCTGGAGCGCGAGAACGAGCGCCTCGAACGCGAACGCGACGAGGCCCGCGAGCGTGCCGACGACCTCGAGGGGAAGCTCGAGCGGCTGAAGGAGCTGTGGAAGCTCGACCACTCCAACGTCACGGACGTCGCCGAGGGTCGCGACCTCGTGTCGGTGAAGCCGGTCGAGCAGTTCATCGTCGACGACATCGAGGCGACCGACGCGGAGTATGGGCTCGCGAAGGGGGACGTGGTCTACCTGCGCGACGCCTCCGGCGCTGGCCGGGAAGCGGCCGAGCGACTGGCCGAGACGGAGCCCCGGGTCGTCCTCCGGGGCGGCACCCTCCCGGACGTCGCCGACCGGACGTTGTTCGAGCACGGCGTGCCGGTCGCGCCCGCGGAGGACGTGGAGATCCGGGAAATCGACGAGCTCGCCATCGCCCGCGAGAGCGACGTCGTCGCCGCCGTCAACGACTGGCGCCGGCGCGCGCAACAGCGGAAAAAGGATCGGAACGCGGAGATGGTCGACCAGATCATCTCCGAGCACCGGGCCGACCGGTCCTGATCGCTCGTCAGCGACTCGGCTTTGCTGTGGGTTGCTCGCCAGCGACTCGGCTTTACTGTGGGTTGGTGCATCCGTCGGCGACAGTGTATCGGTTTCAATGGATCCCCGGCACAGCCCGCTATTATCACGGGGAGAGGGGTAAAAATTATATGGTAGCGCGTGTAACGTGCTAGCGCGGGGAACCCAGAGGCACCCACCTCCCCGATACGTTGGACCCTGTGGGCGGACGGCCCACGGCGCCACCTGACACCCCGTCGCCGCCGTGGCCGTTCGGCTCCGTCTTCTCCGGGACACTCGCTTGCACGGTTCCAGAACGCATATCACCACGACCCTCGCAGTGTCGCGTATGGATGCCTACGAGTTGATAACCCGGAACGCCGCCGAGGTGGTCACCGAGGAGGAGATCGAAGCACTCGCGGAGGACCCCAGCGGCAAACGGGCCTACGTCGGCTACGAGCCGTCCGGCGTCCTCCACATCGGGCACATGCTCGGCGCGAACAAACTGATCGATCTCCAGGAAGCGGGCTTCGAAGTCACCGTGCTGCTGGCCGACGTGCACGCCTACCTCAACGACAAGGGCTCCTTCGAGGAGATCCGGCAGACGGCCGAGGTCATGCGTGACCAGTTCATCGCCTACGGGCTCGACGAGGACCGGACGCAGTTCGTCCTCGGCTCCGACTTCCAGCTCGACGACGACTACACGCTGGACCTCCACGCGCTCGAACTGGAGACGACGCTCGCCCGCGCGGAGCGCGCGATGGCCGAGATCAAATCAGGCGACTCGGTGAAGGTGTCCCAGGCGGTGTACCCCCTGATGCAGGCGCTCGACATCCCGTACCTCGGCGTCGACCTCGCGGTCGGCGGAATGGAACAGCGCAAAGTCCACATGCTCGCCCGGGACGTCCTCCCGAGCATCGACCGCAAGCCCCCGACCAGCCTCCATACCCCCCTCATCGCGGACCTCGCGAGCGGCCAGGGGAAGATGTCCTCCAGCGAGGGCGTCACCATCTCGATGCAGGACTCCCGGGACGACATCGAGACGAAGGTCGAGAAGGCGTACTGCCCGCCGACGGCCGACCCCGAGCCGACCGACGACGGCGAGGAGCGCGAGAACCCCGTCCTCCAGATCTTCGAGTACCACGTCTTCCCGCGCTTCGACGAGGTCGTCGTCGAGCGCCCCGAGGAGTACGGTGGGAACCTCACCTACGAGGAGTACGACACGCTCGAGGCGGAACTCGAATCCGGCGAACTCCATCCTGCCGACGCCAAGGGTGCGCTCGCGGAGTACCTCGACCGCCTCATCGCGCCAGGTCGCGAGCAGCTGGCAGAGGAATAGGCCACCCGCAAACTTCTCGTTCGGCGTCGTTTTCGCCGTTGCTACTCTCGCTCGGTACCGATCTCGCTCGTCGCTACTCTCGCTCGGTTCCTGTTTGGCTCGACGCTTACATCCCGAACATGCCCATCATCGAGGAGATGAGCCCCTTCGCGATGAGCGCGAGCCCCGCGAGGAGGATCATCACGGCCGCTCCGACGATGGGGTCGTGGTAGGTGAGCAGTGCGACCGAAACGACGACGAGCAGGAGGCCGGCGATGCCCTGGAGACCGAGCTTTTTGCGCATGTGCCACCGGTCACCCCCCGCGGAATAAAAAGAAGCGGTTCGATTGGCTCCCGGACGCCGATACGGGCCCGGTCGCAAGCGGCCGGCCGCCGCAGCAGTACGTTCGCCCGCTGTCGGCGGTTTTAAACCGCGTCGGATCCAACTGCCCCCCAATGAGCGACGACGGAGAGGGGCGACGTGACCTCCGAATGCCGGACGAGGACGAGGTGTTCGCGGAGGTCACCAACATGCTCGGCGCCAATCGCGTGAAAGTTCGCTGTGCTGACGGCAAGGAGCGAACCGCCAGAATCCCGGGCCGCATGCAAAAACGGGTCTGGATCCGTGAGGACGACATCGTCCTCGTGGAGCCGTGGGACTGGCAGGACGAGAAGGCCGACATCACCTGGCGCTACGAGAAGAGCGAAGCCGACCAGCTTCGTGAAGAAGGCCACATTCAGTAGTCGGTTCTTGGTTTCTCTGGATGGTGGATTCAGCTTCCGTATAGCAACATCTGTGGACGGGGAGTTCGCGTGTGCTTTCGGGATTGGCTATCGTTGCTTGCGACATCACTCCGATCTTCTGGAACGTCTTAGTTGCTTACCGATCGCCGAGCTTCGGTTGATTAGTTACCGCCGCAGGCGACACCACTCGGCATGTCCAGAAAGCCTCAATCGCTGAGATGGTCGCTTAATACGTGGTTTGTTTGGTCAGCGTCGCGAGCGACACCACTCAGCATGCCCAGAAAGCCCCAGCCGCTGAGGCGGTCGCTTTCTCCGTTGTTTGGTTGGTTGTCGTCGCTGGCGACACCACTCAGCATGCCCAGAAAGCCCCAGCCGCTGAGGCGGTCGCGCTGCTCGCTGCGCTCCTCACCCGGCTCTCTCGCTCCCTTCGGTCGCTCGTTCGCCGGGTTGCGGTGCTTACGTCGCAGGGCGTCCCGCTCAGCGGCTGCCCCTTT
>JBDGPU010000103.1:0-15642 GCA_042219525.1 Halopenitus sp.
GCGCGGCGCGCCCCGCCCTCCCTCGCACGCGTTGCTCGCGCGCGCCACCGCACCCATACCGCAAGCCCGAAAGCCGCCGCCTGCGACGCCCGGACACCACTCCGGGGTGGGACTGAAAGGGGCAGCCGCTGAGCGGGAGGCTCTGCGAAGTAAGCACCGCAGACCCGCCGAGTGAACGGAGTGAACGAGGCGGGCGAGGAGCGCAGCGAGCAGCGCGACCGCCTCAGCGGCTGGGGCTTTCTGGGGGTGCCGAGTGGTGTCGCCGTCGACGACGACCGATTAACCGGATAGCGCGACCGTCTCAGCGGCTGGGGCTTTCTGGGTGTGCCGAGTGGTGTCGCTTACGACGACAACCAACCAAACCACGCGGAAAGCGACCGCCTCAGTGGCTGGGGATTTCAAAACACGCTGAGCGCAGTCGCCAGCGACGTAGCCCGTGATTCAGCGGCAGGACTCAGGTGGATACGACCGGTTTTATACCCCCATCAACAATCATGTGCCATGCCAGAGGATACCACGGATGGGGGTATTTCCGGCGAGGAGTTTCGGGAGCTGACAGACGGGCTCGTTCGGCAGCGGTCCGAGGGTGGCACCGACGTCTACTCGAACGCCGCAGGCGTCGGCTGCCCCAACCCGAACTGCGACCGCGGGGTCTTCCAGACGCTGCTCGTCAGCGATCACGGCTGGCAGGAACTCGGCGCGACGCGAGAAGGCATCAACCTCTGTCTCTGCAATACCGACGAGAAACGGCTGGTTTTCATCCACGACGAGTAGCCCGAATCGGGCTCCTGTTCGCGGGCCGCGTTCGGACTCAGTCGTCGGTGTGAGCCTGCTTCACCTGGTCCGCATAGGCGTCGGCCAGTCGCGTCGGCACCGGCAGCTTGTACGTCGCGGTGAGCGCCTCGACTATCTCCAGGTTCGTCTCGGCCGACACGCGGTGGCCGGGGCTGATGTAGAGCGGGTTCATCCGCCGGCTCTTCGGATACTGTCGCGACTGGAAAGCGTGCCCAAGAACGGTCCCGTTCGGCGCCTCGACCTCGTCGTCGGCGTGGATCGGCGTCGCCCAGCCCTCGGGGCGCTCGTCGACCGACTCGTCCGGTTCACCACAGAGGAGGCTCTTCGCGACCCCGACTGCCGGGAGATCGAGCATGACGCCAATGTGGGTCGCGATGCCGGCCTGTCGGTAGTGAATCCGCCCGGATCCGTCGAACACGGCGAGGTCCGGATCGACCGAGAGGGTCGCGAAGGCGTCGAGAATCGGACCGCCCTCGCGGAACGCCAGCAACCCGGGAATGTAGGGTATCGACAGCGGCGAGACTGCGTGCGTGCGCTCGATGACCGCGCCGTCCTGGAGCGCCACGATGGCGGAGATGACCTCGTCTTCGAGGAAGGCCTGGTCGACGCCGACCACGACGGGGGCGTCCTTGTCGAGTCCGATGGCGTGACCGGGGTCGACGGGTTCGGGGACGGTGTCCGAGATATCGTAGGAGTCCTCGATCGCGACGTCGGCCGCGTCGAAGGCTATCTCGTCCTCGAAGGCGGCCTCCGCCGCGATCTCCCGCTGGAGGTCCTCCATCTCGTCGTGGGTCAGCTCCGGGTCCGGGGCGAACTCCGGATGAGCGAGGTCGACTTCGTCATTACTGCCTGCACTGTGGTCCGTCATCGAGCGGTCAGAATCTCCCTCCCGGACCGCCGGGGCCACGCGGGCCGCGAACGCTCGGTCCGCGACCGGTCGACCGCACGTTACCCTCGATGCGTTTGCCGTACGCGAGGCCGATAGCGAAGCCGATCAGGTGCGCGAGGTGCGCGACGCCGGCGAGGCCCGCGGCCGCCGCCAGCGACGGCTGGATGACGAACAGCACCGAGATGGCCGCGATGCCGTAGGTGAGCACCTTCAGCTTCATCGGGATGACGAAGAACAGCAGGATTTCCATGTTCGGCCGGAGGACCGTGAGGACGCCCAGGATCGCGAACGCCGCGCCGCTGGCTCCGAGGACGCTTGCCGAACCGCCCATGCCAAGCTCGAAGAGGATGTAGCCGAGGCCGGCCGCCGCGCCGCTTCCGAGGAAGAACGCGGTGAACTTCTTCGACCCGATCGCTCGCTCGACGAGCGGCCCGAAGAAGAACACGACGATGCTGTTCGCCGCGATGTGATAGAGGCTTCCGTGGGAGAAGATGGACGTGAACCACGTCCAGACGTACTCCGGGTGCGCCGTCGAGAGCGTGAAGATGCTCCGGAACGCCGTCGACCCGAACAGCGCGAGGACGACGAACTGGAGGAGGAACGTGATCCACATCGCCCCCAGCAGCGCGTAGACGGCGTTGCCTCTGAAGTACCCCAGCGCGCCGCCGGTCGACAGCTCCCGGTCGAGCCGTGCCCGAATGCGGTCGACGACACCGGTGTCAGAGGTAGCAGTGGCTCCGCTCACCGACTCCTCGAAGTCGCTCTCGAACACGCCGGAGGGGTCATCCCACTCGTTGAGCCCCGGACAGTCGTGGCTTTCGGGCAGTCTGTGAGTGGAACAGAACGATTTCCCACACCGATTACACTGGTACGGGAGGTTCTCGTACTCCCCACATTCGTCGCACGTCGCCATTGCACGACTGTAGTGCTGGATGACGTAAAGCGGTTTGGCTCTCGACCCCGTGGGTTGCCATCCCGTCCGGCGCACGCCAGATCGCCGCCCCGAACGACGCGAGTTGAGCGTATCGAAGCGATTAAGCGGCCTTCACCCAAATCCCGATTCATGCAAAAGCTCATCATCCGTGGAGACCCCGGAATTCGCCGGGACGCCGTCATCGAGTACGAGGGTGAGGAGAAAGTCTGCTTCGCCGTTGACCGTCAGGGCGACTGGCACGGCCCGGACGAGGTCCAGCTGTGGTGTACCATCGGCACGGAGGACGAGCGCGAGGACTTCGAGAAGCGGAACTTCGTTCCCCACTGGCTCGACACGGACCACACCGACGCTGAAGACGTTACCGTCATCTCCGGTAAGGGCGAGCTGCACGTCTAGCTCCGCCGTCTTTCTTCCCGGCGTTCTCGCCAGTCGAACGCTTCCCTTCTCCCGTCAGTTTCCCGTCGAAAGCATCAGCACCCGCCACGACGGAGGTTTAAATACGATTCCGAGCCACCCACCGTATGTCCGACTCCGAGGGGCTCGACCGCGACGGAGCGTCCCAGCACTCGTCGGTCTCACCGGACCGATCCACGACTGACCGGAACCTGACCGAACGCCTCGCCGCGGTCGAACGCGCGATCACCGACGAGGGATCCGTTGCCGACCTCTCGACGGCGGCCGAGCGCGACGGTCAAATAGCGGACTTGACGAAGCGCGTCGAGGAGGTGGAGGCCCGCCTGGACGAACTCGACGCAGCGACGCAGGCACTCCGGGGGTACGTCGGCAGCGTCCGCGCGGTCAACGAGGAGGTCGAGCAGCGAGCGGACCTGGCGCTCGCCATCGCCGAACGCACGGAACGAAATACGCCGACTGGAACGGCCGACCCCGACACCGACAGACGCCCCACAGCCACCGCGTCGGATTCGGCGAGACCGCCACAAACAACCGAGGAGCAACCGGATCGGGCGACCGCTGGCGCGGGCGACGGTGACGTCGCCGCTGCGGTCCGTGGAGCGACCGGGGACCACGCATTCGAACCGGACGCGAACGAACCTGCGGTCGCGGCCGCGGTTCCGGGCGGCGGCGACGGCGACAGCGACGCCGGCGACAGCGACAACGACGCCGGCGACCGCGACGACCTGGCGGAAGGTCTCCTCGCTCGAGTCCGCGACGTGTTGTGATCCGCACGGTCCTCGCGGTCCTCGTCGGCGTCGCGTTGCTAGCGACGGCACTCCCGGCCCTCGAGGATGCACGAGTTCAGTCCACGCACGAGGAGTTCGAGTCGATGGCGACGGAGGTCACCCGAACAGCGGCCGAACTCGAATCGGGGTCGACGGCGGTCACGGACCGCGAGCTCGCAGCCCGAACGACGATTCGGCTCGGGCTGCCGACCGGGTTCGACAGCGCACCGATCCGAACTGCGGCGATCGGCTGTCCCAGTGCGGTTCTCGACGTCGAACAGGCCGATCCGGGGGGTTGCAACGCAGCCCTCGTCTACCGGTTACGGGGCGGCGACGCTACCGTCCGTCGCTTCCCCGGCGTCGACGTGCGGGCACTGAACGGGCCGATCCGGCTCTCCGGCTCGCCGGGCCGATTTCGACTCCGATACGTCCGGGTAGGCAACGCCTCGGTCGTCGAACTGGTCGACGTCGACTCGGTCGGTACGGAGACTTAAATCCGAAACCGCAGCAACCCGTCCCATGTCATTACTCGACCGACTGCGGGACCGTGCGCCCGGAATCGCCGAACGGGACACCGGGGGTTGTTGCTGCGACCCGGATTTTCGGGAGCCGACGGGACTTGGCGTCGGCGACCGAGTCGTCCTCGCCGTCGACGCGTCGGACTGTCAGGGTGCCGGGGACCTCGCGGGGTCGCCGGCGTGCCGCACGACGGTCGTCGACGCGCTCACGGACCGGGACGCCGACGTGGTCGTCACGTCGACGGCTGGCCTCGACCGCGTGTACGCCGACGGCGCCGCCGGCCTGCTGCTCGCTGCCGGCCGGTTCCGCGAGCAGGTCGCGTTCCACGACGAACGACTGGCCGAACTCGCCGCTCGGGACCCGCTCGCCGCGGCCCGCGAGGCCTGTGGACGGGCCGACCCGGTCGCGCGTATCGCCGCCGAAACCGGTCTCCCGGCGGCAGGCGCTGCCACGGGCGACTATCGCAAAGCCCTCCGGGCATTCGAGGGGCCCAGCGTCTCGACGGCCCGCGTCGCGACCCGCGTGCCGGCGGACGCCCAGCTGGCCGACCGATGGACGACGGCGACCGACGCGACGGTCCGGCTCTACGACGACGAGCCGCTCCGCTACTATCATCTCACGCCGCCCGAAAGCGACCTCGACGCGGACGCGTACGCGACGCTCGCGGCCGCGAAATCTCGACTGCTGTCCGAGGAGACCGGCGGCCAGCGAGCGCCCGGGCGTGCGGTCCGCGCCGTCGCCGGCCCCGAGGATCCGGTCGAAGACCTGACCGACGCGCTCCGGCGACACACCGCAGGGCACGGCATGCTCGATCACGTGTTCGCGGACGACCGCGTTTCGGATGCGTTTCTCACGCCGCCCATCGCGGAGACCACGCTCACCGTCGTCGTCGAGGGGGAGCGACTGCGGACGAACGTCCGTATTCCGCCGGTCGGCGCCGCGACGCTGGCCTCACGCCTCCGGCGCGCAAGCGGGAGCGGGTTCTCCCGGGCTTCGCCCACGCTCGACGCGACGCTCGAGACGGCGGGTGGCCCGGTCCGGGTCACGGCGACGACGAAGCCCGCCAGCGACGGCCTCGCGTTCGCGTTCCGCCGGAACGACGTCGAGGCCTGGACCCTCCCCCGACTCGTCGCCGGCGGGACGCTCTCCCCTGCGGCTGCCGGACTGCTCTCGGTCGCCGTCTCGCGTGGCGCGGCCGGCCTCGTCGCGGGCGGGAGAGGAGCCGGCAAGACGACGACGCTCGGCGCACTGCTCTGGGAGCTCGATGCCGGAACGCGCACGGTCCTCATCGAGGACGCACCGGAGTTGCCGGCAGCAGCGCTCCGCGAGGCGGGTCGGGACGTCCAGCGACTCCGCGTCGACGCCGGCGACGGGCCGGAGCCCTCAGCGACTGCCGCCGTCCGCACGGCGCTTCGGCTCGGCGACGGCGCGCTGGTCGTCGGCGAGGTCCGCGGGAGCGAGGCGTCGTCCCTCTACGAGGCGATGCGCGTGGGCGCCGGGACCGACACGGTACTCGGGACGATCCACGGCGAGACGACCGCTGCCGTCAGGGAACGCGTCGTCACCGACCTCGACGTCCCGCCGTCGTCGTTCGCGAGCACTGACTTCCTGGTGACGCTCGCGGACCACGAAGTCCGGACGATCACCGAGGTCTCCCAGGGCCGCGACGGCGTCGTCGTCGACCCCCTCTTCGAGCGGACGGACGACGAACTGGTCCCGACGGGCCGCGTCGACCGCGGTAACAGCGGCCTCGTCGCGGGACTCGCCGGACCCGCGGAGACGTACGACGACGTCCGAACGGCGATAGCCACTCGGGGCGAGCGGATCGGGACCCTCGCTGAGGCCGGGCGGACGCGTCCGGAGGACGTGGTCGAGGAGCCGAGAACGGGGGCGCCATGACCGGGATTCCCCGCGAACGGGATGAGGGGGAGAAAGCCGAACAGACTGCCGGGAGGGCCGACAGTGCCGAAGGCGATGCCGACGACCTCGGTCGCGCGCTGACGTTCCTCGACACGGAGTACGACCGCGAAACGGTCGTCAGGGGTGGGTACGCCGTCGGGATCGGCGTTGCGCTGCTCGGTGGCTCCGTGGCGACGGCGCTTACCGGGCTCAGCGCCGGCCTTCTCGGGTGGCTCCTCATCTTCCTCACAGTTACGCACCTGGCGCATCGGTTCCCGATCTGGCTCGCGGACGTCCGGCGAACGAGGGCGCTCGGGACTGCCCCGGACCTCTTCGGTCGCGCGGTGCTTCGAATGCGCATCGAACCGTCGCCGGAGCGGGCGGTCAGGTTCGCCGCCAGGACGGGGTCGAACCCGCTCGCGGAGAGCCTGCAGAAGCACGTTCGGCGGTCGGCCGGGAGCCCGGGACCGGGATTGCGACCGTTCGTTGCCGAGTGGCGTGGGTGGTTCCCGGCCATCGAGCGTGCGGCAACGCGGTTGCGATCCGCTGCCGCGGCGCCGCCCGAGCGGCGCGACCGCGCGCTCGACCGCGCGCTGGCGGCCGTCGTCGACGCCGCGACGGATCGGATGGCGGCCTTCGTCGGCGACGTTCACGGTCCCGTCTCGGCCATCTACGCGTTCGGCGTCCTCCTGCCGCTCGCCCTCGTCGCCCTGCTGCCGGCAGCTCGCGCCGCGGGTGCGCCGGTCGGTGCAGGCGTGATGACGCTGATCTACGTCGTGCTGCTCCCGCTCGCCCTCCTCGGGGCGAGCGCCTGGTTACTTCGCCGCCGCCCGGTGGCGTTCCCGCCACCCCGGATCGACGGGGGCCATCCGGACGTCCCGAACCGGCGCACGGAGGCGGTCCTGGCGGCGCTGTTGACGGCCGGAGTCCTCTGGCTGCTCGTGAGGTACCTGGTCGGTTCCTGGGCCGCACCGCTCGCCGCGGTCAGTGGTGGAACGGGCGTCGCACTGCTCGTCGTGACGCGCCCGCGTCGGCGCGTTCTCCGGCGAATTCGGGCGGTCGAGTCGGGGCTGTCGGACGCGTTGACGATCGTCGGTGGCGAGGTCGCCGAGGGCGTCGCCGTCGAGCAGGCGGTCGCACGCGCTGGCGACGCGGTGTCGGGTCCGACAGGCGAGCTCTTTCGAGCGGCTGCGCGGCGGAGCCAGCTGCTTCGAGTCGGCATCGGTGATGCGTTTCGTGGCGAAGCAGGTCCAACGACGTCGACGTCGAGCCCGCGGATTCGTGGGGCCGTCGAGCTACTGGCCGTCGCTGGACGCGAAGGCGAGCCGGCTGGCGACGTCATCGTCGAACTCGCCGACCAGCTCGACCGATTGGCCGCGCTCGACAGGGAGGCGACACGCCAGCTCGCGACCGTCACGAGCACGCTGGCGAACACGGCGGCCGTTTTCGGTCCGCTCGTCGGGGGCGCAACCGTCGCGCTCGCTGCCGGCATGGATCCGGGCGGGGGATCCGCCGGACTGGGCGCGGCCGCGAACGCGGCGTCCTCGACAGCAAGCACGTCCGCAGGCTCGACCGGACTCCCGGCCACGACCGCGGCCGCCCCGATTCCGGTCGCGACGGTCGGCCGTATCGTCGGCGTGTACGTCCTCCTCCTTGCAGCCATTCTGGTGGCGCTTTCGACGACGCTGGAGCGCGGCTTCGACCGCACGCTCGTCGGCTATCGCGTGGGACTCGCCCTCCCCACGGCGACGACGACGTATCTCGTCGCCTTCGTCGCGGCCGGTCAGCTCCTGTGAACGTTTATATATCAAACCGCGGCCAACGGCGCTATGCTCGAACTCCCGGTCGACGGCTGGTACGCCTGGGTCGGTATCGCGGTCGTGAGCGTCGCGGTCCTCGCTACCAGCATCTCGCTTCCGCTGCATCCGCCACCGGACGCGGGCGGCGCCGCAGATACGATCGACGCCGTCGCCGGCGGGGAGTACCCGGCAACTGCGGAGCACGGCATCGCGGCCGAACGGCTACGACTCACGCCGACTCGGATCACGCTGCGAAACGAAGCGGGGACCACGACCGCGACGTTCCTCTTCGCACCGGTCACGCCGGTCAGCGAGGACGACCGGCTCGGGCGGGTGTTGCGGGGGATACCGCCGTCGAACGTGTTCGCGAACACAACGGAATTCGCGAGGGCTGCGGCGGCCGCACGCTCGGCCGACTCTCGCTGGCAGCCAGCGCCGGATCGACTCCGAGTGCGGCAGGTTCACTGGGGTGAGACACGTGTCACGCTCGTCGGATGAGACCGCATCGTCGTCTGCGAGGGCCAGAGGCCAGGTGGAACCGGTCGCGGCACTCGTCGCGCTGACGGTAGTCGGGATAGCGCTCTCGCTGTACGCTGGCGCGCTGGTCGACGCTAGTCCGGATCGGGAACGAGACCGGGCAGCGCTGCTGTTCGAGGCAGTCAACGACGATGTCGTCTCCGGGGGCGTCGCGCATCCAACTCGGCTGACGGTACCGGACGAATCTCCAGCCGAGGCCGACGTCGGCGTGGCGCTCGTCACTCGCAACGACAGCTGGACGGCCGGCACCGTCGATACAAGCCGGCCCTTCCCCGAGACGGCGGACGTCGCGACCGGTGCCGTCTCCATTCGCGTCGGTATGGGAGAAACCCGTGCTGGTGAGCTTCGCGTGGTGGTCCCATCGTGACGAGCACCGTCCTGGACGTCACCGTCTTCCTCCTCTGCGTCTCCGCGAGCGTCGGAACGCTGCTTGCGGGGAGTCCAGGTCCGGTTGACGACGCTCCCGATGCGCAGGCGACGGCGGACCGGATCGCGACGGTCACCGGGACAGTGCGCTTCACCGTCTCGGACGAGAACGGCGTTCGAGAGCGACGGCATCAGGCGACGCTGTCGGTGTTGCTTGCTAACGCCGTCCTCGCAGCCAGCGCGGACGACTCCGCGCCGCCAAACAGGTCCGTCGTCGTCGCCCCCGACGAAGACCGCTCTGGCGCTGACGACTCCTCTGCGGGCGATCCACGAGGACGGACGTATCAGGAGGCAGTCGTCGAACTCGTCAGTGAGCGGATCGGTCCACGCACCCGCGTCGTCGCGCAGCCGGAGGATCAGTCGGTCGAGATCGGCGTCGGATCGAAGCCGCCTCGTGACGCCGACGTTGCCGTCGCAGCGTTCTCGGTTCCCGCCGGATCGGGGTCGGAGTACGTTCGGATCGTCGTTCGGCGGTGGTCGCATGCGTGAGCGACGGCAGATTTCGATAGCCGCTGACAACCGGGCGCGGGTGCCGTTTGCTCTGGTCGGCGTGCTGTTGCTGGTCTCGAGCGCGACGTATGCGGGGAGTCTCGCAACGAGCGGCCCGGGCGTCGCGGACCAGCAGGTTGAGCATGCAGTCGAGGCGGCGAACGCCGCGACGACGCCAGCGATGCGACAGGCCGTCGCCGCCGCGGCGCGGGACGCTGCTCGTGAGCCGGTCACGCGTCCGGCTGAAAACAGCTCTGTCGAGGCCGTGCGGAACGGCACCGCCTTTCGTGATGCACTCAAGATCCGGATCGCGCTCGCCGTCGGCGAGTCCCTGCCCGCGACGGAGACGCGACGGGGGTCGGTGACGGCTGTTACCCGGACGCCGGCAATATCCGACCGCAGCGATCTGGCAGCGGCGCGCGAGCGGGTCGCTATCGAGTCCGTCGCGAACGGGACCGGGCTCGCGGTCACGCATCGAAACGTAACGACGACCGCCAGACGTAACGGCCGCGTCGTCTCGAAGCAGTCGCGGAACGTCACCGTGGTCGTTTCCGTTCCCGTGCTTGCGGCCCACGAGCGGACCCAGCGATTCGAACGCCGGCTCAACCGCGACCCGATGGAGGGCCCCGGACTCGGTCGCCGACTCACGGCGAGTCTGTATCCGATGGTGTGGGCGCGAGGGTACGCCCAGTACTCGGGCGCGCCGATCCAGAACGTCCTCGCGAACCGGCACGTCGAGCTCTCGACGAACGCCGCTATCGCCAGGGAGCAGCGGGCCGTGTTCGGCCGGAGTGACCCCGGCGCCACGGCTGGCGTTCGGCGTGCGACCCTCCGAACGGGAATGACCGACCTCCTGGCCCCCACAAAACTCGACGAGCGGCGATGGACGAACGCCGTCCTCGACGGCCCAGCCGCAGGAACCGGGCTGCCGGCCCAGCCGAACCGCTCGGAGCGAGTGCGCACGGTTTCGGTCGGGCGAAGCGCTGACGCGGCCTTCCTGCAGACCGTCGAGGACCTCGCCTCGATCACCCGAGACGCGTATCGCGTTAGGGCCTCGTTGCGGACCTCGGTAGTCAGGGTCGGTGGCACCAGGGACGGACCGACGCCGCCGGGCGAGAACTGGACGCTCGTCGAGGAATCGGTCGGGACCTCGATGAGCGTCACCGACGCGAATACCGAGTCGAGCGGAAAGAGCTCTGGAGAAACCGATTCGACCGGCTTCGGCACGTCGACGCGCATCGTGACAGTGCAGCACGAAGCTATCCGTCGGTGGACGAACGGACGCAACGAGCGTCGAACGCGGGCACGTTGGGTGAAGCGCTATCGCGTGGTCGTCGCCGTCGCCGGCGCCTACGCGCCGCGAGCTGGTGCTCCCGACCGCCCGACCGTTCCGACGTTCGAGGCCGGCGGCTGGGCCGACGGGAAAAATCTCGCGGGCGCCCCACGTGCGGCACGGCAGAACCTCGATGCGACCAACGTTGACACCGTTGCTCGCGCCGCGGTCGCCAACCACGGGGTGACCCGGCGGACGACTCTCACCGCCGACCGGCCGACGAGCCTCGATTCGCAAATCCGCTCGGACCTCGCCGCGCTTCGGGACGAGATTCGCGAAATCCAGACGAGGGTCTCCATGCGCCGCGTCGCCAGCGGCGAGGCCGACCCCTACGGTCAGTTGGCGCCGGCGATCCGCGACCGCCGCGCCGAGCTGGTCGACGCCCCCGCCACCTACGACGGTGCGTCGGACCGAGCGCGGGTCGCGGCCCGAACCGCCTACGTTGACGCAGTTCTCGCGGAGCTTGAAGCACGGGCAGCGACCGACGCAGAGACCTCGACGGCCATCGACCACGCCGTCGACGCGACCGGCCTCGGGAACGCATCGATCAGCGCGTACGTCGGGGCCAGCGCCAGGGGACAGCAGCCGGAGTCGTTCACTATCGGATCCGCAGGCCCCGGCGGTGGCGTCGCGTTCACGCCGCGAGGGGCTCCCGGCTACCTGCCTCGAACGGTCGTCTCCGGACGCAACGTGAACGGAATCCCCGCCGACCAGCGAGTCCGGCCCCTGGCCACCCGCAACGTCAACTACGTGACGCTTCCGACCGGAGACGTCGCGTCGGGTATCGTCGGGCGGCTGCTGGGCAACGGCGAGACGGTGCGACTCGCTCAGGGCGGCCGGGCGTTGATCGCGGCCGATCGTGCGCTGGCCGCCAAGGACGACGCGACGCTCCGGGGTGACCGAAATGAGCTCTCGGCCAGCGTCGCGGAGTCAGTCGCTGTCGTTGAGGACGCCGTAGCAGTAACGCTACGGGCGGAAACTACACTTACTGCGCGCGAACGGCGAGCGGTCCTTGCCGCGGCCCGCGCGCGCTGGAACGGGACGGGGCGGCTCGCTGTCGCCATGGGGAACGGCAGCTACGCGACAGCCGTGGCGACCGAAGCTGCTGCTCGCACCGATCTCTCGCGCGGGCAGCTCGCCTTGTTGGAGTCGCGACTTCGGATGGACGTCGCAGCGGCCGTCACCGCCGACGACGTCAGGGTCCCGGCCACGCTGACGAACGACACGGCGACTCGGGCTCGTGGCATCGCCCGCAAGACGCTGGAGGCCGAGATTACCAGACGGACGGAAGCGGCGAGCGCCTCGTTCCAGGAGCGTTGGGCACCCAAGACGATCCGGAGCGTGAGTTCCGGGCTGCCGGTGACGCCGGTGCCCGGCTACTGGTACGCGACTGTCAACGCCTGGCGGGTCGACGTCGCCGGAACGTATCACCGGTTCGAACTCCGCGCTAACACCGGCCCACCCGGCCAGCAATTCAGATACGTTCGCGAGGCCGGGGCAGTCGCCGTCGAGGTTGGCAACCAGTCGGTGCTGCTCGGTCACACCGATCCGGTCAGCTTCGAGACCGGAACAGTCGTCGTCATTGCGGTTCCGCCGGGCCCACCGGGTGTGGGCGACGTCGACGGCGTCCGGACCGAAACGTCGCCCGGGTGGCCGTGTCCGGGTGAGAGTAGCGAGGAGTGCGAATCGACGGAGAGGCGGAAGTCGACATCCAGCGCTGGTGGGGGTTCCGTTGGCGACGTGGCAGGGCAGGATGGCGGCCGGTCATCCGGCGGACCGCAGTCGTTTTCCGCACCCATCGCCGACAGCGTGTATGCTCCACGAAGTAGCGACTGACGCCGGCACGGAGCCGGACGCGTTGCAGGCGGCGTACGAGACGCTAGTCCGTGACGCCGTCACGGCGACGGACGTCGACGAGGTGGTCGCCGAGACGAAGGTCGACGCCGAAACTGCCGAATCGATCGCCGACGGGACCGTTCCCACGCTGACCGTCGAAGAGGCGGCGTCGGTGATCGCGCTGACTCACGACCGCGACGCGGCCGCGATCGAGGCCGAACTGCGGGACCACCTCCTCATGGGGATGACGACGGCCGTCCTCGACGTCGACACGATCGCGGGCGCGATCGACATCGACCTCACCGGGCAGGAGGTCCAGCAGGTGCTAGAGGGGCGCACGTCGATGACGCTGGCCCAGCTCGCAGAGATTCAGGGCGTCATCGAAGCGCGCAAGCGATAATGGATGTCGTCATCGTCGGCTGCGGCTACGTCGGCCTCGAACTCGGTCGCCAGCTCCGCGAGCGCGACCACGAGGTGACCGGGGTCCGGCGCTCCACCGACGGTCTCGAAGCCGTCGCCGACGCTGGACTCGACCCGGTGCAGGCGGACGCGACGGATCCGGCGTCGCTTGCGTCGCTCCCGGACGCCGACGTCGTGGTGTTCGCGGCCAGCTCGGGGGGTCGTGGTGCCGAAGCGGCTCGACAGGTGTACGTCGACGGACTCCGGAACGTCGTCGACGAGTACGCGGGACGGTCGACGGCGGTCGACCGCCTGATCTACACCTCGTCGACGGGCGTCTATGGCGACCACGACGGGGACTGGGTCGACGAGTCGACGTCGCTGAACCCGACGACGGAGAAGACCGAGGTCCTCTTCGAGGCCGAACGGATCACCTTGGAGGCGACGACGGCGGTTGGCATCGATGGCACCGTTGCGCGGTTCGCCGGGCTGTACGGTCCGGACCGCTATCGGCTTGCACGCTACCTCGATGGGCCAGTCACGGCGGGCTACCTGAACATGGTCCACCGCGACGACGCCGCGGGCGCCGTTCGGTTCCTCATCGAGTCGGAGCAGGCCCGCGGGGAATCGGTCCTCGTCGTCGACGACGAACCGGCTGACAAACACGCGTTCGCCGACTGGCTCGCGGACGCCTGCGGCGTCGAGCCGCCGGCGAGGCAGTCGAAGGCCGAGCGGCTGGCCGCGAAGGGGCTCTCGGAGCCGGCCAAACGTCGAATTCGAACGAGCAAGCGCTGTTCGAACGAGTACCTTCGCTCGCTCGGCTACGAGTTCGAACACCCGACGTTCCGGAGTGGCTACTGGGCTGCCGTCGAGTCCTACGTCGACGAGGACTCGTCGGCCGAATCGACCGACTGAACCGGGTTACAACGGTCGGAGCGTCGGTTTTTCTCGTATTTTGTCGTCTCTGAGGAGTGAAAACTGTCGGGAACTACTTGTATCGGGGAGTAATCCGGACGTGTGCATGGCGGGTTCCCTCGTGGCCGGCACGCCCTGGCGGTCGCTAGAGACGTTCGTCCGTCAGAACCCCGAACTCGCCGTCGCAGCTGTGCTTTCGGTCGTCGTCGTGCTGGGGAGCGCGTACGCGTTCCTCCGGTTGCGTCGGCCGGCGGGCGTCACGTTCCGCCGACTGCTGGCGGACCGCGACGAGGTCGCGGTGCTCATGCATCCGAATCCGGACCCCGACGCGATGGCGGCGGCGATCGGTGTCGCCGCGCTCGCGGACCAGCTCGGCGTCGACGCGACGATACAATATCCGGGGCAGATACGCCATCAAGAGAACCGTGCGTTCCGGACAGTGCTTGACCTCGAGCTGGATCGGGTCGAGCACGTCACCGAACTCGCGGCGGAATCCGTCGTCCTCGTCGACCACAACGAACCGCGAGGCTTCACCGGGGCCGACGGGGTCCTGCCGCTTGCCGTCGTCGACCACCACCCCGGCGATGGGGCCGGCGAGGAGTTCACCGACGTCCGGACGGATTACGGCGCGACGGCCTCCATCGTCGCCGAGTACTTCGAGGACAACGGCGCGACGCCCGTCCCACCGGACAGGCACGCGAGCGAGACGGACGGCGACTACACGCTGCCGACGATCACGGCGACGGGTCTCCTGTACGGAATCCTGACTGACACGAAGCACCTGACTGTCGGCGCCAGCGACGCCGACTTCAGGGCGGCGAGCTATCTCTATCCGGCCGTCGACCAGGACAGACTAGACCGCATCGCGAATCCGGCCGTCGACGCCGAGGTACTGGAGGTCAAGGCGCGGGCGATCGCTGGCCGGGAGGTGGAGGGCTCCTTCGCCGTCGCCGACGTCGGCTCCGTGAACAACGTCGACGCGATCCCGCAGGCAGCGGACGAACTCATACAGCTCGAAGGCGTGACGGCCGTGGTCGTCGTCGGCGAGCGCGACGGGACGGTCCACCTGTCCGGTCGGTCCCGGGACGACCGCGTCCACATGGGGAAGGCGATCGAGGAGGCGCTGGAGGAAGTCCAGAACGGCAGCGGCGGCGGCCACGCGCGGATGGGCGGCGGCACGATATCCCCAAATCTCGACGCGGCCGGTGACGAAGTGGAAGACGCCGTCGACCGCGACGCCTTGGAGGAGGAACTGTTCCGTGCCATGGCTGGCGACGTTTAGGTAGTTGAAATGGACACAGTTAGAACCGATTTTGAACGGTTCTTCTTATAAACTATATTTAACAGAGGGTATGCGCCAGTGGGTAACGAGTACGGCCGGAAAGCGTTCATCCGGTCTTGTTTATAAACTAGCTATGGAGGTGCAGACGCTGCTCCTCTCGACAGCACCGCAAACATCTCGAAAGCCCCTCGGCCACGCTTTCTTATAAACCGTATTTATAGGTGCAGACGCTGCTGCGCTTAACAGCACAGCAGACTCCCAGAAAGCCCTCGGCCGGTCGCGGTCGCTGTCCTCGAAAATCGGAGATTTTCGGGCTCCGAGAAATCTTCGATTTCTCGCGAAGCGACATATCCACGCCTCTCCGCCGCGAAAGACGGTCCGGGCTGCCTGCAGTAGCGGGCTGCCGGGC
>JBDGPU010000117.1:0-15566 GCA_042219525.1 Halopenitus sp.
GGCGGGGCGCGCCGAGCGGTGCGGTGCCGGCGCGCCCCGACCGAGGCTGGGGAGGACTGAGGAGTGCGGTTGCGTTGCTGTCGCTGTCGCGGTTGCTGCCGCTGTCCTGGTGGACTGAAAGGGCGACGGCCGGTCGCGCCGGAGGGGAGTCGCTGAGACAGGCACTATCCGCGGCGGGCGGTGCTGAGAGCCGCGGATATCCTGCTCAGCGACCGCGAGCGGCCGAGGGCTTTCTGGGAGTTTGCGGTGCTGTCAAGAGCAAGCACGTATCACCTGTTCCAACCCACGCATAGCGAGCGACCGAGGGCTTTCGAGGTGTTTGCGGTGCTGTCAAGAGCAACTCCGTATCACTTGTCCAAACCATCACAGAGCGAGCGGCTGAGGGCTTTCTGGATGTTTGCACTGCTTTCGAGAGCAAGACTGTATCACCCGTCTAAACCCACGCATAGCGAGCGGCCGAGGGCTTTCCGGGAGTTTGCGTTGCTGTCAAGCGCAGCAACGCCTGCACCTACCCAGCCGTTTTCGAAGCAAGAGCGGCCGAGGGCTTTCCGGGAGTTTGCGTTGCTGTCAAGCGCAGCAACGCCTGCACCTACCCAGCCGTTTTCGAAGCAAGAGCGGCCGAGGGCTTTCCGGGTGTTTGCGGTGCTGTCAAGCGCAGCAGCGTCTGCACCTTTAAATACAGTTTATGAGTAAGAGCGGTCAGGCCCTCCTGAGGCGGCTGCGCTACCGTCCATCGAAACGCGATCTGCACCAGAGTATCCCAGTCATAAACAAACCCTCCAGAAATTCTCACGTCGTTTCCATGCGCTGAAACGAGCGTTCACCAGTTATCTCGCCTCGGATAGCGGAGAGTCGTCTTGAGTCCGGCGGTATGCCCGCGCGTGCGAGAATCAACGCTTATGTACCGGCCAGTCAAAGTCGCGCACGTTACGGAGACCTATATGAGCGATTGGATAGCTATCGGCGCACTGGCGGTCGTTGGCCTGGTCATTCCGTTAGGGATGATGGCAGTGTCAGCGATTCTCCGTCCGAGTGTGCCAGAGCAAGGGAAAAAGGCCGTCTACGAGTCCGGTGAGGTGCCGACCGGTTCCGCACAGGTCCGGTTCAACATCCAGTACTACATGGTTGCGCTGTTGTTCGTCGTGTTCGACATCGAAACCGTGCTGCTGTTCCCGTGGGCCGTCGTCTTCCGCCCCGCGCTGGATGCAGGGGTCCCGCTGACGCGGGTCCTCTGGCCGATGCTTGCCTTCGTCGGAATCCTCGCCATCGGGCTCGTGTGGGCGTGGCGCAACGGAGCAGTCGAATGGACTCGCAGTCCCCGTGCAACACGCCGCAAGACGGAGCGTGACCAGACATGAGTAGTGACCAACCTTTCCGTACGGACGAATCTGCCGTAGAAACCAAGACCCGAGAGGCCCGGATGACGGGCCAGGACAACCGGTTCAACTCGCGACTGCGTGAGGCGCTCGGCTCCTCCCCGTTTATCCTCACGAAGTTCGACAAGTTCATGAACTGGGTCCGCGGGTCCTCGATGTTCATGCTGCAGTTCGGGATCGCCTGCTGCAGCATCGAAATGATGCACACCTACGCGGTCAAGCACGACCTCGACCGCTTCGGCGCCGGTGTGCCACGCGCGTCCCCGCGGCAGGCGGACGTGATCATCGTCCCCGGGACGATCGTCTCGAAGTTCGCCCCGCGGATGAAGCGCGTGTACGACCAGATGCCCGAGCCGAAGTTCGTTATCGGCATGGGCTCGTGTACCATCTCCGGCGGCCCGTTCCAGGAGGGGTACAACGTCATCAAGGGCGCGGAGGAGGTCATCCCGGTCGACATCCACGTCCCGGGCTGCCCGCCCCGCCCCGAGGCGCTGGTGTACGGCGTCGCCAAGCTACAGGAGCGCGTCGCCAACGGCGAGTCCTCGCCGGTGACGGTGAAACCGTACGAGCTCGAACAGTTCTCCGACCTGGAGCGCGACGAGCTGGTCGACCAGCTCGCCGACGACATCGACGAGGAGGAACTCGTGATGCGATACGACTTCGCTGATTCGCCATGAGCCTGGAAGAACCCGAATCCGAGACGGACGTGGGCACCGCCCACCTCACCGCGGACGAGCCCGACGAACTCGCCGCCCTGCTGGGCGACAACGTGCTCGACCGCGAGGAGCACGTCAACGCGCCCGGCTTCGTCATCCGCCCGGACGCCGTCCAGGACACGCTCTCGACGCTGAAGGAGGAGGCCGGCTACGACCACCTCTCCTGCGTCTCCGCACAGGAGTACGACGACCGGTACGAGTCCATCTACCACCTGAAGAAGTTCGAGGACCCGACCGACGAAGTCAGCGTCGTCGTCCCCGCCGACCCCGAGAACCCGGTCTCCGAGTCCGCGGAGCCGGTGTTCCGCACCGCCGACTGGCACGAGCGTGAGGCGTACGACCTCGTCGGGATCGACTACGACGACCACCCCGACCTGCGTCGCATCCTCCTGCCCGAGACCTGGCAGGGCCATCCGCTCAGCCAGGACTACGACCAGGACCACCCGCAGATCGTGCCCCTGCGCGAGCACGCGAACCCGCTGCAGGAGGACCACGAAGCCGAGGACGACTCGGACACGATGTTCCTCAACATCGGGCCGCACCACCCGGCGACCCACGGTGTGCTCCACCTGAAGACGACGCTGGACGGGGAGCAGGTGGCCGACGTCGAATCCGACATCGGGTACCTCCACCGCTGTGAGGAGCAGATGGCTCAGAGCAGTACCTACCGGTACCAGATCATGCCGTACCCGGACCGCTGGGACTACATCTCGGCGGGGCTGCTCAACGAGTGGGCCTACGCCCGCGCGGCCGAGGACATGGCCGACATCGACGTGCCGGAGTACGCCCAGGTCATCCGGACGATGGGTGCGGAGCTGTGCCGGATCGCCGCCCACATGCTGGCGCTCGGCACGTTCGCGCTCGACGTCTACGGCGACTTCACGGCCATCTTCATGTACGCCATCCGCGAGCGCGAGAAGGTCCAGAACATTCTCGAGGACCTGACGGGCCAGCGGCTGATGTTCAACTACTTCCGGCTCGGCGGCGTCGTCTGGGATTTGCCGGAGCCGCGCGACGAGTTCTTCTCGAACACGCGCGACTTCCTCGACGAGCTCCCGGAGGCGGTCGAGGAGTTCCACGACATGATCACCTCGAACGAGATCCTCCAGCTGCGGACGATCGACACGGGGATCCTGCCGCCGGAGGTCGCGAAGGACTACGGCGCGACCGGCCCGGTCCTGCGTGGCTCGGGCGTCGACTACGACCTGCGCCGTGACGACCCCTACGGCTACTACGACGAGCTCGACTGGGACGTCGTCACCGAGGACGGCTGTGACAATTACGCGCGCCTGCTCGTCCGCATGCGCGAGGTCGAGGAGTCCGCGAAGATCATCGAGCAGTGTGTCGACCTGCTCGAGGACTGGCCGGAGGAGGAGCGGAACATCCAGGCCAACGTCCCGCGGACCATCCGCCCGGACGAGGACAAGGAGATCTACCGCGCCGTCGAGGGCGCCAAGGGCGAACTCGGCATCTACATGCGCTCGGACGGCACGGAGAAGCCGGGTCGCTTCAAGATCCGGTCGCCGTGCTTCTCGAACCTGCAGACGCTGCCGGAGATGGCGAACGGGGAGTACATCCCCGACGTGGTCGCCGCGCTCGGCAGTCTAGACATCGTCCTCGGGGAGGTTGACCGCTGATGACCGGGGGCGTCGTGACGGCCAGTGCGATTCCGGCCCAGCTGTTCCCGGAGCAGGTAGCGAACCTGCTGGGGCTCTCCGGCCTCGCCGGGCAGCTCGTCGGCTCGGTTATCGCCGCGTTCGTCGTCGGCAACATCATGCTCGCGATGACCGGCGTCGCCGGCCCGTGGGCGAAGCGGAAGATCACGGCGGCGTTCACTGACCGCATCGCCGTCAACCGCATCGGGCCGTTCGGGCTGTTCATCATCGTCGCCGACGCGGTCCGGCTCCTGTCGAAGGAGCTCATCGTCCCGTCGGGCGTCGACCGCCCGACCTGGGACCTCGCGCCCATCGTGCTGCCGGCGTCGGCCCTGCTTGGGTTCGCCGTCATTCCGATGGGGCACCTCGGGCCGTTCAACATCCACCTCGCGGATCCCGAATCGGGGCTCGCGATCGTGTTCGCGTTCGCCTCCATCGCCTCGCTCTCGCTGGTGATGGCCGGGCGCGCGTCGAACAACAAGTACTCGCTGCTCGGCGGCCTCCGCGCCGTCGCGCAGAACCTGGCGTACGAGATCCCGCTCATCGTGACGGCGATGTCCGTCGTCGTGTTCGCGGGCTCGCTCCGGATGGGCGAGATCGTCGCCGTGCAGCAGGAGACGCTGTTCACCGTCGCCGGGATCGCCGTGCCGTCCTGGTACGCGTTCGTGAACCCGTTCGCGTTCGTGCTGTTCCTCACCGCCAACATGGCGGAGATCGGCCGGAACCCGTTCGACATCCCGGAGGCGCCCACGGAGATCATCGCGGGGTACCAGACGGAGTACTCCTCCGTCTACTTCGTGCTGTTCTACCTGGGCGAGTTCCTCCACGTGTTCCTCGGCGGCGCCATCATGGCGACGGCGTTCCTCGGGGGCGCGGCCGGCCCCGGCCCGGAGAGCATTAGCTTCATCTGGTTCGTGGTGAAGATCTGGGCCTTCTTCCTGTTCACCCAGTGGTGCCGGTCCGCGCTGCCGCGGGTCCGCATCGACCAGCTCATCGAAATCGGCTGGAAGGGAATGCTCGTGCTGTCGTTCGCGAACCTGGTCCTCACGGCCGTGCTCGTGGGGGTGATCGTCTAATGATCGGACTGCTCAAATCCATGGCAACCACGATGAAGCACGCGCTCAACGGCAAGACCTTCACGGTCGAGTATCCGGAGACGGCTCCGGAGGTGAGCCCGCGCTTCCGTGGCGTCCACAAGTTCAGTCAGGAGCGGTGTATCTGGTGTCGGCAGTGTGAGAACGTCTGTCCGAACGATACGATTCAGATCGTGATGGACGACCAGCGCAACGGCGAGGAGTACAACCTCCACATCGGTCAGTGTATCTACTGCCGGCTCTGTGAGGAGGTCTGTCCCGTCGACGCCATTCTGCTGACCCAGAACTTCGAGTTCACCGCGGACACGAAGGACGACTTCGTGTACAACAAAGAACAGCTGAAGAACGTCCCCTGGTACAAGGGGATCGACCCGCTCAACTCCCGCAACCCCGACCGCAGTGCGTGGGTCGGCGAGGGTGACGGGGAGGTCGACTACCAATAATTTCGGGAACGGCAGCGAGCCGTTCTCGAAATCTTCAAAGGGTATCTCAAAGGAGACATATACAATGGTCCTTGAAACCATCGCGTTCGCGCTGTTCGCCCTGATCACAGTGGCGGCCAGCCTGGGCGTCGTACTCGTGGAGGACGTGTTCCACGCGTCCCTCCTCTTAGGTGCGGCGCTGTTGAGCGTCGCGGTGCACTACGTGATGTTACAGGCGGAGTTTCTCGCCGCCATGCAGGTGCTCGTCTACGTGGGCGGGGTCCTGATCCTCATCACGTTCGCCGTGATGCTCACGCGATCGAACGAATTGGAGGTGAGTAGCGCATGAGTAGCGACTCGGACGCCCGCGATGCGGGCGCCGACGCCGCCGAGCCGGGCGTCGAGGAGCGCGGGCTGGTGCCCGGGCTCGCGGCGCTGCTGCTGTTCGGCGTCATGGCCGTCGTCTTCGTGAGCGCCGACTTCGGCGCCCCCGCCGGGTTCGACCTGTCGGGCGAAGCGGCCGACACGATCACCCACAACATCGGGTACGCCCTGCTCGACCTCGAGGTCGGCAGTCTCGCGGCCGCGACCGAAGGGTTCCTGGCGGCGTTCATCATCGTCGCCCTGACGCTGGACGTCGCCGTCGACGGCGCCCTCTACCTCGCGAAGCGCGAGGAGGGTGGCAGCGTCATCTCGGCCGTCGGCGGCGCGTTCACGAGCGGCCGGAAGGTCGAAGAGGGAGGTGAGCGCTGATGTTGCCGCCGGAGTACTATCTGGTGCTCGCCGCGGCCGTGTTCTGTATCGGCCTCTTCGGCGTGTTGACCCGGCGTCACGCGCTCTTCTTCCTGATGAGCGTCGAGCTCATGCTCAACGCGGCGAACATCAACCTGGTCGCCTTCTCGGAGTTCTACGGCGACCTGACCGGACAGGTGTTCGCCCTGTTCGTGATCGCGCTGGCTGCCGCCGAGGTCGCCATCGGGATCGGCATTATCCTCGTGCTGTATCGCAACTTTGGTGACACAGACGTGACTGTTCCAACGGAGATGAGGTGGTGAAATGGTAGCGTTCGACTACGCGCCGGCGATCGTCCTGCTGCCGTTCGTATCGTTCCTCGTCGCCCTGGCGTTCCGCGACGCCCTGCCGAAGGGCGGTGCCATCCCCGGCATCGCCGCGACAGCCGGGTCCTTCCTGCTGTCCATCTGGGCGGCCGTGGCCGTCGCCGGCGGCGACGCATACAATAAGACGCTGTACACGTGGGCGGGCGGCGAGCAGTTCGAGCTCACGTTCGGCGTCCTGATCGACCCGCTGTCGGCGCTGATGCTCGTCATCGTGACGCTCGTCTCGCTGCTGGTCCACGTCTTCTCGCTGGGCTACATGAACGACGAGGGCGAAACCGGGTTGCCCCGGTACTACGCCGGGCTCGGCCTCTTCACGGCTTCGATGCTCGGGTTCGTCGTCGCCAGCAACCTGCTGTTAGCCTTCATGTTCTTCGAGCTGGTCGGGCTTTGCTCGTACCTGCTCATCGGCTTCCACTTCCGGCAGCCGGGGCCGGCGTCGGCCGCGAAGAAGGCGTTCCTCGTCACCCGCTTCGGTGACTACTTCTTCCTCGTCGGCGTCGTCGCGGTGTTCGTCACCTTCGGCTCCGCCGGCTTCGCCGGGGAGCACTCGTTCCCGCACCTGGCGGAGCAGGCGCTCAACGGCGAGTTCAACGCCTGGACGCCGTTCGGCATGGCCACCCAGTCGTGGTTCACCGTCGTTGGGCTACTGATTCTGGGTGGCGTCGTCGGGAAGTCCGCGCAGTTCCCGCTGCACACCTGGCTGCCCGACGCGATGGAGGGTCCGACGCCCGTCTCCGCGCTCATCCACGCAGCGACGATGGTCGCGGCCGGCGTCTACCTCGTCGCGCGGATGTACGGCTTCTACGCGCTCACGCCGACGACGCTCGGGGTCATCGCGTTCATCGGTGGCTTCACCGCGCTGTTCGCGGCAACGATGGGCGTCGTCAAAGACGAGCTGAAGCAGGTACTCGCGTACTCGACGATCTCGCAGTACGGGTACATGATGCTCGCGCTGGGGGCCGGCGGCTACGTGGCCGCGGTCTTCCACCTGATGACCCACGCGTTCTTCAAGGCGCTGCTATTCTTAGGCGCTGGGTCGGTCATCATCGCGATGCACCACAACGAGGACATGTGGGACATGGGCGGGCTGAAGTCGAAGATGCCCGTCACCTACTACACGTTCCTCGCGGGCTCGCTCGCGCTCGCGGGCATCTTCCCGTTCGCCGGCTTCTGGTCGAAAGACGAGATCCTCTTCGAGGCGCTCGTCCACGGCCTCGACAAACCGCTCATCCTGGGCGGCTGGCTCATGGGCCTGCTCGCGGTGCCCGTCACCGCGTTCTACACGTTCCGGATGGTCTTCCTGACGTTCCACGGCGACGCACGCTCGGACACGGCGCGTGATCCCGAGCCGGTCGGCTGGAACGTGAAGGGACCGCTCACGGTCCTCGGCACGCTCGCGGTCGTCGCCGGCGTCGTCAACATGGTGCCGGTGAAGAAGCTGTTTGGCCTGAAGGGGATCGACTACCTCCACCGCTGGCTGAACAACGACTTTGGCGGCATCAAGGGCCTCACCGCGCACCACTACGAGGAGCTCCTGCCGTACCACGCCAAGTACATCGCCGGCGGCGAGACCGCCACGATGCTCATCGGCGCTGGCGTCTCGCTCGGCCTGGCACTGCTCGGGCTGCTCGTCGCGTGGAAGCTGTACAACGTCGCGCAGCCGACGGAGCACACCGCCAAGCTGGGCGGGGTCAAGGACGTACTGTACAACAACTACTACCAGGACGAACTGCAGGTGTGGCTCGCCGACCGGACGCAGGACGTCGCCGGCGGGGCCGACACGTTCGACCAGGGGATCATCGACGGCGTCGTCAACGGCATCTCCTCGGTCAGCCTCGCGAGCGGTGACCGGCTCCGGAAGATCCAAACCGGCATCGTCACGAACTACGCCGCAATGTTGACCATCGGCCTCATCGGCCTCATTGTCGTCCTGGGCGTTCTCGGGGGGTGGTTCCTGTGATAATCGAAACGCTCATCGCCGTCACGTTCGTGAGCGCGCTGCTCGTGATGCTCGCTCCGGACGAGTGGGCACACAAGCTCGCGTTCGCGCTCAGTCTGATTCCCTTCGTCGGGAGTCTCTACATGTGGTCTCAGTTCGACGCGACCGGCAACGCCCTGACGGGCGGGACGATCGCGTTCGCAACACAGCAGGACTGGCTCACCGTCGGCGGCTACACCATGCAGTGGTTCGTCGGCGTCGACGGCATCAGCCTCCCGCTGCTCGTGATGACGACGTTCCTCGTCCCGCTGGCGATCCTGTCGGCGTGGACGCCGATTAGCGAACGGCTCGGCCAGTTCTACGGCCTGATGCTGTTCATGGAGGCGAACCTGATCGGTGTGTTCACCGCGCTGGACTTCTTCGTCTGGTTCATCTTCTGGGAGGCCGTCCTCGTCCCGATGTATCTGCTCATCGGCATCTGGGGCGGCCCGCGCCGGAAGTACGCCGCGATCAAGTTCTTCGTGTACACGAACGCGGCCTCGCTGATCATGTTCATCGGCTTCATGTCGCTCGTGTTCTCGCTGGGCGACAGCGTGAGCACGTTCGGCCTGCCGGCGATCACGCAGGCGATCGCCGACGGCGGGATCGGCTCGTTCTACGGCGTCGCGCCGTCGACGATCGCGCTCGCGTCGTTCGTCGCGATGTTCTTCGGCTTCGCGGTGAAGGTGCCGATGGTTCCGGTCCACACCTGGCTGCCGGACGCCCACGTCGAGGCGCCGACGCCAGTGTCGGTCGTCCTGGCCGGCGTCCTCCTGAAGATGGGGACGTACGCGCTGCTCCGGTTCAACTTCACGATGTTGCCCGAGCAGGCGCAGACGCTCGCCGTGCCCATCGCCGTCCTCGCCGTCATCTCGGTGATCTACGGCGCGATGCTGGCGCTCGCCCAGAAGGACTTCAAGCGCATCGTCGCGTACTCCTCCGTCTCGTCGATGGGGTACGTCATCCTGGGCCTGCTCGCGTTCACCGAGTACGGTCTCGGCGGCGCGACGTTCCAGATGGTCGCGCACGGCCTCATCTCGGGGCTGATGTTCATGTCCGTCGGCGTGTTCTACAACCAGACGCACACGCGGATGGTGGAGGACATGTCCGGGCTGGCCGACCGGATGCCCGTCGCGATGGGCATCCTCGTCGCCGGCGCGTTCGCGTACATGGGCCTGCCGCTGATGGCCGGCTTCGCCGGGGAGTTCTTCATCTTCGTCGGCTCCTTCGGCTCCACGGTCGCGGGCGGGCTGATGCCCGTGTTCACGGCCGCCGCGATGTTCGGTATCGTCATCGTCGCGGGCTACCTGCTCCTGGCGATGCAGCGCGTCCTCTTCGGGCCCTACGAGCTCGAAACCGACTACGAGGTCGGGAAAGCCCCGCTGCAGGACACGCTGCCGCTGGCGACGCTGCTGCTCGCGATCATCGTGCTGGGCGTCGCCCCGGACCTGTTCTTCGAGATGATCCGTGAGGCTGTCACGCCGCTCATCGACGGAGGTGCCAACTAATGGCGACCCAACTTCCCGAACTGGCCGCGCTCGCCCCGGCGGCGACCCTCGCTGTCACCGGGCTGGTGCTGCTGCTGGCCGACACGCTGAACCCGGACAACCGCTCGAACACGCCGCTTTCGATCATTGGTGCCGTCGGCGCGCTCACCTCGCTGGGCCTGACCGCCTGGTTCCTCGCCGCTGGCACGGGCCAGCCGGCGACGGGCGGTGAGATCTTGCTGTTCGCCGACGCGATCAAGGTCGACGGCCTCGGGCTGTTCTTCACGGCCATCTTCGCGTCCGTGACGGCCCTGGTCGTCGTCGCCAGCCACGACTACCTCGCCGACCACGACGACCCCGGCGCGTTCTACTCGCTGATGCTGTTCGCCGCGACCGGCATGTCGCTGCTCGCGGTCGCGAACTCGCTGGCGGTCATCTTCGTCGCGCTGGAGATGGCGTCGCTACCGTCGTACGCGCTGGTCGCGTACCTGAAGGAGAACCGCGGGAGCGTCGAGGCGGGACTCAAGTACTTCCTCGTCGGCGCGGTCTCCTCCGCCATCTTCGTGTTCGGTATCTCGCTCGTCTACGCCGCGACGGGCTCGCTGATCCTGGGTGACGTCGCCGCCGCGTTATCCGAGCTCGGTGACCTGGCCGGCGTCGCCGGCATCGGCGTCGTGATGGTCCTCGGTGGCGTCGCGTTCAAGACCGCCTCCGTCCCGTTCCACTTCTGGGCGCCGGAGGCGTACGAGGGCGCGCCCGCACCCGTGAGCGCGTTCCTCTCCTCGGCGTCGAAGGCGGCCGGCTTCGCCGTTGCCTTCCGCGTGTTCGTCGAGGCGTTCCCGCTCGGTGCCGCGACCGCCGCGGGCATCGACTGGGGGCTCGCGTTCGCCGTCGTCGCCATCGCGACGATGACGCTCGGGAACTTCGCGGCCGCCGTGCAGTCGAACGTGAAGCGCATGCTCGCGTACTCCTCCGTGGGGCACGCTGGCTACGCGCTCATCGGCCTCGCCGCGCTGTCGGCCGGTGGCACCCACAACGGCGACGTGATGGGCGCCGCGATGGCGCACCTGCTCGTCTACGGGTTCATGAACACCGGTGCGTTCCTGTTCGTCGCCCTGGTCGAGCACTGGGGCGTCGGCCGGACCTTCGAGGACTACAACGGCCTCGCGACGAAGGCTCCGATGGCTTCGCTCGCGATGACCGTCTTCATGTTCTCGCTGGCGGGGCTGCCCCCGTTCGGCGGGTTCTTCTCGAAGTACTTCCTGTTCATGGCGGCCGTGTTCAACGGCTTCTGGTGGCTTGCCGCCGTCGGCGCCCTGAACAGCGTCCTCTCGCTGTTCTATTACAGCCGCGTCGTCAAGGCGCTCTGGATCGAGGAGCCGTCCGGTGACCTGTCGGCCCTCGACGACCGCCCGACCGCGCTGTACGCCGCCGTGCTGTTCGCGGCCGTCGCGACCGTGCTGATCCTGCCCGGCTTCGGGCCGGTCATCGAGACCGCGCAGTCCGTTGCCGCCGCGATCTTCCCGTAATTTCGGTTGTTACGGGGGAGCGGATTTTTTGGAGTTGCGTCGTTCTGGTGAGTCGGAAATTCGTTAGTGACATTTTGGTTTTACGATCTGCTTATAAAAGTCGGATGGGCGGGTGCAGACGCTGTTATATTTGATTGCAATTGCCGGGAAACCCTCGGCCGCTTTTCCTTATAAACTGTATATAAAGCTGCAGAGGTTGCTGGGCTTGTCAGCACAGCAAACGTCCAGAAACCCCTCGCCGCTCTTCCTTATAAACCAATTTTAAAGGGTGCAGACATTGCTGGGCCTGTCAGCAACGCAAACGCCCAGAAAGCCCTCGGCCGCTCGCGGTCGCTGAGCGACATATCTGGACCTCTCCGCAACGCCCGGTCCAGATAGAGGTCGACTCAGCGACTCCGCTACGCCGCGACCGGCCATCGCCCTTTCAGTCCGCCAGGACAGCACCGCAACCGCGACCGCGACGGCAACCGCCCACCAACCGCAGTCCTCAGCCTCCCCAGCCTCGGCCGGGGCGCGCCGGGACGGCACCGCTCGGCGCGCCCCGCCCTCCCTCGCACGCGTTACTCGCGCGCGCCACCGCACCCGCGCCGCGACGGCCCAGCTACCGCCGCGAACGACGCCCGGACACCACTCCTGGGAGGGACTGAAAGGGGCAGCCGCTGAGCGGGACGCCCCGCGAAGTAAGCGACGCGAGAGCTTCGCTCTCGCTAGTCTGAGACTTCGTCTCAGGCACCGCAACCCGGCGAGCGAACGCAGTGAGCGAGCCGGGTGAGGAGCGCAGCGAGCAGCGCGAGCGGTCAGCGGCTGGGGCTTTCTGGGTGTACCGAGTGGTGTCGCCAGCGATGAAAACTGACCTCGTTTATATTTACGAATGCTCAGAAACTGCAAGTCCCCCATCGTTCCAATTACTATCGGAGCCAACAACTACCAGACATTCCGAAACTCCGCGATTCACTAATAGCGAGGACGGTAGCGATAAGGGCACGCGGGGACTCACTTCGGCTATGCTACGGCGGCTCGTACTCGGGTGTAGCTCGGTGGGCCACACGCTCGTCGAGCGCTCGAGCGGCCGCGCCGGCGACCTCTTCGTCGTGACCGACGACACCGGCTGGATCACGACGCTGCGCGAGGAGAACGTCTCCGCGACGGAGGCCGCGCCAACGGACACCGACGCCTACCCGTCCGACGTCGACGTGGTCATGATCGCCGGCGACGACCCGGAACGCAACCTGGCGGCCGCGGAGCGCGCCAGCGAGCGGTTCCCGCGGGCGATGTTCGTCGGGTACACTGGCGACGATCCCACGCCCGACCAGCGGGCGGCGATGGACGAACTCGTCGACGAGGTGATCGACCCGGTCACGTCGCTGGCGGACAGCGTGGTAGCCGCCGCCGGCCCGGACACCAACGAGCGGATGGCCAGGCTGTTCGACGTACTCCGGGACCTCTCCGGACCGCTGGCAGTCGTCGCACACGACAATCCGGACCCGGACGCCATCGCGAGCGCGCTCGGGTTGGCCCGGATCGCCGAGTCGGTCGGAGTGCAAGCCGTTGCCTGCTACGGCGGCGAGATCGCACATCAGGAGAACCGCGCGCTGGTGAACCTCCTCGACCTTCCGCTCCGTCACCTCGACAATGTCGACCTTGACGACTACGACGGCGTCGCGCTCGTCGACCACTCGCGACCCGGGATCAACGACAGCCTGCCGGAGGAGACAGCCATCGACGTCGTCGTCGACCATCACCCGCCACGCGGGCCGGTGGAGGCGACCTACATGGACGTGCGACCGGACATCGGTGCGACGAGCACCCAGATAGCCGAGTACTTTCAGCAACTGGGTATCGAGCCGGATCGTGAACTGGCAACGGCGCTGCTGTTCGGTATTCGGGTCGACACGCAGGACTTCGTCCGGGAGGTGTCGACGGCGGACTTCGAGGCGGGGGCGGAGCTGCTGGTGCAGGCCGACGAGGACACGCTCGAACGCGTGGAGAGCCCGAGCGTGAGTCCGGACACGCTCGACACCCTCGCGGAGGCGATCCGCAACCGCGAGGTCCAGGGCTCGGCGGTGGCGTCCTGCGTCGGCCCGATCAGCGACCGCGACACGCTGGCGCAGGCGGCCGAGAAGCTGCTGAACCTCGAGGACGTGACGATCACGCTCGTTTACGGATACATGGGCGGTGTCGTCTACGCGTCCGCGCGGGCTCGGGGTGCCGACGTCGACGTCGGCGAGGCCCTCCGGGAGGCGCTCGGGCAGATCGGCTCAGCCGGGGGGCACGCGGACATGGCCGGCGCCCAGGTCCCGCTGGGGATCCTGGGCGACGTCGACGAGGAGTCCCAGGACACGCTCCGGGACATCATCGAGGACATCATCGCGGGTCGCTTCTTCGAGACGCTGGAGGAGGCACCGTCACCGCCGACGATGGCGCCGACCCCGGACGAGTTCCCGACGGACTGAGTAGTCGCTGTGTGGGCGGGAACGGTTCGCAGAAACGAAAACCACTGTTCGGGCGGCGTGAGGCCGGTGAGACGGCTCAGTACTCTTCGTACGCGAGGTTCATCAGCCACTGCGAGAACGAGTCGGACTGCTCGTCGACCTCCTCCTCGCCGATGAACGGGGAGAGCATGTCGCCGGCCATCAGCAGCGAGAAGTCGAGGTCGCGGGCCGCGGGCTCCAGATAGTAGGTGTTGTGCCCGTCGTACACCGTCTCCTCCCGTTTGATGAGGCCGGATTCCTCCAGGGACTCCGCGATCCGACTCCCCTTGCGCGAGGACACGTCCAGCTCCTTCCAGAAGTTGCTCTGGTGAATCCCACCAGTCTCGCGGATGAGCTCGAGCCCCGCTTGTTCGTCCTCGGAAAGATCGGCCTCGAGGTCGGAAACACTCATGTTCACTACCCCGCCCGCGATTTGCTTAAAGGTGACCTTCCGGGTCGTCGGCCGGCTCGCGGTCCACGTTTCGCGCTGGGCGAGTCCGCGTTTCGCGCTGAGCGAATCAGCGTTCCCCGCCGAACGACCGCGGAAGATCGACCGGCTCGAAGGCGGTTTCGCAGGGCGGCCCCTCGGCGAACTCGAACCGCGTCCCGCCGTCGGCACCGACCCGGACGATCGAGCTCGATCGCGTCCCGAACCCCTCGCGATGGATGCAGACGCCGGCGTCGTGGTCGCCCAGTGCTGCACCGGCGCGGTCGAGCCAGCCGTCAGCCGACTCGCCGGGCTCCGGCCGGAGGCGGTCGCTGAGCTGCCGGGCGTTCTCGGCCTGTTGTTCGCCGACATCCTGCCGGCGCTCGGGGATGGTGAACCGGCCGCGACCGTTGACGACGCCGCCGACGTTGACGACGACGTGGACGCCAGGATCGAGCCGGGTCACGTCGACGCGTCCGTCGTTGGCGACGAGGTACGCTCCGGATTCGTCGGCGACGACCAGGTGGAAGCCGTCGTACTCGCGCTCGTCGAGTTCGCGCTCGACGTCGCGGACGGCAGCCTCCGCGGAGTCGTGCGCGAGACAGTCGTCGACGAGCAGTCCTCGCGATCGGTCCCCCTCGCGGTCCTCGCTGAGCCAGCGGTTCGTGATGGTCGCGTAGACGCCGGCGTCGTTGCAGCCGACCCACGTCCCGCCAGCCCGGGCGTCACGCGGTGCGACGACCGCCGGAATGCCTTCCTTGACTGACGGCGGCTCCGCTGGGCGGTCGAACCGTTCGTCCCGGTTCGCGGCGGCGACGACTGGCGCGTCGGCGAACACCTGCCAGGCGAGAACGAGCGTGCACACGTCTACTACGTTTGCCCACGACGCTTACAAAAGTCTGTCCTGCTGGGTGAGGATTTCGAACACGTGATTCGATGAACGGGATGGTTCGTCGTCTTTAGCGACTGGACTCAAATTCCTCAAACCCAGCTGCTGAGCGGTTCCCCAGCTTCATTTGATCGCTTGTCGTCACCTGCTATATCAACAGCAAGGGTAGAGACTCCAGCCGGTGAGACTGTCGCTTTGTGCATTGTTTGATTGGGCCCCGTCACAGGCGACACCACTCGGTACCCCCAGAAAGCCCCAGCCGCTGAGCCGGTCGCATTCTGTGTGGTTTGTTCGGCAATCGTCGCGAGCGACACCACTCAGCATGCCCAGAAAGCCCCAGCCGCTGAGCCGGTCGCGCTGCTTGCTGCGCTCCTCACCCGGCTCTCTCACTGCGTTCGCTCGCC
>JBDGPU010000043.1:0-15414 GCA_042219525.1 Halopenitus sp.
ATCCACTACCGCTTACAACAGCCTCCGAGCAAAAAGTTCTAACGGTTACTATAGCGTCGCAGGGCTTCCCGCTCAGCGGCTGCCCCTTTCAGTCCCAGCCGGGAGTGGTGGCCGGGTGTCGCTCGCGGCGGTTGCTCAGCGGTCGTGGCGCGAGGTGCGGTGGCGCGCGCGAGCAACGCGTGCGAGGGAGGCCGGGGCGCGCCGCGCGTTGCGGTGCCGGCGCGCCCCGGTCGAGGCTGGGGAGGACTGAGGAGTGCGGTTGCGGTGCTGTCGCGGTTGTTGTTGCGGTGCTGTCCTGGCGGACTGAAAGGGCGACGGCCGCTCGCGCCGAAGGGGAGTCGCTGAGGCGACCCATATCCGCGGCGGGCGGTGCGGAGAGCCGCGGATATGTCGCTTCGCGAGAAATCGAAGATTTCTCGGAGCCCGAAAATCTCCGATTTTCGGGACAGCGACCGCGAGCGGCCGAGGGCTTTCAAGGAGTCTGCGGTGCTGTTGAGCGCAAGACCGTATCATCTATTCTAACCCGTGCATAGCGAGGGGCCGAGGGCTTTCGAGGAGTCTGCGTTGCTGTCGAGAGCAAGACCGTCTCGTCTGATCAAATTAATAAACAGTGGGTGGCCGAGGGCTTTCTGGGCGTTTGCGTTGCCGTTGAGCACAGCAGCGTCTGACCCTTTAAATACGGGGTTATAAGTAACAGCGGACGAGAGCTTTCACGACTCGCTTCGAAGACACCCATAAGCCGATCCCGATCACTTCGCTGGTGGCAACACCCTTTTAATAGCCCAATGCCACCACACCACATGGACGATATTCTCGTTGCGCGGGTGATGACCTCCGACCCGATCACGGTGACGGCGGACACGTACGTGGAGCCGGCTGCGAACAAACTGATGGACAACGGCGTCGGGTCGTTGATCGTCGTCGACGCCGCAGGAGCTCTCAGCGGTATCCTGACGACGACGGACTTCGTGAAAATCGTGGCCGCCAGCAAGCCGAAGGCGGAGACGAAGGTCGAGCGGTACATGTCGACCGACGTGACGACCGCGTCGGCCCAGGACAGCATCGCCGAAGCCGCCGAGAAGATGCTCGACCAGGGCGTTCACCACCTCCCCGTCGTCGACGACGAGGAGGGGGTCATCGGCATCGTCTCGACCACGGATCTGGCCGCGTACATCTCGGGACTGCAGGCGAAGAAGGCGCGATAAAAGCAACTCCCTGGGCGATTTTCTCCAAACTCCTCCCCCTGACTACTCCGCGGCGTCGGCGTCCGTGTCGACTGACAGGTCCTTGTCCCTGACGTCGTGCGTCTCGTACACCTGCGTGATTACGGCCAGCAACGCGATTACCGCGAGCCCGGCGCCGACCGCGAACGGGACGATGAAGCCGTAGGCGACGAGCCAGCCCGAGACGAGCGGGCCGAGCGCGATGCCGAAGCCGAAGCCCATCGTCAGCACGGAGAGCGTCGACCCGGACTCGCCCTCGCGCGCGATGTCGCCGGCGAGCGCCAGCGACGGCGCGAAGACGAACGCGACGGAGACGCCCTGGAGGATCCGCACGGCGAGCATCGTCACGGGCGTCGTCACGATGCCCTGGAAGAGGGTCGCAGGGATGAGCAGCACGAAGCCCGAGAGCAGGAACGGCCGGCGACCGAACCGGTCACAAGCGCGGCCGACCGGGATCTGGAGGAACACGTTCGCGAGGGTGACGGCCGAGAACTGCGCGCCGAACCAGATGGGGGCCTGGTCGAGCCTGACGTTGATCTGGTTCTGCAGCGTCGCGTACAGCGCGATGCAGATCCCCATCGCGATGGTGGCGAGTCCGAGCGCGAACACCGGGTCGAGGAGGCTCTCGTCACCGAGGATCCGGATCGAGAGGTCCTCGCCGGCTTCGCTCGCCTCCGCCGCGTCGTGGACGAACAGGTACACCAGCCCGAGCGAGAGGTACGCCCCGACGAAGGCGACGATGAACGCGGCGTCGAAGCCGGAGATCAGGACGTCGATGCCAAGCCAGCCGAGGTCGTACGGGCCCGCTTCCACCGCCGCGCCGGCGATGATCGGGCCGAGCCCGAAGCCGATCAGGCGGAACGTGTTGTACACGCCGAAGTTCCCGCCGCGTTCGCTCCCTGACGTGGCGTACTCGTTGACCAGCGCGACGGTCGCTGGGATCGTGAGCGCGGCGCCGAGCCCCTGAATCGCGCGCAACAGGACGAGCATCCAGTACTCGGTCGCGAACGCGTAGAGCCCCGAGGCGGTCCCGAGCAGGAGGACCCCGGCGAGGATGAACGGTTTCCGGCTCCCCGCGCGGTCGGAGAGTCGACCGGTGAGGGGTTGCGAGAGACTGTTGAGGAACCCGAACAGCGAGAGGACGAAGCCGATGAGGAGCGGTTCCGTCACCGTCACTCCGACTCCGGCGACGCCGACGGTCGAGCCGAGGAGAGCCTCGACGTCCACGACCTCGCTGGCGATGTACAGCGGCAGCACGACGACGAGGAACGAGTTGCCGAGCGCGCCGACCATCCGGGCGAGCGCGAGGACGATCACCCGCCTGTCGGTCTCGGCGATCGGCGAGAAAATGCGAGAAACGACCATTGTCAGTTGATTTCGCGTCGTGGGTGAAGGAACTTCTGGAGTCGGAATCCGCCACCGGTTACTCAGCCGCGAACCGGCGACCGGTTTCGCTGTCGCCGCGTTCCGATTCTGGTTTTCTGCCTCCGCTTCTCCGTCTCCGGTTTTTCCGCCTCCGCTTGTCCGCTTCTCCGACTCCGGTTACCCGCCGTCTATCGGCCGCTCCTGCGCGCCAAATAGCAGGCTCGGCGACAGGTTGTTGCGAACGAGGTCGACGGCGGCGCTCGGGTCCTCGATCCCAACGCCGTCAGCTGGTTCCTCGACGCCAACCCCCTCGGCCGAGTCTCCGATGTCGACGCTGGGGAGCGTGTGGACCGGTGGGTCGATCATGTCCGAGAGCGCCTCGGGGTTCGTCCGTTCGGCGAGCGTCGCCCCCGCGTAGTCGTTGAGGACGAGCGCTTCGACCTCTACCCCCCGCCGTTCGAGCGCCTCGACCGTCAGAGCACTGTGATTCAGCGTGCCGAGGCCGGACCGAGCGACCACGAGCGCGGGAATCCCGAGGTCGGCCACGAGGTCGACTACCTCTCGACCATCCGCCAGTGGGACCCGGAGGCCGCCAATCCCCTCGACGATGCCGGGGTCAGCCGCGGCGAGTTCGCGCTCGCAGCCGCGGCGCAGTTCTGCGTACGAGAGTTCCACGCCCTCCTCCCGGGCCGCGACGGCGGGCGCGAGAGCGGGTTCCAGCCGCCGGAGACAAACGCTCGCTGCCGCCTCGCCCACAGCGTTTTCGATGACCGTGGCGTCGTCGTCGGGCGGGAAGCCCGTCTGGGCCGGCTTGATCCCGACGGCAGCGTGGCCCCGGTCCCGCAACCACCCGACGAGGCCCGCCGTTACAACCGTCTTGCCCACGCCGGTCCCGGTTCCAAGTACGGCCAGTCCGTCTCGGCTCATCGCACCCCGACCTCCGTTCCTGCGGCCTCGAACGCGGCGAGACACTGGTCGAGCGCCTCCCGGGAGTGAGTGGCCGTCGGTGCCACCCGGATCCGGGCGGTTCCCTCGTCGACCGTCGGCGGGCGGATCGCTGGTGCGAGCACGCCCTGTTCGCGGAGTCCGTCGGCCAGCGCGACGGCGTCCCTTCGGTCGCCGACGAGCACGGGGAGAATGTGCGTCTCCCCGAGCACCTCGAAGCCGAGATCGGTAAGGCCGTCCCTGAGATACGCGGCCTTCTCCTGCAGGCGTTCGGGGCGGTCGGTCTCGCGGGCGATGGTCAGGGCTTCGTCCGCGGCACGCGCCAGCGGCGGCGCCAGGCCCGTCGAGAACACGAACGACCGAGCCGCGTTGACGAGATGCTCCACCAGCGACTCCGGACCGGCGACGAAGCCACCCTGGGCACCGAGGGCCTTCGAGAGGGTCCCGAGCTGCACGTGAACCCGGTCTTCGAGTCCGCGTTCGCCAACGATACCGCCGTCGTAGACACCGGTCGCGTGTGCCTCGTCGACCATCACCCACGCGCCGTGCTCCTCGGCGGCGGCACAGATCTCGGCGAGGGGAGCGACGTCGCCGTCCATGCTGAAGACCGAATCCGTGACCACCAGCCAGGACTCGGCGTCGGTCGAGCGCTGGCGACGCCGGGTCATCGCCTGCCGGAGGTCGGGGACTGAGCAGTGGTCGAAGATTTCGACGTCAGCGCCGGAGAGGCGACAGCCGTCGATGATCGACGCGTGATTGCGTTCGTCGGAGAAAACCACGTCCGGATCGAGGGCCGTGATCGTGCCGACGTTGGCCGCGTAGCCGGACGAGAACACGACGGCTCTGTCCGTGCCCTTTCGCGTCGCGAGGGAGCGTTCGAGACGCCGGTGGCTCGGCGTGTCGCCCACGACCAATCGGCTGGCGCCCGCGCCCACACCGACGTCTCGGGCGGTTTCGGCAGTTGCGTCGACTAGCCGCGAGTCGCCCGCGAGCCCGAGGTAATCGTTGGCCGCGAACACGAGCGTCTCCGTCGCCGCCTCGCTCTCGAAATCCGGCACTCCGCCTTCAGGGTCGGGAGCCAGTCGCGTCCGCGATTCGACCGACTCGATGGGCTGGAGGTCGCGACGGAGGCCCGCAGCGTCACGGCGCTGGAGCCGTTGCTGGAGGTCGAACCCGTGACCGCGGTTCGCGTTTTCTGCGGGCACGGGTTAGAAGCCGGGCATGAGTTCGGCCGGGCCGTACACCCCGTAGTCGCCGGTCCGGTTTCGGCGGATTGCGGCCTTGAGATAACCGAGCGCGGGGCCGTTGACGTTGGCTTCCATACTCGTGGCGTCGTCGAGTTCGAACGTGTTGCTGCCGACCTCGCCGTCGAAGGTCCGGCCGGTCACCGTCACCGTCGTCGTCGTCGGCTTCTCGTCGTTCCGGAGGTCGAGCTTGCCGCCAACGGTTACGTCCTCGGCGTCACAGATCCCGGCCCGCTCGAGCAGCACGTCGTCGGCGTGCTCCATGTCGGTGAACTCGAGAACGCCGTCGTGTTCCTCGACGACCTCCTCGATCTCCTCGTCGGAGAGGGCACGTGCCGATTCGATGTCGTAGCCGTCGAGGTGCGCGATGTCCTCGCGGACGGTTCCGCGATTGTCCTCGTAGCCGGACTTGAGGCCGACGCCCCACCAGATGTCGACGGACTCCACCTCGACGAACGACTGCGCGGCGAGTGCTGCTGCGCCGGTGAGGAACCCCGGCGTCGCCCCAGCACCACACACGAAGGTGATCCCTGCGTCCTGCAGCATCGCTTCCCGGTCGTCGAGCATGCCGATGACGCGAGACCGTTTGAGCACGTCGACGAGGACGCCCTCGTACTCGGCATCCGCGAACCGCTCGGCGACGCGGGGAATAAAATCGTGTTCGAGGTTCGGCAGGGCGATCAGTACGGCGTCGATGGCGGCGGATTCGGCGATGACGTCGTCGATGGGCGTTTCGGTCGGGTCACCCTGTGTCGAGGCCACCACGCCCTTCTCGTCGCCGTGCTCCTTGACGCTCGCGTCGGACGTCGGTTCGGCGTTCGCGCTCGCCGCGCCGGCAGTCCCGCCGTCGCTGGCGATATTGCCTTCCGTCGCGGCGAGGAGTTCGTTCACGTCGAGTCCGTCCTGGTCGACTGCGACGCCGTGGCGATCACACGCGGCGACGGGGGTCAGGTGCTCCTTGTGCTGGGAAAGTTCGAGCGTTCGGCGACCGATGCCTCCAGTTCCGAGAACGGCGAAGTTGATGTCGTCCATTGTCGTAGTCGTGTGAGATTAATCGTCGGATGATTCCGCGTTGCTGACGGCTGTCCCGGCGGCCGTCTCGACCGCTTGCTCAGCGTCCTCGCGGGCTTTCACCGCTTCGGGATCGAAGTCGTTGACCTCGGTGTTCGGCTCCATCCCGGCTTCCTGCATAATCTCGATGTCGTCGGCGGGCGACTGGCCCGACGTCGTGAGGTAGTCGCCCGTCAGAATCCCGTCGGCGCCGGCCTCGAAGGGCAGGTGCTCCTCGTCGTCGGCGAAGTTGACCTCGCGGCCACCGGTTAGCCGAACGCGAGCGTCCGGATGGAGGAACCGATACACGGCGATGGTCTTGATCGTCTCCTCGGTCGAGATGAGCGCCTCCTCGCGGGCGCCAAGGTCCGTGCCGGCAACGGGGTTCAGAATGTTCACCGGGAGCGAGGAGATGCCGATGTCCTGGAGCGCGATCGCGGCGTCGACGCGGTCGGCCGGCGATTCGCCCATGCCGAGGATAACGCCGGCACAGAGGTCCATCCCGGCGTCCTTCGCGATCTCGAGCGTGTGGACTCGGTCCTCGAAGGAGTGGGTCGAGACGATCTCCGGGAAGTAGTCGGGCGACGTCTCGATGTTGTGATTGTAGTGATTGATCCCCTCGGAAGCCAGGATCTCGGCCTCCTCCTCGGTGAGAATCCCGAGTGACGCGTCGACCTCGACGGCCGTCTCGTCGCGGACGAGTCGAATGGCGCGAATGACGTCCGCCCACTCGTCGGGGCGCTGCTCCTTCGAGACGCCCTTTTCTGCGACGACGATACCGAATCGCTGGGCGCCGTCGCGTTCCGCCTGTTTGGCGGCTTTCAGGATCTCCTCCGGGTCGAGGAACCCGTACGTCTCGATGCCGGTGTCGAAGTGGACTGACTGGGCGCAGAACCCACAATCTTCCGCGCAGTTGCCCGCCTTCGCGTTAACGATGGAACACGCGTCGACGGTGTCGTCGCCAAGTCGCGAGCGGAGATAGTCCGCCCCCTCGGCGAGCGGTTCGACTGGTTGGGCTATCAACGCCAGGCCATCACGCCGGTCGAGGGTCTCGCCCTCCAGCACGCGGGCGATGGCGTCGTCGATAGTGCGATTACCTGTCTCGTAAACCACGCGAGGATGACTAGTTGACGGCCTATTAAAGCCCGGCCAAAGTTCGCCGCATTTGATATCCCTCCTCGCACGGGAGACGAGCCGAACCACCTGTGCAGCGACCCGCATATGTAGCCGAATTCCGTGAGGAATCGACGCCGGATCCACCGCTCGACTTCGCCGCCCCTGGAACCCCGTCGTTTAAATATCGGTGGCCGCTGGATTCTCTATGGAGTTCTGCGACGAGTGCGGTTCGATGATGAAAGCCGGAGAGGGTGAGGACCACTGGGTCTGTGCCTCTTGCGACTTCGAAAAGGGTCGAGACAAACAGGCGGAAGCGCAGATGGTCACGACGACGGGGCAGGAAGCCTCGGAGATCATCGACGTGAGCGACGCCGAGGACAAGGGTCTCCCGTCGACGACGGCCCAGTGTCCCGAGTGCGACAACGACGAGGCCTACTGGTACATGCAGCAGATCCGGGCAGCCGACGAGTCCGAGACGCGCTTCTTCGTCTGTACCGAGTGCGAGCACAAGTGGCGCGAAGACGACCACTAGCTCGCGAGTTCGTCCCGGGGAGCTTCTCCAGCTAGTCCGGTCCTGGGGACCGGTTCTGCCGTTTCCACACTGGCTCTCGCTCTTCCGTAGCGGCAGGGCCGCCCCGTGCAGCCCCCTGAAGATGTGCTTCGAGCCGTTCGGGGAGGACACCCGGCGGGCAATTAGCGAGCTCGTCGGCCGTGAGCCGGAGTCGCGAGCGCGGGTGCCCCTCGCCAAGCGGGAGCTTGATCGTTTCGATGACGCCGGCGTCGACGAGCGTCCGCTTCTCCTCGCTGAACAGCTGCCGGGGTGCAACGCCGACCTCCTCGGCCCAGGTCCGAAGCGCGCCGAACAGGTGGCCATGCCTCGCTCCGAGCGCGACCAGGAGGGTGAGGACGTTGACGTCGTCCGACCGGTGCAATCGGTCGGTTTCCCGTAGCGCGACGTCGAGGTCGGCCCCGAACCCCGTCGACAGCGATCGCTCGGCGGCGTTGAGCAGGGTTCGTCGAGCCGGAACGCCGAGGTCGGCGGGCTGCGCTGTCTCGAATCGGTCGACGACGGCGCCCCGGACTGCGTCCGCCGTCTCGGTCGTCGAGAGCAACGTTCGCGAGGACGGCGGGCCCGCGACGGCGAACGCCGAGTCGGGGGTCGCAATCAGCCTCCCCGGTGGCGAGGAGGTCCGTCGGACGAGCAGCTCTCCTCGCTGCCGGCGCTCCTCGACGCGTGTGCCCAGAATGAACTCGTAGTCGAGCGTGTCGACGACGTCGTCGGACAGCAGCAATCGCCACTTCCCGTCCTGCTCCGCTTCCTCCCGGGTGTCGAGAATGGCTTCGAGAAGGTCGAGGTCGGGGTCCGCGACGACGAGGTCACTCGCGGTCGAGAGCGCGTCGCGGGCCTCGTCGGTAAGAACCATACAGGGCCTGCTGCGCGATGGCCCAAGAACGTTCGGATGGGTGACGTAATTTCTATAATCGCAAATCGTCTGGTCAGTCGATAGCGACGACCTTTCGATCGAGAGGGACAATCGACCGACAGCAACAGCGACAACGGATCGAAGAATGACAGCCTGCGTCAGGGACGCCGCGCGAACAGCAGGTAGCCCGTGTGGCCGACGCCGGCCGTCGACGGGCGGGAGCCGCGGTCGGAGAAGTCCATCTCTCGCTGGATCGTCTCCAGCGTCTCGATCTCCGTGAGTCCGGCCTCCTTCACCGCGTCGGCCGCGTCGTGGGTCGCCTCGACGAACGGCGAGTACACCGCGAGGTAGCCGCCCGGAACCAACAGCTCGTCCGCGCGGGCCGCGATCTCCGGGGCGTTGGCGGTGTCGAGCGTGAGCACGTCGAAGCCCTCGCCCTCTGCGAGTTCGTCGACGTGCTCGGTGAGGTCACCGGTCCGCACGTCGACCCGGTCCGAGACGCCGGCGACACGCATGTTCTCGCGCGCGACGTCCGCGAACTCGGGGTCCTGCTCGTAGGTCGTGACCTCGGCGTCGACGCGCCCGAGGTACGCCGACAGGATGCCGGTCCCCGTGCCCGCGTCGAGGACGCGGTCACCGGCCTTGATCCCGGTATGGCCGATGACGAGCCCGATGTCGCGGGGCATCATCGGCGCGCCGGTTCGCTCCAGGTGGTCGAACAGGTCGGGGCCGCGAAGCTCGCGAACCTCGAACTCGGTGCCCAGATGCGTCTCGATGGTGTCGCCGGCCGAGACGTCCTCGGGCACGTCGATAACGCCGAGGTCGGTGCCGAACTCCTCGCCCGGCTCCAGCAGGTACTCCCGGTCCTCGTGGACGAGGAGGTACGCCGCGTCAGTCACTCCAGGCGGGCGATGGCGGCGGCGAGGTCGCCGTCCTCGGCTTCGAGCGCCTCGCGCGCGTCACTCGCCGGAACGCCGGCGCGCTGGGCGACGATGTTGATGTCGTCCTCCGGGATGCCGGTCTCCTCTTCGGCTTCCTCGGCGCCCTCGGTGCTCTCGACCGCGTCGGCGGCGCCGCCCGCGCCGGCCTCGACGCTTTCGGGCTCGCCGACGATCTGGTAGGTCATCTCGCCCTGCGCGTCCATGCGCGTGACCTGCGGGGCGTCGAAGACGAGGTCCTCGTCGTCGGTCTTGACGACGACCTCGTTGGCATCGATCTCGGTGACGTCGATGCCCATCTGTTTCATCATCTGCTTCATCTTCCGTGGGTTCATGCCGCCGCCTCCAAACATGCTCGGAGAGAGGCTGCGCCGATACAAAAAGGGTTTGAACCGACGAGTGCGACGCAAGTATTCTGCCGACCCGTCGCGGGCTCAGACGTGGTCTTTCGGCATGAGCGCCTCGAACGGCTGCTCGTCGAGCCAGTCGGCCAGCTGAACGAGCTGGTCCGTCGCCGCCTCGAACAGCTGCTCACCCTTCTCGGCGCTCGCGTCGGTCTGGTCACCGAGGACGCCGTTCTCGGTGTTGTCGGCGGCGTCGTAGAACGTCTTGGCGCCGTATTTGATCGTGTCCGCCTCTGCAACGCTGGCCGGGCCGCCGTCCCGCGCCTCCGCGAGTCGATCCTCGTGGACAAGGTCGGACTGGAGGTACTGGATCATCGCGGTCTCCTTGGGCCCGCCGTGGGGGCCGTTCTGTGCGAACAGCTCGTCGACGAGCCCCGGGATGGCGTTGTCCCACATCCACTCGATGGCGTACAGCGTCTCGTCGTCGCGCAGGCGACGACCGACCTCGCGCAGGTGGTCGACGTTCCCGCCGTGCGCGTTCACGAAGACGACGCGGTCGATGCCGTGATACGCGAGGTTGCGCGTGAGCGACTCCATGTAGTCGCGGAACACCGGCGCGTCCACCCACATAGTCCCGTGAAACTGCCGATGATGCGGGCTGACGCCGACGTTGACGGTCGGCGTGCAGAGGTAGTCGCCGCGTTCGGCGGCTTCCCGCGCGAGCGCTTCCGCGATGAGGTGGTCCGTCGCCTCCGGGAGGTGCGGGCCGTGCTGCTCCGTCGATCCGACGGGGACCAGCGCCAGCGACTCGTCTTCGAAGTACTCGCCCAGGTCCGGCCAGGCCTCGTCTCCGAGATACATATCCAGTAGTTGGCGCGGAGCGTGAATACGTTGGTGAACTCGCCCTGGAACGGGGGGTGGAGAGCAGGATCGGTCGCCGTCGAGGACGTCGAGAAGTCGCTTGCGACTGAGTGGGAACCATTGCTGGCGACCGACTGGGGACCGTTGCTGGCAACAGAGGCGGAACCGTCGCTTGCGACAGAGGCGGAACCGTCGCTTGCGACAGAGGCGGAACCGTCGCTGGCGAAGGTGAACACGAGCGGACAGTGGCGGTCGACATTGACGGCCAGCCTCGTCAGGAGTGGACCGGGTCCTCGCTCGTCAGCAGCCCCGTGGCCATCAGCCGCCTAGCGACGACGACGAACCCGTTGTTGAACCCCGTCCCGTACACGGCGCTCTCGGTGTTGCTCGACTTGTCGACCGAGCTGACCAGAATCGATCGCCGGTCGGTCAGGAGGAGGCGGCTTATCGAGGTCGCCGGGTGCGGTTCGTGCGCAGTTGCGGTGAGCCAGTCGAGTTCGGAGACGAACACCTCGGCAGCTGGAACCACCCGTGCACAGCGCCGCCGCAGATCCTCTGTGATCGTGCCAATCACGACCGTCGTTCCCCTGTCGCTCGCTGCGGTGAGGCTCGCGATGATCTCGTCGTTCAGCGCCTCGTCACTGCCGAGTATGAAGACGACCTCGTTGCTCGCCTCGTCGAGCAGCTGCGTCGTTCGATTCGAGATCGCCGCTCGCCCGGAGAGCGACCACACCTCGTGGGCGGTCTCCTGCTCGTCCTGGTCGACTGGCGGAAGCTGCGTGAGGTCGCTTCGAAGTGTTTCGAACCGGGATTCGTACTTCTCGCGGAGCGTGTCGATCGCCTCCTCGACCGGGACGGCCCGGAACTGTTGGGGGTTGCTGTGCTGGACCTCGACGAGCCCCTCGGACTCCAGCACGCGAACCGCATCGTACACACGCGTCCGTGGGACGTCCGAAACCTCGCTGATGGCCTTCGCTGTTCCTCGCGGAAGTCGGCTCAGGGCCACGAAACACTTTGCTTCGTATTCCTTGAGCCCGAGCTCTTGCAACAGTCCGTTCGCCTCCGTGAGCACGTCGTTTGTGTCCATTGGGTCCAGTCAGTCGCACCTCATTGAGAGTGCGGTATTCGATCTTGCTCTCCCAGCGTAAAAGGAGTTGGTGGTATTGTGATTTTTGAAATCACAGTTAGCAACGGGAGTTCCCGTCCATGCCGCCGAACCGACGATTCCGATAGCTAATTATCGAGTTAGAGGGGCTATCCCGGCCCCTTCCCTGATCGCCGGGCTATCCGGCTCCGTTCGACGTCTCACGGTCACTGGCGTTTGATTGACCCACTTAATCACAAAACATTATTACAGGCGACCAACGTATTCGTCGCTATCCGGCGGTCGTGTGGCCGAAAGCAGCGTTCTCGACGGCACCGGCCACGCAGCTGCCACGTTTGGGAGGACGTGATTATGACCCCCGACCCCATCGATCATCCAGCGTCGACGGCCATCCAGCAGCTGCAGGCGTTCGGACTGAGTACCTATGCGTCGCGGATGTACGTGGCCCTGCTCCAGAACGGGGTTTCGACGGCTCGCGGCGTAAGCGAGGTCACGGACGTCCCGCGAACGCGCGTGTACGATGCTGCAGAGGAGCTTGAGGAGAACGACCTCATCGACGTCGAAGAGCAGTCGCCCAAGCACTTCGATCCGGTCCCGGCGCGTGACGCGATCCGGAAACTCAGACAGGAATATCGCTACCGAGAGGCGACGCTCACGGCTGTGTTGAGCATGCTCGAGAGCGAGAACGACGACGAATCGGACGTCAAAACCGTCACCGGGCGTTCGGAGGTCGTCGACTGTCTCGTCGACGTCGTCCGATCCGCGGCGGCGGAGATCATTCTCGTGACGGACGGGACGCCGCTTTCGAAGAAGCTTCTCGACACGCTCACCGAAGCCGCCGAGGACGGCATCCAGGTACGAGTCGTCGGCGACGTCGACGGGGCGACGATGGCGACGCGGATTCCCGACGTCGAGACCGTGACACGGATTCCCGAAACGACGGACATCCCCGACGGGAAACGCCTCCTCGTCGACGGCACGCAGGCCGTCGTCACGGTTTCGGTCGGCCGCGATCAGTCGAGCGACCCGACGCTCGCTGTGTGGGGAACCGGGGAGCGGAACTTGCTCGTCGAGATGCTGAAGGACGCCCTTACGGAGTGGTTCGACGACGACACCGTGGCGGCAGACCGATCCGAGTGACCCCCGGCGGACCCGACCCGAACAAAAGGAAATAGCAGCTGTTACTCGATTAGTCAAAACCGATCTCGACGCTCAAAGTGGTGGTTATATATACGCTTACGGCCGCTAGTATCTCTTGCAGCGGCGAGAAAGACCGCTCTCCGGCATCCCACCCCAGACTGTCTTTCCGGCATTCCACCGCCGCTGCGTTTGCGTGTTTCTCGACCCCGTCAGTCGACGCGTGTACTCACTGTGATACCCGACCCGACCGGCAGGACTGACGTTTCGAAGTCGTCGCTCGCGCGGACAGTGTCGACGTACTCGGCGATCCCGCGTGTTTCGCTGTCGCCCGGCGGGAGGTCGACCCCCTCGTCGAAGTAGGCGAGAAGAGCACCCATGTCGACCGGGCCACGCATGATGTTGTCGGCGACGACGACGCCACCAGGGGCGAGTTTCGGTGTGATGGCCTCGAAGGCGTCGGCGTAGCGGTGCTTCTGGTGGTCGATGAGCACGACGTCGAAGGGCCCGTCGTACGCCGCGACCGTCTCCATCGCGTCCCCGACCTCGAAGGTAACGCGGTCGGCCCCGCCAGCATCGCGCATGAACTCGGTGCCGGTTTCGGCCTCCTCGGCGTCGAACTCGGTACAGATCACCTCGTCGGCGCCGCCCCGGAGGAACCACGAGGCGGAATAGCCGAAGCCGGACCCGAACTCGAAGACCCGTTCCGCGTCGGTCAGCCTCGCGAGCAGCCGGAGGACGCCGCCCGCGACGGGGCCAATGATCGGGAAGTCGTGCTCCTCGGCGTGGGCGGCCATCCGCTCCTGTACGTCCGTGTTCTCCGGACTAGTCGCCGCGAGAAATCGCTCCGTGTGGTCGGGTAGCACGTCCATGTGTGGCGAGTCGCCGGCGCCGCACTTCAAGGTAGTCGCCCGGGCGGGAACAGCCGTGTTCGTGGCGGCGTCTGTGGTGGACTCGCGTCGCTCTGCGGGCTCAGGCCTGCCGCGCGTCGGCGATGCGGTCGTACTGCGCCTCCGACAGCGAGATTTCCGAGGCGCCAGCGTTCTCCGCGAGCTGGTCCGGCGTCCGCGCGCCGACGATGGGGATACACTGGAACTCGCGCTGCTCGATGAGCCACCGGAGCGCGACCTGTGCCGGCGTCGCGTCGAGGTCGTTCGCGACGGATTCGATCTCCTCCAGAACGTCCCAGGCGCGACTCGACGCGTAGTACTCGCCGAACTCCTCGAAGAGGCTCCCGCGGGAGTCGTCAGGAGCGATGACCTCCCCGTCGGGCGCGCGCTCGTACTTCCCCGTCAGCAGCCCGCCCGAGAGGGGCGAGTACGGGCAGACCGCCAGGTCCTGGTCCGCACAGACGTCGAGGTAGTCCTCGATCGTCTCGTCGCGCGCGGCGTGGAACATCGGCTGGGTTACGTCGAACGGCTGGCGGTCGCGCGCGTCGGCTTTCCAAAGGGCCTTCGTCAGCTTCCAGGCGGCCATCGAGCTCGCGCCGAGCGCGCGGACCTTCCCCTCGCGGACGAGGTCGTTCAACGTCGCCAGCGTCCGCTCGACGTCGGTTCCGTCGTCGAAGCGGTGGATGTAGTAGAGATCGACGTAGTCTGTGTTGAGGCGGTCGAGCGTCCCCTCGATCTCCGCGCGGACGTTCTTCGGCGAGAGGTTCGCGGAGAACCGACTCTCCGAACTCCAGAACACCTTCGAGGCGACGACGTAGTCCTCGCGGTCGCGCTCGTCGAGCCACTCACCGATCCAGCGTTCGCTGTCGCCGCCGCCGTAGGTGTTGGCGGTGTCGATGAAGTTGATCCCGTTCTCCTCGGCGGCGTCGAGGAGGTCGTGGGCCTCCTCCCGCGTCGTTTCGACGACGCCGCTCGACTCCTTCCCGAATCGCCACGTCCCGAAGCAGACCTCGGAGACTTCGATGCCCGTCTTGCCGAGTCGCGTGTATTCCATGTACTCGTTGTGTGGTCGTGGCGACGTAACTGTGCGGGACGCGTGTAGTGATCCGCGGGGTGTGGAGATGGTCGTTCCGTGTGGGTTAGCCCGTGAGCTGCCGAACGCGCCTTATAAATACAATTGGATAGGTCATGTGGATTTGCTCTCGGTTGCACTGCAAAAACCCAGAGAGCCCTCGGCCGCTCTTCCTTATAAAGTGTATATAAAGGTGCAGACGTTGCGGCACTTGTCAGCAACGCAAACACCCAGAAATTCCTCGGCCGCTCTTTATAAGCGAATGGTTGGACAGGTGCAGACGCTGCTGCGCTTGACAGCACCGCAGACTCCCGGAAAGCCCTCGGCCGCTCTTTATAAGCGAATAATTGGACAGGTGCAGACGCTGCTGCGCTTGCCAGCAACGCAGACACCTTGAAAACCCTCGGCCGCTCTTGCATATAAACAGTATATAAAGGTGCAGACGCTGCGGCACTTGTCAGCACCGCAAACACCCAGAAAGCCCTCGGCCGCTCGCGGTCGCTCCGCGACATATCTGGGCCTCTCCGCACCGCCCGGCCCAGATAGGGGTCGGCGGAGCGACTCCCCTGCGGCGCGACCGGCACTCGCCCTTTCAGTCCGCCAGGACAGCGACCGCGACAGCGACGGCAACGCGACCACACAGCAACCGCAAGCCTCAGTCCTCCCCAGCCTCGGCCGGCGCCGGAACCGCCTCGGAAGA
>JBDGPU010000032.1:0-1860 GCA_042219525.1 Halopenitus sp.
CTCAGCGGCTGCCCCTTTCAGTCCCACCCAGGAGTGGTGGCCGGCGCGTCGCTTGCGGCGGCCACCGGGCCAGCGCCGTACGCCGGACAGCCGGCGTGCGGCGCAGTTGCGGTTGCGGCGCTGTCGCTGTCGCGGTTGCGGTGTTGTCCTGGCGGACTGAAAGGGCGACGGCCGGTCGCGCCGGAGGGGAGTCGCTGAGCCGACCCCTATCCGCGCCGGGCGGTGTCTTCGCGAGCGGAGCGAGCGAAGGCCAGAAAGTCGCAGCCCGGCAGCCCGCTACTGCAGGCAGCCCGGACTGTCTTTCGCGGCGGAGAGGCGTGGATATGTCGCGGAGCGACCGCGAGCGGCCGAGGGCTTTCTGGGTGTTTGTGGTGCTGTTGAGCGCAGCAGCGTTTGCACCTTTGAATACAGTTTATAAACAAGAGCGGCCGAGGGCTTTCTGGGTGTTTGTGGTGCTGTTGAGCGCAGCAGCGTTTGCACCTTTGAATACAGTTTATAAACAAGAGCGGCCGAGGGCTTTCTGGGTGTTTGCGGTGCTGTCGAGTACAGCAGCGTCTGCATCTTTAAATACACTTTATAAGTAAGAGGGGCCGAGGGCTTTTGAGGAATCTGCGGTACCGTATGGAGCAGCAGCCTCTGCATCTGTACATCCGGACTCAAGACGAGAGCCGTCAAATACTCCTTAGCCAAGAAAACGAGGAACAGCACCTCCAAAATCGAATATTCAGCGCCAGACGTTCGCGAAGACACTTCGCCAGTTCCGATAGGCGATCGCCTCGATCTCCTCCTCCGAGTAGCCGCGGTCACGGAGCGCGTCCAGCAGCACGTCCAGCCCGCGGACGTCGTCGATCGCTTCGGGAATCCCCGCGCCGTCGAAGTCCGAGCCCAGCCCGACGCAGTCGATGCCGGCGTGCTCGACGAAGTGGTCGATGTGATCGACCATGATCTCGACCGGCATGTCGTCGTCCGAGTCGCCGTCGGGATGCAGGAAGCCGGTCCCGAACGTCAGGCCGACGAGCCCGTCCCTGTCACCGATCGCCGCCAACTGCTCGTCGGTGAGGTTCCGCGTCGCGGGACAGACCGCGTGCGCGCCGGCGTGGCTCACTACTGGCGGGTTCGCGGAGGTCTCGACGACGTCCCAGAAGCCGGCCTCGTTCAGGTGCGCGCAGTCGACGAGGATGCCGCGGTCGTCGCAGGCCCGCACGAGGTCGTGGCCGGCGTCGGTGAGCCCGTCGCCGGTGTCGGGTGTGGCGTTGTGGACGAAGGGGACGCCGTGACCGAACTGGTTCGGGCGCGACCAGGTGATCCCGACCGAGCGCAGGCCGGCGGCGTACAGCAGGTCGAGGTTCGAGAGGTCCGGGGCGATGGCCGCGGCGCCTTCGACGTGCGCGATGGCGCCGAGGGCCTCCCCGTCCAGACAGTCGTCCAGGTCGTCGACGTCCTCGACGACCCGGAACGCGTCGCTCGCGCGGCTCCAGCGGTTCAGCGCGCTCAGCTGGTCGAGGACGACCCGCTCCGCGACGTCCGGATCGATGGCGTCCGGGAGCTCGCCGTCCCGCAGGTCCACCGGTTCGGTGTTCGGGTCCTCGCTTGACGGGACGAACGACGCAAAGATGCCCACGGCGAGCGGCGACTCGCGAGCGCGCGGGAGGTCGAGGTGGCCGCCGTCGCGTTCGAGGAACGCTTCGTCGACGCCGGGGACGTCGGCGTTCTCCGCTCCATCCTCCCCCGTTGCTGCCGACTTTTCCGCGCGGCGCTCGTCGTCCGTGCACCGCAGCAGGGTGTCGTTGTGGCCGTCGATGACGGGGACTGAATACGCCGCGTCGGCCGCGGCTTCGGCGGCCTCGGCGACCTCGGCGT
>JBDGPU010000032.1:1960-15253 GCA_042219525.1 Halopenitus sp.
TGGTGGCGGCGGAGTCTTCGGCGTTGGTGGCGGCGGAGTCTTCGGCGTTGGTGGCGGCGGAGTCTTCGGCGTTGGTGGCCCCGGAATCCTCGGTCTCGACCATCAGACGGTGTTGGAGTCGATGTCGCGCGGGAAGTGCGTGAGCCACTCGACGCCGTCCTCGGTGATGGCGATGGTGTCGGAGTGGCGATAGCCGAACTCGTCCGTGTAGAGGCCGGGCTCGATGGTGTACACCTGGCCGGGCGCCATCGTCGTGTCCTCGCCGTCGTAGCGCTCGTCCCAGCCACGGTCGATGTACGGCGGCTCGTGACCGTCCATCCCGATGTTGTGGCCGACGTGGTGCTGCGCGAGGTCGGTGATGCCCTGCTCCTCGAAGTAGTCCCAGACGGCCTGGTCGACGTCGCTGACGGGGACGCCCGGTCCGAGCGCGTCGATGGCGATGGTCTGGGCCTCCAGCATGAGCTCGAAGTAGTGCTCCTGCTCGTCGGAGTAGTCGCCGACGAACATCGTCCGTTCCAGCTCGGAGTTGTAGCCGTCGACGTTCGCGGACGCGCCCGTGATGAGCACGTCGCCCTCCGAGAGGCGCTCGTTCGGCGTGTGACCGTGCGGGAGCGCGGTCTCCTCGCCGGAGATGTAGCCGGCGTGGACCGGACCGCTGCCGCGCACGCGCACGGAGTAGGTGTCACCGAGCGTGTCGAGCATCGCGCGCGAGGCGTCGGTCGACGCGCGCTGGGAGACCGTCGAGGGATGCGCGCCAACCTCGGTGTAGTCGGCGAGGTAGCGGTGGCCCAGGTTCGCCCACTTCGCGGACTCGCGAATGAGGTCGACCTCCGCGTCCGTCTTCTCCCAGCGCAGGCGGTCGACCCACGACTGGTCCTCGACCTCGACGAACTCGGAGAGGCTCGGCCCCTCGTACCCCATCACGCCGGGGGCGCCGTCGGAGTCGGCGGCGACAGCGTCGACGCCGAGCCCGTCGAGCATCTCCGCGACGACCTCAATGGGCTTGCCGCCGGGGTAGTCGAAGTAGTTGTGGACGGCGTCGATGCGGGGGTTCGGCTCGACACGTTCGACCTCGAGGCGGGGCACCGTGATCTCGATGCGGTCCTGCGTGACCGCCAGCGCGACGGGACGCTCCGTCTGGATGTGATGGAACCCGGAGAGGTACTCGATGCTCGTCGCACCGAACCAGACGCCGGCGTCGGCGTCGCTGTCGGCGATCTTCGAACGTATTTCCGCGAGACGGTCGTCGAACTCGCGTTCGGGGAGCTGCGTTGCCATACAGAACGGTGCGCGAGTCATCCTGTAAAAACGTCGGGAAGCGGTCGTTCACGGGGGCCATCGACAGTTCGCGCCCGAAAAGACCGAGCCCGCGCCCGGAAAAAGAGTTGCCGCGGTTACGTGCGGACCCGGTCCACTCCGATTACGGACGGGCCCAGTCCACTCCGATTACGTTCGGAACCACGCAGCGGTTCCCGCGAGCCCGGCCAGCAGCAGCGCGCCGACGAGCAACATGAGCGGCGACGGGAGCGGGGAACTGCCCTGGTCCGCCGGCATCCTCCCCGAGCCGTCGGGCGTCGCTCCGATGTTCTGGGCCTGCTCGCCCGCGACCTCGCCAGTCTGGACGGGCTCCGCCGGCTGCACGGTGACGGACCCGGCGTCAGTCCCCGAGACGGCGTAGCTGTAGTTACCGGGGTCGGGCGAGTCAGTGAACGTCACCGTTCGGCTCTCGTTCGGGGCGAGGGTGACCGTCTTGGCGGCGATGATCGACCCGTTGCGGCGGAGCGTCACCATCGTCTGCTCCGCGAGCAGCCCGTCGTTCCGCACGGTGCCGGCGACGGTCACCGTCTCGCTGGACTCGACCGTGGAGTCGTCGACCGTCGCGTTGGGGACGTCGTAGACGGCGGTTTTCGCCCCGATGACGTAGGTGGTCGGGTGGTCCGTCGTCACCGCGAACACGTAGCTCTCGTTCGTCTCGTTGACCAGCGTGGCGTTCGCGTCACCCCAGCCGTTGCCGACGCCCGATTCGTTGCCGTCGCTCGAATCGTTGCCGATGCGCTCGAAGATGGCGACGTGGCTCGCGTTGTCGACGTCGAAGGCCTCACGGTCGACGGCGAAGCGGACCGTCATGGTCCCGAGGCCGTAGCCATCGGGCTGTCGTATCGAGAGGTACGCCGGGTCCTCGACGCCAGTTGGCGGTTGCGGCCCGGTCGGCGAGATCGCGACCACGAGCGAGAAGTTCTTGCTGGTGTCCGGCGTGAGGTTGGCTTCGAGTGCCGTCAGGCCGGTCTCGTTCTCGACCGCGGTTCGCGGCATGTCGACCGTGAAGTTCGTCCCGTTTTCGGGGTGCGTGACGTTGATCCACTGGTCGCCGTCGCCGCTCGCCTCGACCGTCCACGTCGTGTTGGTGGTGTTGGTCGTGTTGTTCGTCGACCCGTCGCTGGTCGAGCTGTCGGTCGCCCCGTCGCCGGACGTGCCGTCGGTCGACCCGTCACCGGAGGTGCCGTCGGACGTGCTGTCCGAAGTGTCCTTCTCGATGACGAGCGTCGCCTCCGCGGGGCGCTCGACGCTCTGCGGATTCAGGTCGCCCTCGACGGTGAAGCTACCGGTGGCGTCGGGGTTCTGCACGTCCTCGTACTCGATGAGCACGGTGTCGCCGGACTGCAGGTCGTAACTGCCGCCGAAGCTGAACTTCACCGTCTCCCCGTTGTTGGACGCTTTGACGCCGCTAAGGTCGTCGAGCACGCTCGTCGAAGTACCATCGTCTTGCAGGATAACGGCCCGCACCACGTCGGACTCGTCGACGTTGCTCACGTCGGCCGGGTTCGAAGACACGCTGTAGTCCATCTTGATCCCGTTGAGCGAGGAGCCGGTCTCGTCCGAATCCGGCGTGAGCGTCGCAGTGTGCGTCGACGTGCTGCCCGGGGTGTTCGGATCCGCCGAAATGGTGGCGTCCTGGGTCGCCGCGACCGGGAGCACCGCCGGTCCAGCGATCGCGGAGCCGAGGAGCGCGACCACAAACACGACGGCGGCTATCCGACTGGCAGTTCTCCGTGGCTGTCGCTCGGCGTCCGGCTGTGTATGGGTCATGCGAGGGACTGGGCCTGAGCCCGGTGTATGCTAGCCGACGCCGGACGGCGGAATAAGGTTTGAGGCCCACGATCCAACAGAATGGAAATATCTGCGAGAGAGACGCTCTCGAAGTTTTATGCCACTATTGGACGAGTGAAAACAGAGATGTCGGGGAGATCTTAGGTCCGGAGAAAGCACCGCGAAATCGACAGCGGTGGGACCCATTGCAACCGAACCGAGAACCGCTTCAGACCTGTCGCGCGAACGCGAGGTCGCCGGAGACGTTCTTAATGTACGCCTTCACCGTCTGGCCTTCCTCGGCGCCCGGGACGAAGATCGTGTAGTCGCCGCGCTCCGCGACGCCGTCGCCCTTGCGGCCGGTGCCGACGATCTCGACCTCGTAGGTATTGCCCGACTCGACGGTGTCTTGCACCTGCGTCTTCGACGTCGTCGTCTGCTTGGCGACCGGCCGGAACGCACCGCAGGCCTCACAGCGGAGCATCGAGGTCCGGTCCTCAGTCACGAGCTTCGTGTCCGGCAGGCCACACTCCGAGCAGGTGACGTACGTCGCCACGTAGCCGTCGAGAGCCTCCTGGAAGTCGCCTGCGCGGAAGTTGCCGTTGTATCGGGCGACGCCGTTCTCGAACTGACCGGCCGTCCCAAGCTCGCGCTGGATGTTCGAGTGGACGTGCTCGGCCGCGCGCCCGAGCGCGTCGGCGATCGCGGAGATGTTCGTCAGTCGCGTGAACGCGCCGTCCTTCTGTGCCGTCGGATCCGGAACCTGGAGTCGCTCGTCGGAGCCGCCGAGGTCCGGCAGCGCGTCGATCGCGCGGTCGAGACTCGCCTCGTATTCCATACGTTTGAGAGGCGACGACTACTGAAAGCGCTTCCGGGTTGCCACGTCGCCCGCTTCTCACCGCCCGCTTCTCACCGCCCGCTTCTCACCACGCCCGCTTCTCGCCGCGCCCGCTTCTCACCGCCCGCTCTTCGCCGCGCCCGCTGGCTGGCCTCAGAAAGTGATTGTAATCGACGTGTGGTCCCGGTCGAGCGCGGCGTCCATCGCCTGCGCGAGCGCGGGGGCCGCACCGAGGTCCGTCGCAATCGCGCTCCCGGAGATCCGGACGTCCGTCTCGACCCGCTCTCCGCCGTCGACGGTGACGACGCCGTCCAGCGGTGCGGTCGCGGCGAACAGGGCCGTAAACAGCGCCCGTGCTCGGTCAGCGTCGACCTCGACGTTCCCTCCGACGTCGAGCGACAGCGCCTCCTCGCCCATTTCCACTCGCTCCCACGCGTCGGTGACGAGACCGCCCAGCGCGTGGACGGTGCGGTCGGGGGTCGTCGCGAGCGCGTCGAGCGCCGCCGCGAGCCGATCGCGCTCGCGCGTCAGTTCGGCGTCGCGGTCGATCCGATCAGTGATCTCGCGGCCCACCAGCGTCACGCGTGGCGCTTCGCCCTGCTCGTGTTCCACGATGGTCACCGAGAGCGGGATCTCGTGCCCGTCGGCGTGGCGGGCGAACACCTCGAGGTTCCGTGTGCCGACCGGCGACTGGCCGGTTTCGAGGTACTCACTTGCGACCTCGGCGGCAGTTTCGAAGAAGCGATCCGGGAGCAGCTGGGTCACCGGCTCGCCGACGAGCGTGCCGGGTGCGTGGCCGAGAACGGTCTCGACCGCCGGGTTCGCCCTTCGCACCGTCCCATCGTGGGCGACAGTTATCGTCGGATCCGGACTGGATCGCAGAAACTCACCGGCAGAAATCGCGTCGAGACCCACAGATCGCGGGTCCTCCGTTTCTGATTCAACTCGCATTACGACCGATGGAACCGTGGGACCAGCAAAGAACTTATGGCCGGTTTGACTTTCGGCGCGGGAAATCATATCAGTACACACATGAATGTCTGACACTGGGCAAATTACTTATATCCCTCCGTGTAAACGTAACACGTCTGATGAGCAAGATCACGTTCCGCGCGGACGACGATCTCGTGACCCGACTCGAGGGGCGCCAGGAGTCGAAAAGCGAGATCATGCGCGAAGCACTCAGGTCGTACCTCGACGAGGGTGCCGCGGCGGAGTCGTCCGACGTCGACGACGTGATCGGTGACCGCGTCGACGACGGGATCGACGACCGGCTCGATTCGGCGCTGGAATCCCGGATCGACACCCTGATCGACGACCGACTCGACGCGGCGTTGGGAGACCGATTCGCTCGGCACCCCGCGCAAATGCCGGAGAGCGGCCGTGACGTGAACGTAAACGTCTCGTTCGACGGGGTCACTGGCGACGTCGAGGAGTCCACGGCGAGTGGGTCGGAAGCAGCGGACCGCGGTGAAGCTCCGGCTGGTGAGCCCGTGGCAGAGCCTGCTGAGCGGGCCACGTCGTGTGACAGCTGTGGTGAAACGATGCCGGACGACCACGTCTACTGTCCGAACTGCGGCGAGGAACGGTCCCACCGCGTGTTCTGTGAGTGCGGCGACGAGCTCCGGTCGGACTGGTCGTTCTGCCCGGGTTGCGGACGGCGAACACCGGCAGCTGAGGTCCTCGACACACGATAACACACGAAATCGGGCATATACAGCGCGTATACGCCATTTCCGCCGAGTGTCTTACAATCGGCGGTAAGTTTAAGTACCTTGCTTCTGTGCACCTATTTGTGTAAGACGGTCGTCTTACAACCGACCGCCGCGGAGCGGGTCCCCGCTCTTTCCGGCGATTACGGGGCGTGAGACACCAAAGCCACGTGCTTCCGTCTTACCGGGGGAATGACAATATGGAGCGTGTGACACTACGAATCCCGAAACAGCAGATCGAGGAGGTCGAACAGATGGTCGAAACGGGCAAGTTCCCGAACCGTAGCGAAGCGATCCGGTCGGCGGTCCGTGAGATGCTACGCGAGCACGACGGCGAAACCGAGGGCCGTCGGACGAACGAACGCAGCTGGGCCAAGGTGTAAGTATGCAGGATATCGTTCAGGACGCCCTCGACAACGCCGAACAGGAGAAACGCGACATGGACGAGGCGCTGGACGGCGCCGACGACGACGAGTTCGGGGACCCCCGGATCGTCATCGTTGGGGCTGGTGGAGCCGGCAACAACACGGTCAACCGCCTGTACAACATCGGTGTCGACGGCGCGGACACGATCGCGATCAACACCGACAAGCAGCACCTCAAGATGATCGAGGCCGACACGAAGATCCTCGTGGGCAAGTCCCTCACCGAGGGGCTCGGCGCCGGCGGCGACCCCAAGATGGGCGAGCGCGCCACCGAGATGGCTCAGGGAACGATCAAGGAGGTCCTCGGCGACGCAGACCTCGTCTTCGTCACCGCCGGTATGGGCGGCGGGACGGGTACCGGTGCGGCCCCGGTCGTCTCGAAGATCGCGAAAGAGCAGGGCGCCATCGTCGTCGGGATGGTCTCGACGCCGTTCAACGTCGAGCGCGCCCGTACGGTGAAAGCGGAGGAAGGTCTCGAGAACCTCCGGAACGAGGCCGACTCGATCATCGTCCTCGACAACAACCGCCTCCTCGACTACGTGCCGAACCTGCCGATCGGCAAGGCGTTCTCGGTGATGGACCAGATCATCGCCGAGACGGTCAAGGGGATCTCCGAGACTATCACTCAGCCGTCCCTCATCAACCTGGACTACGCTGACATGTCCACGATCATGAATCAGGGCGGCGTCGCGGTGATGCTCGTGGGCGAGACGCAGGACAAGAACAAGACGCAGGAAGTGGTCAACGACGCGATGAACCACCCGCTGCTGGACGTCGACTACCGGGGCGCGTCCGGTGGACTCGTCCACATCACGGGCGGTCCGGACCTCACGCTGAAAGAGGCGGAGGGCATCGCGAACAACATCACCGAACGCCTCGAAGCGAGCGCCAACGTTATCTGGGGCGCCCGCATCCAGGAGGAGTACAAGGGGAAGGTTCGCGTGATGGCGATCATGACCGGCGTCCAGAGCGCGCAGGTGCTCGGCCCGTCCACGCAGAAGCAGGCCGACAAGTCCCGCGAGCAGCTCCAGGAGCCGGAGCCCGGAACCGTGTCCGACGGGGCCGACGCGGCTGCCTGGGAGTCCGACGGCGGTCGGAGCGAGGTCGAGCAGAACAACGGCCTCGACGTCATCCGCTAACGGCGTCGCCGACGCAGTTCTGATTTTTGACGGTTCGGCCACGTATTTTTCAAGGGCTCCCTGTGGCAGTTCGACCCAGGGATGCCGGACGCGACGCAGCGGACGACAGCGGCAGCGCGGTCGAACCGCGCGATCAGCCCTGTCGTCGGCGCCATACTGATGATCGCCCTCGTCTTACTCCTGAGCAGCGTCATCGCCGTCGGCATGACGAACCTTACGCCGTCGCTGTCGACGCCGGAGTACACCGACCAAACTCCCGACGAAGGATCGATCAGGATCTCTACCGATAGCGCGGACGCGGGCAACGCCACCCACGCGGTCTCGGTCGAGGTCGACGGGAGCGACTCGGTCGCCGGCAAGGCCGTCAGCGAGGTTGCCATCGACTACGAGGCGGCCGCGGTCAACCTCTCCGACGTGAGCGCGGCCGACCTCCAGCGCGTCGGGATCGACACGGACGACGACGGGACCGTCGACGTCAACCTCACGAGCGACGTCACCGACGTCTCGACGACCGGGAGTTCGCTCACCGTCGCCGTCGACAGCGACAGCAGCCTGAGCGCCGGCGACAGCCTCATCGTCGAGTACGCGGACGTTGACAACGGCGTGGCCGGGACCCACCAAGTCAAAGCGACCGTCAACGACGCGGACGCGTGGACGGCGACGTTCGACGTCGTGGACGACGGCATCCAGACGCAACTCGTCCTGCCAGAGTCGGGCACCGCAGGCACCACGGACGTGCATCACGTCCGGTACCACATCGACGACAACTCGAACACGGCCGGCAACTCGCTCAACCAGATCAAGATCCACTACGAGGACGGCAGCGTCGACGCCAGCAACGTCGGGCTCGACGACGTCGAGAAGGTCGGACTCGACACCGACAGCGACGGAACCATCGACGTCAACGTGAGCGACGACCTCGACTCGGTGACCACCTCGAACAACGGGAACACACTCGAGATCTACTTCACCGGCAACTACAACCTCGAAGAGCAGGACCGCATCATCCTCGACGTGGCCGACCTGCAGAACCCGAGTAACTCGGGCACGTACAACGTCTCGGTCAACGTCAACGGCGACGTGACGAAGAGCGGCGAGTTCGAGATCACGTCGTAATCGCACACGTTTTCGATTCCCTACACCGCTTGGATAGCCTCGACCAGCCGGCACTTCCGGCAGACCTCGCGGCTCGTCTTCGACCCACACTCCCTGCACTCCCGCAGGTCGGGGCCCTCCGCGTCCTCGCGGTAGCGGTCGGCCGCCAGTGCCGAGAGCTCCTCGTAGCCAGCCATGATCGAGTGGCGCGTGCCCGGGTGGTTCTCCTCAAGTTCGTGGAGCAGCTCCTTGATCTCCCCGCGGTAGGACTCCTCGGCGTGGGGGCACTCGGCCATGTGCGCCGGGATGTCCCGAAGGTGGCAGTAGAGCGCGACCTCCTTCTCGGGCACGTCGCGGAGGGGTTTCGCCCGCGGGACGAACGCTTCCAGATCCTCGCGGTCGTCGAACGAGCCGATGGAGGCGTCGAAGTGCTTCGCGACCTGCTGGACGTCGCCCTCGAGGAAGTTCATCAGCGCCGTCTGGGCCTCGTCGTCGAGGTTGTGGCCCGTGAGCAGCTTGTCCGCACCGAACTCGTCGGCGTAGTTCTCCAGTAGGTCCCGGCGGAAGACGCCGCAGTACGCACAGGCGGCCATGTTCTCGGGGTCCTTCTCGACCACGTCGTCCATCTCCACGCCGATCTCGTCCGCGTAGGTGACGACCTCGTGGCGCATGTCGAGGTCGGCGGCGAGCTGCTCGCAGGCGTCGAGGCTCTCGTCGCGGTAGCCCTCGATCCCCTCGTGGATCGTCAGGGCGATCATCTCGACGCGACGGTCCCGCCCGAAGGTGTCGTCGAGGATCGACGCGAGGACGACGCTGTCCTTCCCGCCGGAGAGCCCGATGACCCACGTTTCGGGCTCGTCCGGCGTTGCGTCGTCGGGGATCAGGTTGTCCTCGCGGACGCGACGGCGAACCCGCTTCTCGACCGACTCGCAAAAGTGCGTCTCACAGAGGTGGGCACCGGAGTAGGCGGCGTGAGTCACCGCGTCCGCGCCACACTTGTCGCAGTTCATTACTGGAGCGTTGCGTACCGCGGCGGAAACCCGTTTCGGGGCGAAACCGGGTTGGTCGCGGTCGGTTCGCCGGGATGGCGGCTCGACGGTGGTACCCCTCGGCACCGCAGGGATGGCGGCTCGACGGTGGTGCCCCTCGGCACCGCAGGGATGGCGGCTTGACGGTGGTGCCCCTCGGCACCGCAGGGATTCAACGCCCTGGCTATGTGTACGCGCTGAACAGCGGGAACGACGTGTCGAAGACGGTCGTCTCGAGCACTTCGGGATCGCTGTTGACGTTGTTCGTGTCGTCGACCACCTGGTCCTCGTTGAGCCGGAGATCGCTGCCGATCCCGGCCGCCACGTCATTCAGATTTGCCCGCGGTCGGTCGAGGACGTCCTCGGTCTTCGCGGAGCCCATGAGGATCACGGCACCACCGTTGCCGATGAAGGTGGTCAGCTCGTCGAGCTCGGCGCTCGTGTAACAGTCGACCGGGTCGGTGACTATCAGCGCGCGACCGTCCGAGAGCGCGCTGGCGGTAATGTCGTTCAGTCCCTCGAACGGGATGCCGTTCTGTCCCTCAAGATACCGGAGGTAGTACGCGGCGTCGTCGGCCGACAGCGAGTACTCGTGGCCGAACTGGCCGTGCCCGCCGTCGATGTACACCTTTCCGGTGCCGTCGCCGAGGTAATCGATGAGGTTCGTGAGGACCACGAAGTTCTCGTAGTTCGACGTGTCGACGTCGTACCCCTCGTCGGCTTCGTACTTCTCGTTGATGAGGAGCCCACCAACCATCGCCGTGTTGTTCGCTTCGTCGACGGCGGCGAGTGGGATGTCGCTGTAGTCGACGCCGCCATCGAGCTGCTGCGTCGCCGTCGATTCGGCGTAGAGGGGCACGCGGTCGTCGGCGACGGCCCCGTTCGTGGTTCGCACCGACGAGGTGTTCGGGACGAACATGTCGTCGGCGTCACGGTCGCGGATCTCGCTGGAGTTCGCGGGATCCGACTCGGTCCAGACGCGCCGCCCTGCTGCTCTGGCATCGAGTTCGGCCGCGAGGAAGTCGTCGTGCTTGCTGAGCGAGGAGTCGTAGACGCGGGCGTACCCCTGCTCGACGACGTCGCGGTTGTAGAGGGTGTTCCGCGTGCCGTCGCCCGACTTGTCGTAGCGAACGTAGCCGAGTACCCGACCGAAGCCGTCACGGACCGGCTCGTTCTCGTCGAAGAACAGGTCGATCCGATCGCCGTCGAGTTCGGCCGTCGCGTAATCCGCGGCGTTCTCGCCCCAGTTAGCGAGGTACTTGTCGTCCTCGATGCCTTCCCACTCGTACACGCGCTCGTACTTGCTGTTCTTTTTCGTCTCCGGGGCGTCGAGGCCGAGGACGCGGACCTCCTCGGTCGTGCCGTCGTCGAACTCGACGTCGACGGTGTCGCCGTCGGTGACACCCGTGACGGTGACCTGGTAGGTTTCGCCGTACTCCAGCGCGATGCCATCGCGGTCGTCGAAGTAGTCGAAGGCAGTGCCGAAGTCGTCGGTGATCGGTTCGTAGTCGTTGCCGGCGTTGCTCTCGCCGTCGGTAACCTCGTCGTCGTTGAACCGGAAGCCGACGGAGAGCGCGTCGGCGATCTCGTTGAGGTTCGCGGTCTCGTCGTAATCGTTGTAGTCCGACTGGTCGTGGAGGTAGACCGTGCCACCGTTGGCGACGTGATCCCGCAGGGCGTCGAGTTCGCTCGTCGTGAACGACTGGCTCGGCGTCGTGATGACGACGCCGTCGGCAGCCGAGAGGTCGTTTTCGAGGTCGGTCGTCGCCGACACGGTGTAGCCGTTGGTCTCCGCGTACTGCTCGAACCGCGAGGACTTCGAGAGGTCCCAGTACTGACCGTGGCCCTCGTCCCAGAGGACGGTTCCGGCGCCACCGAGGTCGCTGTCCCAGACGTTCAGCACGAACTCCTCGTTGCCGTACTCGTAGCTGACCTCGCCGTCGTTGACGAGTATCGCACCGAAGCCGTGGACGAGTCCGTCACTGGCCGCGAGCGGGATGGGCGTGTCACCGTAGTCGACGGCGTCGCCGTTGCCGTCGGCGTCGCCGTTGGTCGCGGTTCCCTCGGCCCAGACCGCAATGAGATTCTCGTCGGTGAGGCGATTCCCGTTCGCGTCGAGCAGGCTCGCCGTCGAGTTGAACTCGATCGGCGGAACCCGTTTGCCAGTATCGCAGGCGGCCGCCGCACTGCTCCCGGCCGTGATTCCACCGAGGCTCAACGTCGCCGCCGTCGCCGTCCGCATGAAGGTGCGCCGTCGCATGCGACTCGATAAGGTCTGTCTTTCAGTAAAAATCTACCTAATATTTCTATGTATTCCTCGTAAACTGTAGCAGCAAGGACATAACCGTAACGGCTACCCCGGTCGACTCCCGAGGATTCCACAATGGACCGCGACAGCGCCGTCGACCGCGCCGAGCAAATCGTCGAGACGGTCGAATCCGAGACGATGCCGGTGCCCGTGCGGGAGGTCTGGGTGTACGGCGACGTCGCGCTCGGCCTCGACCCCGTCGAGCGACTGGACGTCTACGTGACGAAGGACATCCTGCTCGGCGGTGGGAAGAGAGGCGGCGGAGACAGAGCGGGCGGAGCAGGTGGCGGCGACGCCGACGTCGACTACGAAGCGGAGTTCGGCGTCAAGGGCATCGGCGGCACGGTCCGCGCCGACTGGGCCGCACAGCACACCGAGCTGATCCGCGCGAACGACGGCGGTTACGCCGCGCCCGAGAAGTGCCTCGCCGCGCACCTGCTCCCGGACGACGAGCCGATCCACCTCGAAGTGTGTAACGCGAGCTTCGACGACAACGTCACCCAGCGGCTGGAGGGAGCGCTCGCCCGCGACACGTACGAGGAGATTCTCGACCCCCGGGGCGTCTGCCTCTGGGTCGACGGCGAGCGCGACCCCGAGGCGTTCACAAAGCTCCGCGAGGGCTCGTTCGCGATGCCGACCCTCGACGGCGCGCTGGAGATGCTGGGCGCCGACGCGGAGACGGCCACGACGGCCGCGGAAACCATCGAACAGCAGCGCGCGGAGACCGACGGCGTCTCGGTCCGCGGCGACGTGGTCTGAGGGGTTGGCGGAGCCCTCCGATTAGAAGAGTTCGACGCGCGCGCCGAGTCCCTCGACGACGTCGGCGAACGCCTGCGCGTCCGTCTCGATCGGTTCGAAGGTGTTGTAGTGGACTGGGAGCACCAGGTCCGGATCCGTCTCCTCGACCAGCTCGGCGGCCTCGTGCCGGTCCATGGTGTAGTGGCCGCCGATGGGCGGGAGCAAGACGTCCGGCGAGAGCGCGTCGTGGTGCGGGAGGTGGTCGGAGTCGCCGACGAAGAAGACGCTGGTCCCCGCGAGCCCGAGCACGATACCGATGCCGTCGCCCTGCGCGTGGAAGGGCTCCCCGTCCTCGTCGACGTGGTCGCCGGTCGGCTCGTTGTACGCGGGCTCCGTGACCACGTCGATGCCGTCGACGACGGTCTCGCCGCGCTCCGACAGATCGACCACGTTGCGCGCGAGGTCGCTCGTGTCGACGCCCTCGAAGACGGCCACCGTCGCGTCCGGACCCGCGACGGCCTCGATCCCGTCGGGGTCGTAGTGGTCGAAGTCGGCGTGGGTGACGAAGACGACGTCGCCGTCGCTGGGGTTGCCCTCGACGACGTCGCTCCACGGGTCGACGTAGACGACCGTCCCGTCGCTCGTTTCGACGCGCACGCTGGCGTGCCCGAGCCGCTCGAACTGGAGATCGTCGTAACTGACGGACATGTCGTGTGTGGCTTCGGCGAGATGCTACTTAAAAGACCTCGCCGTATTCGATGGATGTTCTTCTCGATCGACGGACATTATCGTGGAGTACCGATTTCGAGATACTCTGAACTCTTAAGATGAAATGCGATTTCGCTTATTCGGCTGGTCAAGTTTCGTCGCTGCTGAAACCACTCAGCATGCCCAGAAAGCCCCAGCCGCTGAGACGGTCGCGC
>JBDGPU010000075.1:0-15247 GCA_042219525.1 Halopenitus sp.
GCGACCGCTCAGCGGCTGGGGCTTTCTGGGCATGCTGAGTGGTGTCGCCCACGACAACAACAGAACAAACCACGCGGAAAGCGACCGCCTCAACGGCTGGGCTTTCGGGGCATGCTGAGTGGTATAGCAAACGATGATAACCGATCAACCGACAAGGTTCGATCGAATTCAGCGACTTTCAGTTTCGACTGGTCCGAGGCCCGGGTTTAACAGTCACCGTCCATTACAGGGGGCGTGGACGAACTCGTCGTGCGGACGGAGGTGTACGCCCCCCAGCAGGAGGTGTACGACCTCCTCGAGGACCTGGAGCGATACGACCAGTATTCGGAGTACCTGCGACGAGTGCGCCGGGGCGAAGGCGATGGGGGTGCGGGAACGCGCTACGCGCTCGAATTCGCCTGGTGGAAGCTCACGTACACCGCCGAATCGGAGGTCACGGACGTGGATCCGCCGAACCGGATCGACTGGCGAATTACCAAGGACATCGACGCACACGGGGAGTGGCGGGTCGAGCCCATGGACGGCGACGAAACGGCCTGTGAGGTCATCTTCGTGGTCAACTTCGACCCCGGTTCGGCCAACTCGAGCGCGATCGACCTCCCGCTGATGGTCTCGTTCGACTGGGTGCTCGCGAAAGCGATCCCGCTGTTCCAGACCGAAGCCGAGTGCATCGTCGAGCGCGCGGTCGCGGATCTGGAGGGCCGCGAGCGGGACATCGACCTCGACGTCACGGTCGATTCCGACCACATCTAAAGCATCGGTGGGCGCAGTACCGCCCGCAACCACCAAGGGGCTGGGTGGCGCGGGCACCGCGAGTCGAAGCCCTTATACTTCAAACCGGGATACGTATGGATGCGAACGCGGGCTCGTAGATCAGTGGTAGATCATCCCCCTGGCACGGGGAAGGCCCGGGGTTCAAATCCCCGCGAGTCCACTTCCTTCCGTCATTAACGTCGACGAGCAACGGCTTTTCCTCCGCTCCCTTCCGGCGACTCAGAGCTCGAACTCCAGCTGGTCGCCGACCTCGACGCCGTGGTCCGTCGTCCAGTCGTAGACGACCTCCAGCACGTACTGGCCACGCCCGGGATACTCCTGGTCGTTGCCGTCTTCGTTCGGGCCGGGCGCGGGCGCGTGGTGGATCGCCGTGATCACTCCCTCGTCGTCGGCGTAGACGATGTCGATCCCGAAACTCATCTCGCGCATGACGTACGTGTGGGTTCCGACCTGGTCGTAGACGAACAGCATCCCCCGGTCCGACGGGAGCGACTCGGTGTCGCTGAGCCCCGTATAGCGGAGCCCCGAGGTGTCGGCGATGGCCGCCGTGACGCTCCCGAGCAGGGTGCCGTCCGGCGTCCGGGCGTCGACGACGGTCGTCTCGTAGCCGGCGTGCAGCGTTTCGGTCGCGGTCGACGCTCCGCTGGTCCGGCTCGGATCCGTGGGCTCGTCCGTCGCGATCGAGCCGTCGTTGGCTTCGGTGGGCGCTGCGTCGCCCTCGAGACAGCCTGCGACCGCGGCGGCCGTCACGGTGGCGAGGAACGCGCGACGGGAGCGTCCGTCGAAGGGGGTCCCCATTACGAGGACGTTACGTGCGCCGACCCCTAAGCGTTGCCCGGGCAGGCGACGTACTGCTGCGACTCCGGTGAGAGCTCCGTCGGACATCGGACGCAGGCCGTTTCGAGGGGCGCATGTCAACGGGAGAACTGCTTCGAGCGAAGGCTTTTGCGTCGGCGCGGTTTTTTTGGAGGTATGAGACGCCGTGGGCAGTCGGAGGTACTCGGGTTCATCCTCCTGCTCGGGCTGGTGACCGTCGGCGTGACGGGCATCGTCGTTCTCGGCTCCGAGGCCGTGAGCGAGACGCGCCAGTCCATTACGAGCGGGACCGCCGAACACTCGATGACGCAGTTCGACTCGAAAGCGTCACTCGTCGCCCACGGCGATAGCGACTCCCAGAGCGCGAGCCTGACGGGCGCGGCGAGCGCCACCCGAAGCGTCCAACCGAACCGGGGGTGGATGAACGTCACCATCCGGAACGAGAGCGATCCCGACCAGATCGAGGCCCAGCTAATGAACGTCACAATGGGCGCGGTCGTCTACAAGGACGGCGAGACGACGATCGCCTACCAGGGCGGTGGCGTCTGGCGGAAAGACGGCGGCGGCAGCTACATGGTCTCCCCGCCGGAGTTCCACTACCGCGGGACGACGCTAACGCTTCCGCTCGTCACCGTCACCGGCGACGGGAGCCTCGACGAGAACGTGCAGATCACCCAGAGTGGCACCTCGACGGACGTCTTCCCCACCGGGTCCCGCTCGAACCCGCTCGAGAGCGGAAAAGTCGTCGTCGAGGTCCACAGCGAGTTCTACGAAGCTTGGGGCCGGTTCTTCAGCGAGCGGACGGGTGGTAAAGTCGAGATCGACCACGAAAACGAAACGGCAACCATCACGCTCGTCAGTCCCTCCCAGACAGAACCCGTCGGCGCGGCGCTCAGCTCGAGTGCAGCCGGCGACGAACTGGAGCTGTCAGGCTCCGGGAACAACCAGGCCTACGTCGACAGCTACAACTCCACCGTTGGGAACTACTCGGTGTCACAAACGAACAACGGCACGGTCAGGGCCGCGGGGAGCGTGAAAATGTCGGGGAACTCGAAGATCATCGGCAACGTCCGCTCCGGAGGCACCTTCAGTATGGGTGGGTCTTCGAACATCTCGCAGACGGCGTACTGGACGACCGGATTCAACATCAACGGTAACAACGTGGAGTACGGCGACGAAGAACAGATCAGCGGGGTCGAAGCGGCGGCCGACATCACCCCCTTCGTCAACAACCGGCTGGACAGCATCGCCGAGGACAATCACAACGCGAACACGACCGCTATCGACACCAGCAGCGGGGACAGCTACCTCAACTTCTCGGGCGGCGATTCGGTGACGCTGTCTGCGGACGACGGCGATAAATACTATCTGAACAAGATCGACGCCGACGACAAGGAGATCATCATCGACACCAACGGGCAGGAGGTCGAAATCGCGGTGCCGAACGGCATCTCACTCGACAACTCGACGATCCGGGTGAAAGACGGCGGTGTCGTCCGGTTCTACCTCGATAACGACCTCTCGCTGTCCTCCGGCGCGAAGGTGACGGTCCCCGAGGAGCGGTCGAATGGAATGTGGATGTACGGAACGAAGAACACGGACGTCAGCATGGAGGGTGACTCGGGGAAGGAGCTGCGGTTCGTCGGGGTCATCTACGCCACGGAGCAGAGCGGATTCGACGTGAAGCACATGGATCTGTATGGCGGGGTCATTGCCGGCGACATGGACGTCGGAAACGGCGGGAGCATCCACTACGACGAAGCGCTGGAAACTGCCCAGACATTACCCACGGGCGCCCAGGTGCCCCGAGTCACGTATCTCCACATCTCGACGACCGAGATACGCGTCGAGAACGAGTGACCGTTCGACGGGGGTAACGGCGTTAGAACCGTAGCGACGATGGCGACGACGCCGGCAACGGCGCCAACGACGACGGCAACACCGATGGCGACGGCAACAACGACGGAAAGGACGACGCCAACACCGGCGCCAACGGGAACGCGATCACTCAGGAGGCGAACTCGATGTCGATGACGCGTTTCGGCAGCGCGATACTATCCGTTTTGAACCAGTAGCTCACCTGGTTGTCGGATGGATCGCTGTCGATGGCGGTCATTCCCTGTTCTTCCATGTAGCGCCCCCACGCGTCGGCGTACTCGGAGGTGATCGTTATCGTGACGTTCGTCCGGGCGGTGCCGTTTGGTTCGAAGGAGCCGGCCATGTTCGGGGGGCGTCCGCGGCCGATGATGAGCATCGTCCCCGAGCCACCGATCGAGTTCTTCCCCTGCCCTTGCACCGTCAACACGAATGGAATGACCGTCCGTCGGTCGTCGATGATCCAGTTCGGCCGCGACCGGATCACCGCGTTCCCGCGGTCACTCCTGATGATCGCGCCGAACGACAGCGCGAACTCGGTCTCCTCCGACGAGTAGACGATGGGCCGCGTCGAGGCGCTGAAGCTAGTGTTGCGACTGGTATTGCTCGTGTTTTCGACGGAGACGTCTATCGTCGTCGTGTCAGTCACCGAGAGCTGTCCCCCCGAGAGTTTGACCTCGGTCGCACGGCTCGGCGCGCCGTGATACACGATGTCGTCGAAGTTGTCGTCGAGCACCTCGAAGGCGCGCTCCATGTTCGAGGTCTGTTCGGCGTCCCGCGCGTCCTGCATCGCCGGGAACCCGACCGCGTAGACGGCCCCGATGGTCATCACGATCAGCGAGAAGACGAAGATGAACCCGAGCGTCTCGGTCTGTGCGCGGTTCATACTGAGCGCACCTCCAGCTCGCCGCTCGCCGTGAGCACGATCCGGGCGTTGCCACCGCGGACCGAGGTGTTCACCACGGGCGTATCCAGCGGCACGGTGATCGTGACGCTGACCTCCACGTTCTCCGCTTCGAGCCGTATCGTCGGCGGCGACCCGTCGGCAACGGTCAGCCGATAGCTCGATCCGGCGACCCGGCTCGGCGCCGTGAGCTCGACCCGGACCGTCTCACCGCCGCTCGTCGCGAGCCGGTCGGCCGCGAGCATTTTCGAGGCGAACTGCTGGCCGATGACCTCCAGCTCCTCCTCGACGACGCTATGCTGACGGCTCTCGATCGTCGACCCGGCCGCCAGAATGAGCCCGCTCGCCAGCAACGCGGTGATCGCGAGCGTCAGGACGTACGACAGCGTCGTCGAGACGGCGCGGTCGGAGGGGGGGCGGTCGGAGGGGGCGCGGTCGGAGGGGACGCTGCTATCACGCATCGGGCTCACCCCGCGCGATCCGGACGGTCGTCCGGTACTCCAGGTTCGGCGACCGGTAGGTGAACTGGACCCGGACGCTGTAGACGGCCGGGACGAACCGGGGCGAGGAGTCGGTGTCCTCCATGAGGAGGTCGCCGACGTTGACCAGGTTGCTGTCGGTTCCATTTATCGTTGCCTCGTACGTGCCGCTGGCGTTGTGGCCGTTCTCGTACCGGATGTCGTACTCGTCCGGGATCGCCTCCGCCCAGGTCAGCCCCGAGCACTCCTGCCCGTCGATGGAGCCGGCGGTGAAGTCGATCGTCGCGTTCGTGGCGGCGACGGAGCAGACCTCCTTCGCGTTCGCGGGGTCGCTGACGTTGCCGGGTTTGACGGCGACCGCGATCTCGTTCGTCGACTGGTTCTCGTAGACGTAGGCGTGCCATTCGTTGCTGAGCGTGCCCCCGTCGAGGACCAGGTGGAACGCGCCGTCGCTCGAGGCGTTACTTGCGTTCGTCGAAACGAGGTGGTCGTCCTTGACGGTGGCGACGTACTGCCGCGTCTCGGAGATGTTCTCCGCGAGGGTCCAGTCCGCGGAGTCGTCCGCCGCAGTGAAGTTCCGACTGCTGTTCGTGTGCAGGATGAGCCGGCCCTCCGAGTACGACGTCGTCGAGAGGTTCATCGAGGCGATGATGCCGTTCTCCAGTTTCGTCCGTTCGAGATGCTCGTTTAGCACTTCGACGCTCGCCGAGATGTTCGTCCGGACCGCATCGTACGTGTCGTACTCGTTGGCGTTCTCGCGGTCGACGATGCCGCCGACGCCGTCGACGACGGCGTCTTCGAACGCCAGCGCCTCCTCGTCACCGACGTCGGGATCGCGCGTTGCGAGGTTCTCCGTGTAGATGGCGGCGTTGACCAGCAGGACGAGCGCGATGAGGGCGACGCCGAGGATCAGCGCCGTCACGAGGACGAGCTGGGCTCGATCCTCGTCCCCGTCGGAGTTCCGTTCCCGGAACCGTGACCTTAGATCCGCCATACGATGATGCGCACCTCCATGACGTTGAACAGCTCGCCGTCGGGGTCGACGTCGTCGGCGTAGAACTCGCCGGCCGCCGACGCGTTAGCGACGGTCCGGTTGGTCCCCGCGATGGTATCGTTGTCGAAGAGGACCACCGTCCGCGACGCCGCCGCCGCGTTGTCGCTCGGCGACCCCATGTCGACCATCAATTCGGTTTTGCGGCTCTTCCCCGGCGTTCGGTACACGACCTCGACGTTGAAGGCGATGTTGCCCTCGCCGAAGGTCTCGTTCAGCGCCGCGCCGAACGGGTTCGGCGGGCCCCCGTTCGCGAACGTGCCGCGCGGACCGGAATCCCGGAACGCGTTCCGACTCGTGTTCCAGTAGAGGACGGCCGGCTTCAGCTCGCCCTGTTCCGCCAGTGTCTCCAGGAGGCTCTCGCTGACTGCAGTCTGCTGGTTCTCGATCTGCTGGTTCGACGTACTCGCGGACAGCGGCGTGACGGCCGTCGCCTGCAACGCGAACGCGACGGTGCTGAGGACGACCAGCGAGGCGACGAACCCCTCGAGGGTGTGTGCCTGTGCCCGCATCGTTACCACACCCTCACCACCAGGTGACCACGGGTGTCCTCCAGCAGGACGACCCGGCTCGCCGTGACGACGTTCGTTCCCGGACTGGGCGTCTTACCTGCCGCAAGGAGGGTTCCGTCGACCGACCGCACGTTGCCGGCGGCGTCCCTGATAGTCACGTTGAACGAGACGCCGCGACCCGAGACGTGCAGTGCGTCCGGGAGATCCTGTGCGTCCATCTCGTACCGACAGCCCGCCGGGACGGCGCCGTCCGCGTCGAAGAACCCCTCGGTACAGGTGGCGTTGAGCGAGTAGGCCGTCGGCGCGTCGATGAGCATCTCCTGGGAGAGCTGGTCGGCGCTCCGGTCGGCGATGAGCGGGCGGTCACTCGGCTGTGCCGTGAACGGGCCGACGATGGAGGGGATGAAGGCGAACACGAAGCCGACGACGATGAGGAAGGTGGCGACGCCGACCGCGTAATCGAGCGTCGTCTGTCCGCGGTTCCCGGCGGTCGTGCCCCCGGCGGTCGTCCCCGCGGCGTCCTTCCCCTCCATCATCCGACGTACACCCACGCTCCGAGTGCGAGCGTCATCAGGATCACGACGAACTTCACGCCGGAGATGATGTCCGCGCTGCGGATGTAGCCGCTGATGAACCCGGAGAGGATCGCCTGCAGCGTGACTGCGTGGAAGAACAGCATCGACAGGAGGTCCGGATCGACGCCGCCACCGAAACTCGGCCCCTGACTGGGTGCGGAGCCACCCCCGCCACCGCCCGCCTTCGAGGTGAGGTCGGCCATCACGTCGATGAACTGTGTCTGGAGGATGGCCATCACGCCGAGCAGCGTGACGTACGTCATCAGGATGATGGCGACCTGCATCCGCGTTCGGGAGATGCGCTCGCGCTGGATGTCGTCCTGATTCTCCGACGCCTGTGCCGCCGTCGTCAGCACGTCCGTGATCTGTGAGGAGGCCTCCTGCGCCTCGGAAATGAGCTTCACCGTCCGGGCCAGCCGCGGGATCCGGTAGCGGTTGTTGAACTCCACCATCGCGTCACGGAGGCTCATCCCGTAGTCGACCTTCGCGTACATGATCTCGAACTCGTCGGAGAGTTTCCCCGAGGAAGTGTCAGCGACGGTCGAGATGGACTCCAGCAGCGTCTGGCCGGTGTCGTTCGCGGACGAGAGCTTCCGGAGGTTGTCGGAGAGCTTCCCGATGATCGCGTTCCGGGAGCGCTCGTGCCACTCGTGGAAGAACGCCAGCGGTACGAGGGTGAGGTAGATCGGCATGTACACCCAGATGAACGTGCTCCAGATCGGGCGGGCGACCCACGCCTGCTTCGTCAGCGGCGCTTTCCCCGAGAGGAACGCCACCGAAACGAGAACGATCGCGGCCGGGACCGTCAACGCCAGCGAGTACAGCGGGTTCTCCTTCAGGAAGATGTGCGGCTCGGAGAGGAGCTGTCTGGTCTTGTAGCTCCCCTCGCGACTCTTGATCCGGTCGAAGACCCCAAACTTCCCGACGAACCGCTCGATGAGTCCGAGGTGGGACAGCCCCCCCTTGCTGGACTCCTGCAGTCGGGCGCTCCCGCCTTTCGGCTGGAGGACGCCGTCGCCAGGCTCGTCCTGCTTGACCGTCGAAACGAGCACCAGGAACCCGATGCCCGTCATCGGGATGAGGACGTAGACAGTCCCGTACAGCAGCATGTCCTTGCCCTGGCCGAGCATACTCATGATGACGAGAATGATGATCAGCAGGAGCGGGAACAGCGAGAGCGTCATGTACATCTCGCCGAACAGCTCCAGCGTCTCGAGCGTCATCTCCTGCTGCTGTTTGGCAGTCCGCATGTGCTTGTCCTTCTTGTCCTTGAGGAACTTCTCCATGTCACCGCCGGAGTTGACGATGGAGAGCATGTCCGTCAGGAACTGCGAGAGCTCGTCCGACGGCGTCTCCATCGACTGCTGGCGCAACGCGTTCCGGTAGTCCGTCCCGAAGTACTCCGTCTCGTTGACGATGCTCTGGAACTCCTTGGTGACCTCGCCGTAGGTGTCCTCCGCATCCGCCATCGCGCGGAGGATCTCCAGTTGGTTGAGCCCGCCAACCGAGAGCGCGTACATGAACGAGACGGAGTCGGCGAGTAGCATGTTGATCTCGCGTTCGCGCGCGGACGAGCGGGAATACGGCACCGCGAGGAGGCCGCCGAACCCGAGCGCGAAGCCGATGCTCCCGAAGACGAAGCCGCTGACGAGCACCGTCGTCGGGATGACGAGCGCCTCGAGTTGCTTGGCGACGGCCTCGCTGGGTGCGGGGATCCCGAGCGAGAGCGCCTCCGGACTGATGAGTCCCAGCGCGAAGATGGAGTAGCCGACGAGCGAGCCCAATATCCAGAGGAAGAGCCCGACGATCAGTCCGATCCCGATCGCTCGTGACATGTACAGCTCGACCGTGTCCGCCATCCGCGACTCGGTCAGCTTCGCCTCGACGTTCGCGACGAAGTCGCCCTCGGGATCGAACAGGAGCTGGAAGACCGGGTAGAACAGGTCGGCGAGGAAGTCCGAGTCCCCGGAACCACCGTCGAAGCCGGACTCGAGACTCATCGCTCAGCCACCTCCGGTCGGACGGCGACAGCGATCGCAACGCCGCGCGTGTGGGTAGTCGGTGTCGACATCCTTACTCCTCCTCGTCGGCGACGTCGCCGAAGCCCCACTCGTCGATGTCCGATTCCTCGTCGGCATCGTCCGATTCGCCCGAGTCGCTCGCCTCCTCGCCAGCGCCGTCCGCACTGGTGTCCCCGGATTCCTCCTCGGGTTCCCCGATCGTGAACGGTTCGGGCTCGTCGCTATCGGAATCCGAGGGATCGGACGTCGACGCGTCGTCAGGATCGGCTGGCTCGAACGGATCGGACTCCGAGGGGGATTCGAAGGCGTCGTCGGACTCCGACGGCGGCTCGAACGGGTCGTCGGACTCCGACGGCGACTCGAACGGGTCGTCGGACTCCTCGTCGGCGTCGAGGACCGGATCGAACTCCGTGTCGCCACCGATTATCGGGTCCTCCTCCGTCGACGCGTCCCCACCGAATTCGTCGGGGGACGTGAAGGAGTTGCTTGCGTCGTCCTCGACGTCACTCCCGTCGGCGGCAGGTGCCCACTCCGCGGCGTCCGTCGAATCCGCCGAGGACTCGGCGTCCGGTGAGTCCGCGGCGTCCGCCGAGTCTGCCGCGTCCGCTGAGTCGACGGCGTCCGCCGAGTCTGCCGCGTCCGCCGAGTCGACGGCGTCCGCCGAGCCTGCCGAGTCCGTTGCTTCCGAGGACGCATCCGACGACGTTCCGGCCCCGGCGTCCGCTCCGGCACTCGCGCCCGCATCGGGCGGCCCCTCACTGGATGACTCCTCGGCGGACGCTTCCGCGTCAGCTGCAGCCTCATCGGGCGCTTCCTCACCCGACGCCAGCTCCGGCGTCTCGTCGCTCGCCTCGATCGAATCCCGTTCGGAGGGGACCGGTTCCTCGCCAGCGGTTGGGTCGGCGCCGGTCGGCCCTTCGCCACCCGGCTCCTCACCCGGCACCGGTTCCTCGTCGGCGATTTCCTCGAGGGCCGGGCGCTCTTCGGTTGGCTCCGCCTCGACATCGGGCGCCGGTTCGATGTTCAAGAGCGCCTTCGCGACCGACTCCGGCTGCTCACCGCGGTACTTGTCGAAGAGGTCCTGCGCGTCCTCGAGGATCCGAGCGGCCTCCTTCTTCCCCTCCGGGCCTGGCTCCGGGCGCGGGACCATCTCCTCTTTGTCCTGGTCGACGTTGATCAGGACCGACTCCATCTCACGGAGGTCCTCCAAGGAACGCTCGAGCCCCTCGTTGGCCATCAGCGCGAGGATGGTCTCGGGGTCGTTGATGAACGCCTGGAACGTCGCAGCGACCTCCGCGTACGTGTTGAGCCCACGGTCGATCAGGTACGCAAGGACGACCTTCCGCTTGAACATCTCGTGCTCGAGCGTGTCCTGGTCCCATCCGCGGTCGAACTTGATCTCCTCGAGCGTGCTGGAGTCGCCCATCTTCAGGAACTCGTCCGTCTCCGCCTGCCACTGGTAGACGTCCTGAACGTTGATCTCGTCGTTCTCGGCGTCGTAGTGGTTGATCTCGGTCAGCGACTTGTTCCGCCGGACCTTGTTGCCCTGGACCCGCGTCGACGACTGAATCGAAACGAGGTCCAGCGCCGTGAACATCGTCTTCGAGACGTTGATCGGGTCCGTGGTGAACCGCTTCAGCACCTCGCCGACGGAGTCGGCGTGAAAGGTCGTGTACGTCGTGTGCCCCGTCGACATGACCTGGAAGGCCGTTCGTCCCTCCTCGCCACGGATCTCACCCATGACGATGTAGTCGGGACGCTGTCGGAGCGCAGCCTCCAGCAGGTCGAACTCGTCGACGTCGCCCTTGTCGCCCTCGGTGAACGACGGGCGCGTGACGGAGGCGATCCAGTTGCGCTGGGGGAGCTCCACCTCGCGGGTGTCCTCGATCGAGACGATCTTCGAGTTCGACGGGATGAACAGCGAGACGGCGTTCAGGCTCGTCGTCTTCCCTGACGCGGTACCGCCGGCGAAGATCAGGCTCTTGTGGTTCTCGATACAGAGCCAGAGGAACGCCATCTCGTCGAGCGAGAAGGTGTTCCAGTTGATCAGGTCGATGGGCGTGAACGGGACGTCCTTGAACTGGCGAATGGTGTAGTTGGTCCCATGGTCCGAAACCTCCCTCCCGAGCGTCAGCTGGGCACGGGAGCCGTCCGGCAGGGTACAGTCGACCTGGGGCGAGCGCTTCGAGATGCCCTTGCCCGACCGTTGTGCGAGCTTGACGACGAAGTCGTCGAGCTCGTCGTCGCCGTGGTAGATGTTCGTGATGATCTGCTCGTAGTCGGAGTGATAAACGAAGACGGGGGAGTTGTACCCGTCACACGAGATGTCCTCGACGTTGATGTCGTACTTGACGGGGTCGACGCGCTCGTAGCCGACGAAGTCGCGTTTGAGGAAGTACAGCAGCTTCTCGACCTGGTACTCGTTGAGCTCCTCGGGGTCCTCCTCGAGAACGGCCCACTCGGGCCTGGCCTCGATCCCCTCGAGCGCTGCTTGCTCCTCCCACGGCGCTTCGTAGCCCAGCGTCTCCGCGAGCTTCTTCCCCATCCCTTCGGTCGGGTCGATTCCGAGCTTGTCGACGAGCGCGTTGCCGAGGCCGGTCGTGCGCTCACGCGAGTAGAGATCGTACCGTTCCAGCAATCGGTAGGTCTCGTCGTCGATGACGGACCGACGGTGGTCCTCGTCGCCGCCGGCGACGGACTCGTCGGAGTATTTGATCGAGGTCCGGAGCTTCCCGGTGAGGTACTCCTGCAGCTCGTCCTCGATCTCGTTCATGTACGGCTGGATCGCGTAGTACTTCTTCTCGTTCTCCTTCGTCGAGTGGAAGATGACGACGAACGAGAACGGCTTGTTGGCCCAGTAGCGCTCCTCTTCGCGGAAGTGCGACTTCTTTTCCAGTGGGACCGCCTTCTCGAGGTCGTAGCGGTTCACGAGGGTCGGATTCCCGGCAGCGTCGGAGAAGAACTCGTCCTCCTCCAGTTCCGGGTTGATGTCGACGGTGCGTTCGTCGACGATCTGCTTCAGTTCCTCGCCACGCTGGCCGGCCTGCGCGACGACGTTCTCCTTCAGGTCGGCCGCAAAGCCGAGCGCGTCCGATCTGTCGAACGGCTCGATTTCCCCCTTGCTGTCGCGCGGGCGCGATCCGTCGTCCTCGTAGTAGTACTCGTGTTTGTAATGTTCCCAGAGATACTCGCCCATCGTGACCGGCGTCGTCTCCGGGTCGATGTACGACTCGAAGTACTCCTGGAACGCCTCGGCTCGTTTCCCCGCTCGGCCGACGACGTCAGCCGTTTCAGTCGGGTAAAACCCGAGGAACTGCTCGGGATCGACGTCAGTTCGGTCCCAGTCGGCGGCGGTGAGCCCGGCACCGCCGTCCTGTGGTTCCTCCCCCCAGCGGTCGCTGCCCGGTGCCGCGTCGAACCGTTCGTAGAGCGCGTCCGCATCCGACTCGTGCCCGTACTCACGCAGGTAGTCGTCCCACGTGTACTCCCCGACGGTTGCGCCGCCGTCAGGGAATCTGCCCGTTTCCTCGCCCGGGGCGTCGCTGGCGTCTACGTCGCCAGCCGCCGTTTCGCCTTCGAGCTCCGGCGCCTCGGAGCTATCGGCGTCCTCAGTAGCCATTACCGGAACCATTCGTTCGGCAGTCAAAAAGGCTTCCACCGTACTCCTCCACCTCCTGACATTATCGGTGGCCATTGCCAGACGGGAGCGGAATGGCTCGTTACCATGGCGAAATGATTCCCGACTTGCCCGGTGAGCAGGATTTATCAATTAATTCTGGTATACTAGCTATACAGTTGAGCTATCCACGGTATGAGTGACACCAGCCGGACACTGATCGCGACGCTGTATGCCATCGACGCGGACAGTGACGTCGTCGTCGAAACCGGGAACGCCGACCGGATTACCGGGAAACCCTCGCGGATCGAACGCGACGAAGCTGGAATCCGCGTGGAACTCTGCCCGTACGACGGAAACGCCCCGCAGTATCGCGTCCGCGCGGATCGGACCCCTCTCGGCTGGCGTGACCCCCTGGTCGAGCGGCGCCGGCTACACGGCGACTGGAACGAATGCGGGCGCCTCACCGATTTGGAGGTTTGAGCAGTCGAAGGGAACCACTGGAGAGACGATTACCCGAAGCAAATGCCACTAGAGCACGACACACGTAACTTACCGAAGCTAGAGTATTGCCCGGATCCGAATCCAGATACGCACATTATGCTTCGATACTAGCTATGTCGGACCGCTTCGACGACCGAGACGCCCCGGACCAGACCGACGGACCAGTGACCTCCCTCTCCGAGCTCTATCGGAACCCGACCGCCGCCCCACTCGCCACTCTCGCGGCGACCCTCATTCTCGGGGCGTTCGGGTACCAGGCAGTGTTCATCGCTCAGCAGACGTCGTGGTGGATGGGCGGGCTCGTCCTCCTGACGTGCTATCTCGCCTATCGGATCGCCAGAGTCGGCTGGCGCTTCGAAAACGAGTTCATTCGTGCCGAGCTGCGAGCCGAGGGCGTCGACGATGCCGCTGCGAGCGGGCCTCCGGCGGACGATTAGCGTCGGCTGTCGACGGTTCCTCTCAGAGTGGTTGTCCCATCCGTTGTTCGTTCCTCGCTCGCTACGCTCACTGTTTCACTGCACGGGCGTGGTGGGATTCGAACCACGGTCGCTCCGTTCGCTACGCTCCCTCCGCTCTCTGATTCGAATCCCCTGACCCGGTGCTGTCGCTCGCGAGTTGTTCGCGACAGCACGGGCGTGGTGGGATTCGAACCCACGATCTAGAAGTTAGGAACCTCTCGCCCTGTCCACTAGGCCACACGCCCAGGGTCGGTGGTGAAAATAACGAGAGAAAACGGCCCGGGACGGCAGGACGCTTACTTCTCGGTCGCTTCCTCGGTTTCCTCCTCGGATTCGGACTCCGACTCGGACGTCGAGGATTCCTCGGTCGTGGACTCCGCGGAGGTCGAACTCTCCTCCTCGGTGGATCCCTCACGCATTTCCTGCAGCTCTTCCTCTACCTCCTCACGGCCTTTCTTGAACTCGCCCATCGCCTCACCGGTCGAGCGGGCGAGCTTCGGGATCTTGTTCGCCCCGAAGAGCAGCACCAGCACGAGCAGGATGATGAGCAGCTCCGGGCCGCCGGGAATCGGGCCGAATAGTGGAATCGCGGTTACCATCTCTACCTCGCAGTAGCCCGGTCGCAATTATATGCTTTTTGCCTTTCGCAGTGGGGAGTGAATCCGAAGGAGAGGCGCCCGCCCCCGCAAATTCCGGCGATTCGATCCGGCTTTCCCGAAGCCGAGTGCCGGCCGACCAGCAGGCTGCCCCTGTCGAAACGCTGAAACGGGGTTCTCGCATTGAAAGCGTATGGTTGACACAGGGGACGCCGCACCGAACTTCACCGCCGCCGTCGCGGACGGCGACATCGAGCAGTTCGAACTCGCGGAGCACCTCGGCGACGGGCCAGTGGTACTCGCCTTCTACCCGGCCGCGTTCTCCAGCACCTGCACGGACGAGATGTGCACCTTCCGCGACGAACTGGACCGCTTCGCGGACGTCGGCGGGCAGGTCTTCGGGATCAGCACCGACCTTCCGCACGCGCAGCAAGCATATCGACAGGAGTACGACCTCACCTTCCCGCTCGTCGCCGACGCGGACCACAACGCGATCGAGGCGTACGACGTCGTCACCGGCTGGCCGGACCGCGGCATCGAAGTCATCGCCCAGCGAGCCGTGTTCGTCATCGACAGCGACGGCGAAGTGACCTACCGCTGGCTCGCCGAACACCCCGGGAAGGAACCCGACTACGAGGAAGTCGCTGACGCTGTTGCTGACGCAACGTGAATTTTGGTTGATCGGCAGTCGTTGGCAACGCCACTAACCCGCTTGTCTTGAAACGCTCAACTGCTGAGTGGGTCGCTTTTTGCGTGGTTTGTTCGGTCAAGGTTGCTGCTGAAACCACTCAGCATGCCCAGAAAGCCCCAGCCGCTTTAGCGCTTGCTATTCGGTTGTTCGGTCACCATCGCCAGCGACACCACTCAGCATGCCCAGAAAGCCCCAGCCGCTGAGGCGCTCGCGCTGCTCGCTGCGCTCCTCACCCGGCTCGCTCCCTTCGGTCGCTCGCCGGGTTGCGGTGCCTGAGGCGAAGCCTCAGACTAGCGAGAGCTTCGCTCTCGCGTCGCTTACTTCGCAGTGCGTCCCGCTCAGCGGCTGCCCCTTTCAGTCCCACCCCGGAGTGGT
>JBDGPU010000141.1:0-15127 GCA_042219525.1 Halopenitus sp.
GGTGGCGCGCGCGAGCAACGCGTGCGAGGGAGGGCGGGGCGCGCCGCGCGGTGCGTTGCGGAGCCGGCGCGCCCTGACCGAGGCTGGGGAGGACTGAGGAATTGCGGTCGCGGGGCTGTCGCGGTCGCCGTTGCTGTTGCAATCCTGGCGGACTGAAAGGGCGACGGCCGGTCGCGCCGCAGGGGAGTCGCTGAGCCGACCCCTATCCACGCCGGGCGGTGCGGAGAGGCGTGGATATGTCGCTCAGCGACCGCGAGCGGCCGAGGGCTTTCTGGATGTTTCCGGTGCTGGCAAGTGCAGCGGCGTCTGCACCGATAAGTACGGTTTATATCCAAGAGCAACCCAGAGGTTTCTGGCCGTTCTAAAGCAATATAGGAACGTACTCTCTAGTATCTTATAGCCGAAATAGCTCCGGAGATCGAACGGATCACCCAAAGTGATTTGTCCGTGAGGTAACCGAAAGAGGATATGCCGGAATGCGTCTTCTGCGACATCGTCGCGAACGAGGAACCGGCCCAACGCGTGTACGAGGGCGATGCCACGCTCGCGTTCCTCGATACGGCGCCCGCGACGGAAGGCCACGTCATCGTGGTCCCGAAATCACACAGGGCGACCCTCACCGATGTCGAGCCGGAGCTCGTTGGCGACGTGTTTCGGACGGTGAGCCACGTCGCAACCTCGCTCCAAGCGGCGCTCGATCCGGACGGGCTCACCGTCCATCAATCGAACGGGGCCGCCGCCGGACAGGAGATCGACCACGTTCACGTCCACGTAATCCCGCGAGACGACGTGGACGACGTGACCGTCCAGTGGCCGCACGGTGACCCGGGCGAGGAGGGTCTCAATCGCGTGGCCACAGCCATTCGGGAGGAAACGTAAGCAAGGGTCCTCATTCCACCCGGAACCACGCACGCGATCGACCGCTCGGGGTCCGTTGCCGGCGACGGTGCCAGTAGAGCCCCCCAACCACGAACAGCACTGGCGCGAGCAGGAAGGACGCGAGGTGCCACCAGGTCGGCGTCCACGGTCCGGGCTCGAACCGGCGGACGAGGTAGACGTCGACCGCGAACAGCGGCAGCAACACCCCGTAGGTGGCGATCAGGAAGGCACCCATCAGGAGCCAGAAGGCCGCGGATCCGCCCGGCACCGCGAGCGTCAGGAAGAACGTGGCGAGGACGACCGCCAGCGACACCCGGAAGCCGGTGAACGTCAGGCCCGCGACGTCCTCCGCGGTCGGGTTCGGCGGCAGGCGTCGGGTCAGCAGCGTCTCGGCCCGGTCGACCAGGTCGAACCGGCGGAGCAGCCCAGCGACCGGGTCCGGGGCGCGCGCGACGAGCGGGTCCGCCTCCACGACGAGCGGTCGATCCACGCGCTCCGCCAGGAGGTCGTACGCCTCGCGTCGGTGGATCAACCGCGCCAGGTCGTCGACGTCGACGACCCTGATGCCGAACTCCGCGGCCTGCCGCCGGAGGCTGCGCGAGGTCTCCCGCGGCAACACGAGGGTGCTCCAGTCGACCTCCGCGCTCTGGACCGTCCGGACGAAGTGCCGGATCTCGGTCCCGCTGACGCGCGACTCCCCCGCCGGGCGGTCGATGCGCAGGAGTCCCTGCTGGGCCACGGGCCAGTCGCGGTGCACGGCGAGGTCGACGTACCGCGATTCGCGTTCGCGGACCTCCTCGATGTCCCACTCGCGCCGCTCCCAGAGCTTCGTGACCAGCTCGACGAACGCCCGGTCGTCGAGCCGCCTGAGTGCGTCGGCAGTAGCGATCGGCTCCGGCTCCGGCGACCCCGCTCCCGACGCCGGCGACGTCGACGTCGACTGCGCTCCCGCATCCTCTGGCCCAGGGGACTCGGAATCAGCGGGGGCCATCGGCCGACCCCGTGGTGCCCGTGCCCGTAGACGCCCGCGTTGCGGTCGGGTGGCTCATAGGGGAAAAACGGAGGTCGCGGGATAAAGTGCTATGGCCGCCGGCGGCGGTGCACGCGCCGAGCAACCCGGACGTATTTGCGGTGAAGCGCCCAAAGCCCGGTATGACCTCCTGGGACGAGCGGTTTCGCGACGGGGCGTATCCGGAGCGACCCGAGCCCTCACCGGTCCTCCGCCACTACGTCGACTCGATATCCGACGACCCCGGGCCGGGACGCGCGCTCGACGTCGCAACTGGCACGGGCCGGAACGCGGTGTTCCTCGCGGCGCAGGGCTACGAGGTCGACGCCCTCGACAGCTCCGCGGAAGGACTCCGGATCGCCCGCGAGCACGCCGACGCCCGCGACGTCGCGAGCGACTGCAACTGGATACAGGCGGACGCCACGGAATACGCGTATCCGGAGAACGAGTACGACGTCGTCACGATTAGCTTCTTTAAAAGCCTGGACCGGCTGGCGGACGTCAAGGCGTCGCTGGCGCCGGGTGGCCTCCTCTTCTATCATCAGCACCTGCGCTCGTCCGACCCACTCGAGAGCGGGCCGAGCACCGACCGCTACCGCTTCGCGGCGAACGAGCTGCTCCGGGCGTGTCTCGACCTGACCGTACTCCACTACGAGGAGGGGACGAGGACCGAGGACGGGCGGACCGGGGCCCGTGCGCTCATCGTCGCGCGGAACTCGACCGGAGGAGCGCAGTCGTATCCGCCGGCATACCAGCAGCCGGAGTAATTCGCCCGCCCTGAATCGGTCGCCGTCGCGAACTGATCACCACGACTCGGTCGCCATCACGAACTGATCAGCACGACTCGGGTGCCATCGCGAACCGGTCGGACTCGCCACAACCACAGTTACCTTGACAGTCGGTGGGAAACCCGGAGCCATGGCAGACACTGACGCGGATCGGAACCGCGTGTTCAGGCTGGCGGAGCGCCCGACTGGAACGCCCGACGAGGACGTTTTCGACCTCTCCGAGGAGCCGGTGCCCGAGCCCGGGCCGGGCGAGGCGCTCGTCCGGACGCTGTACCTCTCGGTCGACCCCTACATGCGCGGCCGGATGCGCGCCGGGGAGTCGTACGCGGAAGCCTGGGCCGTCGGCGACCCGCTCCGGGCCCGCGTGGTCGGCGAGGTCGTCGAGAGCAACGGCGCCGGCTTCGACGCGGGTGACCTCGTCACGGGGAACCTGCAGTGGGCCGACTACGCGACCGCACCCGGCCCGGAGCTCTCCGCGATCGACCCCGACCTCGCGCCGATCTCGACGTACCTCGGCGTGCTCGGCATGCCCGGCAATACGGCTTACTTCGGCGTGCAGGAGGTCACCCAGCCGAAGGCGGGCGAGACGTTCGTCGTCACCGGCGCGGCCGGCGCGGTCGGCTCCACCGCCGGCCAGATCGCGAAGCTCAACGGCGCCCGCGTCGTCGGCTTCACCGGCTCCGACGAGAAGGTCGAGTTCATCGAGGAGGAGCTCGGCTTCGACGCCGGTATCAACTACAAAACGACTGACGACTACCGGGCCGCGCTCGCGGAGGCCGCGCCCGACGGCGTGGACGCCTACTTCGACAACGTCGGCGGCGAGATCACCGACGCCGTCTTCACCCAGCTCAACGTCGACGCCCGCGTCGGGATCTGTGGCCAGATATCGCTGTATAACGCGACGGAGACGCCGACCGGTCCGCGGAAGCTGATGCAGCTCATCGAGACACGGGCGACGGTCGAAGGGTTCCTGATCAGCGACTTCAGCGAGCGCTTCGACCAGTCGGTCCCCCAGCTCGGCGAGTGGGTGGCGACGGGCGAACTCCAGTACCGCGAGACGGTGACGGAGGGGCTGGAGAACGCCCCCGACGCGTTCCTCGGCCTCTTCGAGGGCGAGAACATCGGCAAGCAGCTCGTGAAAGTCGTGGACTACGAGGCGTAGTCGACGACGGCGTCACGCCTGGAACTGGTCGACCGCGTCCTGCGCTTTTGCGATAGCTTCGTCGAGGTACCCCTCACGATACCCCCAGTAGCCGACCAGACAGATCCCAAGCAGCATGAGCGGAAGCAGGAGCAGCCAAGGGGGAGTGCCCTGCTCCGTGGCCACGGTGTCGCCGGCGACGGTGCCGGTGGGGACGTCGGTCGGCGTCGAGTCGACCGCCTCCGAGGAGACCGCGATAGCGAAGTAGGAGAAGCCGTCCGTCTCGGCGGCAAACGTCAGGCTGTCCGCGTTGCGTTCGACGACCGACGTGGAGAGCTGCTCCCAGCTCCCGTCCGTGTACCGGAGCATGGTGACGTCGACGGGCTCGGCGTCGCCGATCTCGCTCCGGTTCACGGTGAAGACGAGGATCGCGGACACGTCGGAATCGTTCGAGAGGGCGATCCGGAGCGGATGGACGACCCGCTCCGGCGGCTTCGGCACGTCAGCCGGGAACGCCGTGAGGTGCTCGGCGCGAACGTATCCAGCCGCGGGCTCCTCGGTGAACCGGATCGCGTCGAGCGGGACCTGCTGGAACTCGACGACCTGGGTGACCCCCTCGCTGGTTGACTCGCTGCCCGTCGTGTTCGTGGTGTCCGTGGCGTCGTCTGGAGTCTCGGTGCTGTTGCCCGGTCCGGAGGAGTTCCGCGTGCTGTTCGTCGGCACCTCCGTGATCGACACGTTACTGTCGTCGGTGTCGATGATGCGCACCGTTTCGAGGACGCGGATGGTTTCCGCGTCGTTGCTCGCGGAACCCGACTCGGAGGTCGCGTTCTCGACGACGATCGTCCGCGTCGCAGTCGCGCGATTACCGGCGACGTCGACGACGGTCAGCGTGATCTGGTGAGTCCCCGGCACGTCGAAGGTGCGGATCACTATCTCGCCCGCAACGCGGTCTCCGGAGGACAGCCGCCAGACGTACCGGGAGATGCCCACGTTGTCCCGGGAGCCCGAGGCGTCGAGGACGACCTTGGTCCCCTCCTCGACGGTGATGTCCGGGCCGGTCTCCGCGACCGGTTCGGCCGTGTCGACGATGAGCGAGTCGGTCCCCGCGCTGTCGGTGTTGTTGTACGCGTTTCGCGCGGTGACGGTGAAGACGTACGCCCCGGAAACCGCGGCGTCGGTGTCGTCGACGTCCACCGCGACGGTGGCCTCGTAGCTGTCGCCGCCGGTGTGCGTCAGGGTGACTGTCCCCGCGCCGATGGCCGATAGGCCGGCGGTGACGGCTGTAACGTTCTCGCCCTCGACCGTGGCCGTGACCCGGATCCGGTCGTCGGCGCCGACGACGCCGTCGCGGTCCTCGGGGTCCACGACCGAGGCGTCGACGACCCGCGGGTCGGGCGTCTCGATGGTGACCGATCCGGTTTCGTCACCGGCGCCGTTGTAGCCCGCGTCGTCGACGGCGCTCGTCAGGGTCGCGTCGTAGCTCCCGTCCGTGCCGACGCTCGTGGTCGCACGATAGCGATAGCCGTCCGTCGTCGCCGACTCGGTGAAATCGGCCTCGGTGAGCGTTACCGTTTCGGGGCCCGCGACGTCGACCGCGATGTCCGTCAGCGGCTCGGAGGACGTGAACGCGACCGCGATCTGGCGGGCCTCCGGGTTCGAGACGGTGTAGTCGGTGATCGTGGGTCGCCAGTCGATGGCGACGGAGCCCTCCGGCGTCGAGTCGGCCGTCTTCCCCGTGCTGTCGGCCGCGTACTCCAGCGTCGCCGTGTAGGTGCCGTCCTGTGTGGCGGCGTACGTGGCCGTGTAGGTGTAGCCAGCGCCGCTGGAGGACTCCGCGAAGTCGGCCTCGGTCAGGGTCGCCACGGTCTCCCCGTCGCGCGTGACGGTGACCTGGATATCCGCCAGCTCACGGGTCGAGTCGAACGAGATGGAGACGTTCCGCTGCTCGGGGTTCGTGACCGCGTAGTCCGAGATCGTTGGTGGTGGGGCCTCCGAGGCGCCGACGACGCCGACCTTCTTCGTCGCGGGGATCGCGTTCCCGTCGGCGTCCGCGACCGTGTTGGTCGAGTCGTCGAGGGTCGTGTACGCGACCTTGCCGTTCTTGTTGACGTAGACGAGGTCGAGGGCGCCGTCGCCGGTGACGTCGACACCCGCAATCGGCGCCTTCGCCGCGGAGCCGGACTTGTACGCCCGCTTGCTCCCGTCGGCGCTGACCAGCGCCGGGTTGTTACTGCCGTCGACAATGGGGACCGAGGCGACGCCATCACCGTCGAAGTCGGCGGGCGCGCCCGCGCCGTAGCCGTTGTTCGAGCCGATGGAGGAGTAGCCGGTCGAGTGGACGTCGCCGTCGTAGTACTTGATCGTGCTCGACCCGCCGGCGAACACGAGGTCCTTGTCCCCCTCGCCGTCGAAGTCGGCGATGCCGAGGACGGCCTTCGCCGCGGTCGCGGTCACGCGCTCCGGCTGGCCGCCGGGTTCGACCTTATAAACGTAGTTGTTGTCGTTGGTGTTGACGTAGTACACCTCGGGGGTACCGTCGCCGTTGCGGTCCCCGACCGCAAGCATCGTCTTCGACGTCGGCGCGCTGTCGGCCGCGAGCGAGCCGGTTTCGCCCTGGCGATCGACGTGGTTGATCCCACCGTTGCCGTCGACGTAGATCGCCTCGAGCAGGCCGTCGCCGTCGATGTCGTACAGCGGCCCGACGACCGCCGACGAGACCCCGAAGTCGATGACCGTACCGTCCCGCAAGTACATCGCGACGTTGCCCGTGTCGGCGGTCCGAAAGGCCATGATCGGCGGGCTGTCCGCCGTCGACGTCGACGCGGCTATCGACGTTCCCGTCGCGTCAGGCGATCCGGGGACCGAGAGCGCCGCAGCCGCAGCCGGGGCGGCACTCGCGGGGGCCGCGGCACCCGAAGTCCCCCCGGTAGCCGCGGCACCCGCAGCGCCGGCCAGCAGGGCCGGGGTCCCGACCACGAGCGCCGCGAGTAGCAGCGTCAGGACCGCGTGCAACCGAGCCTCCTCGGCCCGGATGCTGTCGAATCTCATGATGTCTCAATTACCAATGAAATAGACAAGAGGTCTTGGGCCACAGATCCTGGCTGGTGGCCAAATACGGTTATTACAGCCGCTGCAGCGTTGATATCGGGAGGGCGACGGCGGAAACTGTCCAGCTGAAATCGACGGGCGTGTCGAGGCGACCGCGTCGGGCTGACCGGAGTAGTTCGGAGCCGGTTGGACCAGATCGGAACTGGTCGGATCGAAGCCGTTTGAACGCCTACACTTCGGGGAATTCCTCCTGGTACGCCGTCCCCTCAATCCGGTCCTCGCGAAGCGGCCAGAACGCGAGTAGCGTCGCCGTCTCGCCCTCCACCGCGCGCGACGTGTGCGGGATCTCCGGCGGGATCGCCAGCGTCTCGTACGGCTCCAGTTCGAGTCGCTCGCCGTCGACGAGGAAGTCGAGGCGCCCCTCGACGAGCATGTTCATCTGCTCGAACGGGTGGGTGTGGGGTTCGGAATCGGGTCGCTCCGGGGAAATCCGCGAGAAGCCGACCATCTGGTCGATGCCGCGGAAGACGACCTGCTCGAAGCCCTGTTCCTGGCGGTACGGCGTGACGTCCTCGAGGTTGTACACGGACGGGATCGCGTCGTCGTCGTAGTCGCGGGCCATCGTGGTTCCACCTCGCCGAGCGCCCCGATAAGTGTGGGTCTCCAAGTAGGATTTGCTGTCGCCGTCGCTGGTGCGATTTGGGTGAGAATTCGGCGATCGGATAAACCGTGGGAGGGAGTTGGTTCGATATGCGCCGTACTCTCGCCCTCGTCGTACTGCTGATCGTGTTCGTCGCTCCCGCGGCGGCACACACGAACCACGTCTCCGCCGACGCCCAGATTTCGGCCGACGGCACCGTCGTCGTGGAGGCCCTCTTCCCTGCCGACGACGCGTGGCTCGCCCTCCATCTCGACGACGGGGGTGACCCGGGAGCCGTCGTCGGCTACCGCCGCGTCGCGGGCGGCGAGTTTCACGAGGACACCCCCGTGAAAATCGAAAACGAGACGTGGCGCAACTGGACCGATAGTCGACGGCTCCACGTCGTGCTCCACAACCCGGACGGTGACGGCGAGTTCGACCCCGCGGAGGACGAAGCGATCGTCTCCTTCGGCGACGTCGTCGGCGACGAACTGTGGCTCGAGAAGGGGTCGACGGCGCGCGTGACCGACGAATCGTTCGGTCCCGAGGAGACCGACGACAGCACCATCTCGATCCGGTCGGCCCACATTCCCGACGACGGCTATGTGGTCCTCCACAACGGGTCGGCCGACGGCGCCGTCGTCGGCCACACCGCGCTCGAAGCCGGGGGCCACGACTCCGTCCAGGTGGCCCTCGACGAGGCGTTCTATCGGGACCGCGGCGAGCAGTTCACGGTCTTCGCCACGCTCGTCGTCGACGACGGCGACGGCAAGTTCGACGCGGATGACAGCCGTCTCGCCGTCGACGGCGAGCCCGTCGGAACGCTGCTCGGGGTAACGAAGGTCGACAACGGGACGGCGACCGGCGAAACGGAGTCGGCCGGATCGGCGTCGACGGCGACGGCAACGACCGCGACTTCTCCCGTCGACCAGGGCAGCCCGGTCGGAATCGGCGGGCTCGAAACCGGCGCGATCGTCGCGGCGGCGTTCGCGGCCATCCTGTGGTGGCGCTCACGGCGGAGTGGGTAGTCGGCAGGCGCGACGCCCGCCAGTCCCGTCGAGCGCGCTCAGGTCGTCTCGTCCGGCATCGGCCGCGTGTACCACCACGCCCAGAGAACGAAGACCGCCTGGAACGGGAGCCGCGCCCACCGCGCAGTCGACGAGGGATTATCGAGGAACGCCGGCCCACCAGTAATGGCTACCCCGGAGGTCGCCATGTAGACGTTCGCCGGGAAGATGGCGATCAACAGCGCGATCAGTCCCCAGGCCGCCAGGCGCCGCGTTCGCGGGACCATGACGCCGATGCCGAGGGCGATCTCGGCGAGTCCGGAGAGGTAGACGAGCGCGAACGGGCGAGGGAAGACCGGCGGAACGACCTGCGCGTAGAGGTCGGGGACGACGAAGTGCATCGCACCCGCGAGGACGTAGAGCGCGCCCATTACGTACAGCAGGGGGCGCTTGAGCCGGGCGAGGCGTGTCGCGGAGGCGTCGGACATTCGTTTGGACGTCGGAGCGGCTGGGCAAGAGCGTTCCCACTGGTCGGCTGCCCCCGGAGCCAAAGAATTAAACCGGACTTCGGGAGTCAGAACGCCACAAGCGCGGGCCTTCGCGTACCGTAGCGGGCCAGAGCGTACACGAACAGGCCCAAGCGTGCCCGAACGGGCCCGAGCATACCCGAATGGGCCCAAGCGGTCCCGAGCGTGCACGAGTGTGCCCGCGCCCCACGAGTACATGTCCACCAACAAACGGATCGTCGTCGCCGGCGGCGGCCGGATCGGTGCACAGTCCGCGAGATTGCTCCACGACCGCGGCCACACGGTGGTCCTCATCGAGCGGGAAGCGGAGCGGAGCGAGGCCCTCGGCGACGAACGGATCGCGACCGTCATCAGCGGCGACGCGACCCACCCGTCCGTGCTGGAGCAAGCGGACCTCGAGACGGCCGACGCGATCGCGACGCTGACGGCGGACCCCGGGACGAACCTCGCTATCTGCCTGCTCGCCCGGGACATCAACCCGGACATCTTCACGCTCGCGCGCACGGACGCGGCTGGCCAGCGGGAGTACACGGAGTACGTCGACAGCGTGGTCCTCACGCAGCAGTGCGTGGCGACCAGGGCGGTTGACCTGATCGTCGGCGGCGAGGTGCGGACGTTCACCGGCGCCGACGGCGGCTTCGAGCTCGTCGACCTGGTCGTGCGGGAGGGGTCCTCGGTCGAGGGGTGCACGCTGGAGGAAGTGAGTTTGCCCGAGGGCTGTCAGGTCGTCGGCGGGTCGACGACCGGAAGGCTCGCCTCGCCGGAGCTGACGTTCGAACCCGGCGACAGGTACCTGCTCGCCGTCGAGCCGGAAACGCTCGAGGACGTCCGGATGCTGTTCCAGGAGTGATCGCGATGCAGGGAGACCCATCGCCACGCCAACCACGAGCGACCGGTCGCCTCCCGGTATGTCCCGCCGCCGGGGCGCCAGCGAACGAGGCCGACGATGGGGACTGAACACGCCGACGGAACCGGCGAGCTGGGGCTGGCGGCCGCGACGGCCATCGGCGTGGGGACGATGATCGCCGCGGGCATCTTTGTCCTCTCGGGGATCGCCGTCGCCAACGTGGGCGTCGTCGCCGTCGGCTCGTTCGTCATCGCCGCGCTCGTCGCGTCGATCACCGCGCTCGCGTACGCGGAGTTCTCGACGATCTACCCGGAGAACGGCGGCGCGTACATCTACGTCTACCACGCGCTGGAGGGCGAGTGGACGTACCTCGTCGGCTGGGCGATGATCTTCGGCTACCCCGCCAGCGCCGCGTTCTACCTGCTGAGCTTCGCCCACTGGCTGCGCCGCTTCCTCTACCCGATCTTCGGCATCCCGGGCTGGATCCCCGGCTGGACGTGGGGCGTCGGCGTCTTCCTGGTCATCGTCGCCGTCAACGTGGTCGGCGTCAAGGAGACCGGGGTCTTCCAGGTCGTCCTCACGGCGCTGAAGATCGTGCTCATCTGCGTGTTTCTCTACGGCGGCCTGCAGGCCTGGCAGACCGCCGTGCTGGTGACCTCCTTTGCCGAGCACGCGACCGCGTTTGGGCGAACGCTGACGACGGCCTCGCTGGTGTTTATCACCTTCTTCGGCTTCGAGGCCATCGCGACCAGCGCGGGCGAGATCCGGAACCCCGTCAAGAACGTCCCGCGGGCCATCTTCGTGAGCATCGCCTCGGTCACGGTGCTGTACGCGCTCGTGGTCGTCGCCGTCGTGCTCGCCGTCAACGACGCGGCGTTCGTGCGGTTCCTCCTCGAGCACAGTGGCCTCACCGACGCCGCCAACGTCCGGACGTTCCTCGCCGAGCACGGCGAGCTCGTGATGGGCCACGCAGCGTGGTACTTCCTCGGCCGCGTGGGCTTCTACGTCATCGTCGCGGGCGCGCTGGTTTCGATGGTGTCGGCCGCGAACGCGACGGTGCTGGCCGGTTCCCGGGTGAAACAGGCGATGGCGCGCCGCGAGCAGCTGCCGCCGTCGATCGGCTCCCGACATCCCAGCTTCGGCACGCCGCTCCGGGCGGTGCTGCTGACCGGCGCGATCGGGCTGGGCTTCCTGCTCGTCTTCGGCGTCCTCTTCGCGGGCGACAGCGCGGTCGCCAGCCGGGTCCCGTTCCTCGGTGGGGTCCAGCTCGGCGTGGAGGCGCTCGCCCACCTCGCGGACTTCATGCTGCTCGCGGGGCTCGTCGGGGTGAACGTCGCGCTCGTCTACTCGCGGCGGAAGCGCCCCGACGTCGAGCGCGGCTTCCGGGTGCCGCTGGTCCCCTGGTTGCCGGCCCTCGGCGCGACGGCGAACCTGCTGCTGCTGGCGAACGTCCAGTTCGCGAGCCTGCTCCTCGGGCTGGCCATCGAGGCGGTCGGGTTCGTCCTCTGGCACACGCGGATCGCCGAGTCCGGTTCGTCGATCCGGGACCGCTTCACGCGGAACTGAGCGTCCCCGACGCCCGCTCTCGCCGAACGACCACACAGTCCCCCGTCGGGTCACTCCGCCGCCTTCGCCCGGAGTTCGGGGAAGTACCGCCCGTGGAAGTCGAACGGGAGGGCGTGGGGGAGATCGACCCGCGCTCGCTCCGCGAAGCGCTCGCCGTCGAGGACGAGCAGGCGGGAGCGGCCGGCGTCGGCGTCGAGCGCCAGCGTGAGCACGACGCCCGCGTCCTCGGGGGCGCCGGCATTCTCAGTATCTCCCGGTTCCGGAACGAAGATCGGTTCGCCGAAGTAGTCGCCGCCGCTGTCGAACTCGGTCACGGCGCCCGTCTCCGTGTCGTACTTCAGCACGCCGGTGGCCCACTCCGTCGCCGGCTGGGCCAGGCTCATCGCGTAGACGTAGCGATGGGGCCGACACCACCGCGCCGGCGAGACGGTCGGGAGCGCGGTCCCGTCGTCGTACAGCATCTCCCGGTCGACGGTCGCGGTGCCGGCACCGTATCGATCCGTGCCCGTCATCCCGCCGAGGTCGACGGTGAACCGTTCGAGACGACCGGCGATGGCGTTCAGGTTCCCGTCTCGGAGGCTCTCGAGCGTGAGTTCGCCGATGGTCGTCGCGTCCGGCACGGTTTCGAGGTCGAAGACCAGCTCCGTCCCGCCCCGGCGCTCGAAGGCGTTGACGTGGTGGAAACCGAACACGGGGTCCGTCACCGGCTCGGCGACCACCTCGCCGGTCGCGCGGTCGACGACGACGATTCGCGTGCCGCGCTCCGGCTGCCACTCGAACTGCTCGATGAAGGCTGCCTGCCGGCCCGGTTTGAAGAAGGTCAAGGGGTCGACCCGCAGCGGGAACTCCGTGAGCACGACGTAGTGCGGGGTCAGCGCGAAGCTGTGCATGTACGCGGCCTCGTCCGTGTCGACGCTGGCGACGTGGCGGCGCTCGCCGTCGCCAGCGAGGGCGTGAATCTGGTAGGTGCTGGTGCGGCCAAACGCGGTCTCGACGTTGAAGAGCGTCCCCGTCGCCGGGTCGCGCTTCAGGTGCGCACACGCGAGCTGGCCGGTCGGTTCGGGACCGTCGTACTGATACTGCCCCTCGACGGCGAGGGTGTTCGGGTCGATCTCGACCGCCCGCGGCGACTCGGTCAGTGCGAAATAGCGGTCGCCTACCCGCTCGACGATGATGTTGGTGTTGTCGTACGGCTCGCTGAGAAACCCCCGGAGCCGGTCCCGGAGCGTCGTCTCGCCAGTAGCGAAGCCGCCGGTGAACTCGCCGGCCTGCGCCTCCGCGTAGGCGTCCGTCTCGAGGAAGCGGTTCCGGTAATGGATCGCGTCTCCGCCCCCGACGACATCGCCGTCGCTGTCGACGGCACCGTCGCCGTCGACGACACTGTCGCCAGCACCGTCGACAGCACCGTCGACGGCATCGTCGCTAGCACCGTCGACGGCCGCCTCGAGGTCGACACCCGCACGATTGCCGGGGTCGAACGTGAACCGGGTGCACATCGCCAGCCCGTCGAACCAGTGGTCGACGCTGTCGGCCTCCCCGAGCGAGAAGGACCCGGGGCCGTTGCGGAGGAGGCTCCCGGTGAGCCACTGGGGCAGCGACCCCTCGACCGCGAGCGACGCCGTCGCCTCGTCTTCGAGCGAGTGGAAGCCGGGATGCGCGTCCATGGCCCATGCTTGGGCGGCGGCGAGTAAACGATGCTGGTGCCACGTGTCGGGCTCGCCGGAGCACCGCGAACCACGACGGGGTCCCGGTTCGGCCTGCCGCGATGCCCGTTCGCGGGACGACGCGATAGTTCGGGAACACTCGCGCCCCCGGGCGGGCCGTTTCGCTCAGCCCGATTCCGCGTGGATGTCCGGAGTTGGATGGAGAAAGGTCTGGACTTCGACCGTTCGACCGTCGGGGTCGGCGGCAAAGAACTGGTAGATGCCGAAGTCGTCGTTCCGCTCCGGTGGATCGCGGGCAACGTCGTCGAGCGCGCTGTGAAGGTCGTCGACGGTCGCTTCGTCGTCGACGACGACGGTGACGATGCCTCCGGTCTCCGTCTCCGCGGCGTCACAGAACCCGACGAGGCAGTTGTCGTACCGGAGGATCGTACAGCCGCCCTCCTGTTCGAGCCACCTGTCGAACCCGAGTCGGTCGGTGTAGAAGTCGACGACCTGGGTTCGGTTCGCGGTCCGGAAGAACACGATGCCCGACATACCGTCCCGCAGCGGCGCGACCCACGTGAGCGTACCGGTGGCCAGCGTTTCGGGCTCGAATTGCGGACGTGGACGGAAGGGACGGGCCTGCCGCGGGACGCCGGGCCGGCGCTATTGGCCCGCTTCGGACGTCGGCGGATTGTGTTCCGCCCGGGCTTTCGACTCCCGGACCTCCACCGGCTCGTCGGCCAGCCGGATCCGCCCCGCGTTCGCGTCGCCGAGCGCGAAGAGGCGCCGAGCGTCGTACCGGTACTGGTAGTACTCGTCGATGTCGAGGAACAGCGCGCCTGACGTCGTACAGCGCGCGCAGACGACGGCCTCGTTCGACGTCCCCGCTGGGGTGACCTTCGCGACGTAGTCGTCCCCGCCACCATCCGGCCATTCGTGCTGGTCACAGCGACAGCGCATAGTTCGCAGGTCGGCCCACGGGGCCAAATAAACAGCGCCCAACCGCGACCGCTGCCGGGCCCCTCCTGCCTCAGGACCTGTTCCCGGTGCCGTCGTCGGCAGGTCGGATCGTTCCGGATTGCGGCGGCGGAAGCAACACGTCGGTATCGGGGTGCGTTTCCCGCCACTCGCGCCACGTACGGACCGACGCGGGGACCGCCGTAAGGCGCTCGCCTTCCTGGGGTCCGCAGATCGCCTGGGCGAGTATCTGGCTCCAGTAGCTCCCCGTTAGGTCGTCGACGAGCACGACGTTCCCCGAGTTTCGAATCTCGGTTTTGTTGGCGGTGTCCGCGTCGACGCCGAACGTTCGGCCGTCGCCCTCGCTGGCACGCGACTGTATCTCGGGCGGCACCCAGAGTTTTCCGGTGACCTCGAACGTCGCCGGCTCGCCCGCGACGCGACGCTCGGCGACCATCGCGCTCCGACAGATCGGACAGTACGTGACGAGTAACGGGCCGCCGAGGGCATCGTTGACGACCTCGTGATACCAGACGATCGGGAGCGGGTAGGCTCTGGCCGCACCGTCGCGCTCGACGCCGATAACGACGGTGTCGTCGTCGAGAGTGCCATACCGGTCGTCGACGTCGACCCCGTTCCAGTCCGGGGCCGTCGCCGGGGCATCGATCGCGTAAATCCCCGGGTCCGCCATCGGCTCGGTCTCGCAGATCGTCGACGGGCGGCCGAGTTCGGCGAGCGAGCGGTCAGCCGTCGTGGGCGTGCTTCCTGTGTGATTCCCGTCGGCCTGCGGGGCTGCACAGCCCGCGGTCGCGGCGGCAACGAGCGTCGCCAGGACCCGGCGGCGTCGCATGTGTACAGATACGGCAGTTCAGTTGATACGAGTATGTTCGTCGTGTGAGGGTAACGCACAGTCGTCGCGTACTGGTTGTCCGGACTGGAACGCTCTCGACAGTTTTCGCGACGCTCGCTGCGCTCGCAGTCGGCAGTTACACTGCTCACTTTGTTTGCGAGAAAATGCCGCCTCCCGGATTTGAACCGGGGACAGCTCGATCTTCAGTCGAGTGCTCTC
>JBDGPU010000193.1:0-15074 GCA_042219525.1 Halopenitus sp.
CAGCACCGCCGCGGCGCGCCCCGCCCTCCCTCGCACGCGTTGCTCGCGCGCGCCGACCGCAGCCGCGCCGTGACCGCCCGGCAACCGCCGCGAGCGACGCCCCGGCCACCACTCCCGGGCGGGACTGAAAGGGGCAGCCGCTGAGCGGGACGCCCTGCGACGTAAGCGACGCGAGAGCGAAGCTCTCGCTAGTCTGAGGCTTCGCCTCAGGCACCGCAATCCCGGCGAACGAGCGACCGAAGGGAGCGAGTGAGCCGGGTGAGGAGCGCAGCGAGCAGCGCGACCGGTCAGCGGCTGGGGCTTTCTGGGCATGCTGAGTGGTTTCAGCAGCACCGTTGACCGAACAAGCCACGTGGAAAGCGACCGCACAGCGGCTGAGCCTTTCTACGAGTGTCAAGTTGTGTCGCCAGCGAGAAAAGGCGACTATACCCTCAACCCGTCTAGTTCGACATTGGATAATCACTAAACCGATAATCAATCGAAGCGTTCGCTTGCCGAGGAGAAGCCCATCTCGTCCATCTCCTTCCCACGGCGCTGCTCGCGCTCGGCGATGCCCTCCGGGTCCGGACTCGCATCGTCGTCGATGCGCGCGAACGACTTGTGGACCTTGGCGTGACACCAGCGACAGAGGGCGACAGTGATCTCGTGGGGGCCGGCGTCGTTGGCGCCCTCGCCCACTTCATCTGCATCAACGGAGGGTTCGTCGCTCGCGTCGCCGTACATCAGGTGATGCTCCTCGAGCAGCGGCTGGACGTCCTCGTGGGCGATGCGGACCTCCTCGAGGCCGCACCGCACGCACTCGTTCATGTCGGTCGTCGACCGGTAGTGCGGGCAGGCCTTCCAGCAGCCGTCCTCGCCGACGTGGCACGCGTAGTCGTCGCGGCGGCGCTCAGCGGCGAACTCGCGGTCGGCCCCGGCGTGGTCCAGGGCGTATCGGCAGCGACCATCCCCAGTCAGGTGGTCGCAGACGTCGGCGACGTCGTACGGATCGTCGACGCCGACCGGTGTTCCGTCCGGAGTCCGCTCCATAGGCGGGATTGTGCGTCATCGCATTTGAACGCCCGGGTCGGGAAGTCCTCGTAAAGAGAGTTCCAGCAGGTCGAAAACGAGCCTACCAGCCGGCGTCGATGTCGGCCTTGATCGCGGAAAGGATCTCCTCAGTCGTCGACTCGACGATCGGCTCCAGCGCGTCGGCGTCGGAGTTCGTCGGGTCGCCGAGGCCGCCGAGTTCGGTCACGTCGCTGAAGTACTCGTACGAGCTGGTGTCGGGCATCTCCCGTGCATTCTGGGGCGTCTTCTTGTCGGCCCGAACGAGATCGGGGCGGTAGAGCTCGACGAAGCTCGTTTCGTGGTCGCCGGCGTGGCCCCAGCCCTCGCCGAATTCCTCCTCGAGCGCCTCGCGGCCGTAATCGGTCCAGTGGACGTAGTGGACCGTGAGGTCGGTATCGCGCCCGAGACGGTCGGCGGCCATCGAGAGCGGCTCCTTGTTGCCCCCGTGGCAGTTCATGAAGAGGAGTCGCTCGGCGCCGTGTTCGGCCATGCACTCGCCGATTTCGACGACGACGTCGATGTACGTCTCCCGCGAGAGCGTGATCGTTCCCGGGAAGGTCATGTGATGCTCGGAGTAGCCGTACTGCAGCGTCGGGAGTCGAAGGAGGTCTAGGTCGAACTCGGGGGCCGCGTCGACGAGCTCGGCCGTGAGGTGGTCCGCACGGAGGGTGTCCGTCGATACCGGGAGATGCGTCGAGTGTTGTTCGATGCTGCCGGTCGGGAGGACCGCGATGTCCGACTCGTCGATCGCTTCGCCAGCCTGCTCCCAGGTCATGCCGAACAGGTCGGCGTCGGTTTCGGGCATACGTGTACGGTTTTCGGCATCGCTGAAAGGGCTACGGGTAGCGGTGAAGGGAAGGAAAATACAGGCGAGTACATTATCATTTAATCAAAAATACCCTAATATTTAAATTGGAAAAGGAAGATAGCTTCCTTCGACTGGATGAAACATCGTAAACTAATCCTCACGCTGTTGCTCGTGGTCAGCCTACTCACTGCTGGCGCTGCCGCTACCGAGGAGGACGCGCCGCTCGCGGAGGCCGGACTGGATCAATCCGTAACCCAGGGGACGACGGTGTACCTCGACGGAGGTGGATCACACGCACCGGACGGCGAGATAGTCGAGTATCGCTGGGTGGTCGAAACTCCAGACGGAACCCAAATCACACCGGCAGACCCGGATGCAGTCCGGACAACCTTCGAGGCGGAGCAGCTCGGGGTCTACGAAGTCACGCTCACCGTCACGGACGATTCAGGTCGCACCGCCAACGACACGCTGTTCGTTGACGTCTCCAGAGGTGAACCGCCGTCAGTATCGGTCGATGGCCCGAACACAACGTTAGTCGGCGGTGAGGAGACGTTCAACGCGACGATTGCGCCGGGCGATGCCGCCATCGAGGAGGTGATCTGGCAGGTCGACGGTGAAACGGTTGCGACCTTCAGCGACAATCAATCGAGTTCCGAATTGACGCGAAAGTTCGAAACGCTTGGAACCGCGGAGATAGCAGTCACCGTCGTCGACGAGGCCGGACAGCGAGCGACAGCGACGATGTCGACTGACGTCGTGGAGCCATCAAACAGCACCGACACCAGTGGTTCGACCGGGTCCGGCGATTGGTACGACGGGATCGCTGCGGACGCCGACCCAGTAATCGAGGGACCACAGATCATCGACGGCGAGAAGCCACTCGAAGCAACACACCGCATCTCGTCAACGTCGACGACGCAGGTCGAGTCAGTCACCTGGTTGGTAGACGGGGCACCGGTCGGAGAGGGTCTCGAATACTCGACGACCTGGAAGCCCGGCGAGTATAAACTCAGCGCAGTGGTGCGCTATCAGGACGGCTCCAAGCGAATCGCCACGTTCGAGGACGGCAGCCGAGACGTGGTTGCGAACCCGAAACCATCCGTCGAACTCAAAGGTCTCGACGGATTCGATGGCAGCGTTAGCGGAACCGCCCTCGCGACCGACGAGATGGGCACGCTTCGCTCCGTGTCGATCTGGGTCGACGGGGTGAAAGTCGAGCGATGGGTCGGTAGAGGGATCGATGCGAAGCAGATCGATTTCAAGCGAGACGGTGTTGCAGACAATGAAGCGCATACTGTCACCGTCGTTGCGACCGACAGTCTCGGTCAGGAACGCCGGGTGACGAAGAACGTCACACCGGTTGGGAAGCCGGAGATTGTCTCTGCGGAGTTCGTTAACGAACCCGTTGATTCGTACCACGAACGTATCGACCCGGAGAGGTATACGGCGAAGTATGAAGTTGTGGTTGATTTAAATGGGTATTCGAGGCAGAATATAGACATTTCATTCAAAAGTTTGATAAATAAACCCGTGTTCAAATCAATGACTACGAAAAGTTTCCACTCCTCTGACAAAATTTTGTTTATTTTTGAGGTTGCATACCAGGTCCCTTCAAAATACCCCGCCAAAACGGTAATTAGGCTAACTGACAAACCCGAAGAATTTGCTGCATCTAGCGTTGAAAATGTTTTAAATGTCGATCCAAGCTCTCCAGAGGTAAGGGTTAATGTACATGTGAAGCCAGAAGGCCCGGAATATGGCCAGAGACGCATCTTGTTAGATGCATCCAATTCTTTCGATCCGGACGGCACTCAGCTGGAATTCTCTTGGGAACCAGATTCTGTCAAATATTCCGGTGAAAATACGAAAACGGATCGACAGAATATCGGGAAATTCACTTTGTCAGTAAGGGATCAGTACAAGATGGTCACAACGATAAATCGACTGATGTCCAACTTTTATTCTCCTAAAATCAAGAGTATCTCTATAGAAAGAGGGAATAACACATATAAGCCAACAGAGGCCGTCGGAATTAGTTTGGTATATAAGCATCACACAGCAGATACTGAAGCGTTCCAGAGGTCATCACTGAAGATCGAGATACTGGGTGCTGAAGGAAATGTGATTGAATGGGGAAATAATCCGGGCGCTAACCCGAGTACTACGGGCCGTATGGAAGCCTTTCTAAAGATACCGGCAGCGGAATTCCTAGATGGAGAAGTTCCGCGAGTTAGGATATATAATACCAAAAACCCGGAACAAACATCTCGTGTAAATGTACTTCCTAAGCCCGAGATAACGAAAACCAACGAACCGTTTCTGTCAAATGTTCAGGTCGGAAACGTCGAATACCTCATTCGGAAGCCGGTATATGATACGGTAACCGTAGATACGTTAGCAAAGGCGAAGTTAATGGACAAGTCGGATTATCATATCCGGGGTGAAAAGACGAGAACCCAGTATATCTTGGAAGAATATGTCCAGCAAGAGGCCGTTTATGAGCAGAAAGTTGAGAAATTCGACACAAAGGCTGAGCGTGACCTCTTTATTCGAGGTGCACAACAGAATTGGCGATCCGCAGGTTCAGAGACTCACACGAAAACTGTTACTGAAACGAAGATAGAGTGGCGGTCCTCAAGAGGTGGAGAGGGCCAATACACAGGAGAATCACGTAGAATAGAGACAAGTCCACCGGAATATCGAACCGAATACCAGTACAAGTACGAGGACACACAGTACTATACTGAATACGTAGATGTCACGCGGCTTGGTACACGTACGGTTACGAAGGAGCGAACACGGACAGTTCGAAGCTGCACTCCCTTCGGCTGCTACAAACACCAAGATTCATACACTGTAACGACGACCGAGACGTACACGTATTCGGTAACGGTGCCAAGAACCCGGAGTAAGACCATAACGAAAACATACTGGTCAACGTCCCAACTGGCGGGCGATCACCGTCGGACTGGAGCGACTCGTGAAAAGAAGGTTGCAGATGCAGAACACGAAACGCAATACAAATACCAGGTAGAGCGTCGGTATACGACTGAGATAACGGAATATTTGGCGACCCGGACCGTGCAAACGCAGGAATCGATTAATGAGTGGCAAATATACCAGACAGTCTCTTCCTCTTCAAAAGTAGACTTCCTGACTCGCGAAAAAGGAATCAGGCTGGCAGGCACTAAGCAAGAGAGTTACTGGGTTTTAGCGGAACAAACGGGGAGTGAGAAAAAATGGGTCAAATCAGTTCATAATGAAACAGAAACGGTGAGTACTCGTGGTAAAGTCCAAGCAGATGTCATGACCTATGAATTCGATAGACGGGCAAAGAAGTCGATATTAAGGAAACAAGCGATCGTCGAAACCTCACTACGCAACAAGGGTCATCTTACCAAGGAAGAGATATCGGATAGCCTCGGAGGGAAAATTTTATCCGAATTTTGTTCACAATATACCGATGAGGAATGTAATTGATGAAATCTAAGGTCCTTGTCGTAACGGTCTTTATATTTCTAATTCTATTCTTAGTGCCGACTTCCTCGGGAAATGTTAGACAAGAGATTGTTCATCAAGAAGAAGTCATATCCGATTATAATGTCAAATTCTCGGTTACATTCTATGGAAATATGTCGGTAAGGGTTGAAGCCGTTAATCAGGCGAGGTACACGAGGGATTCCCTGTATAGTATCTCTGTAGACATGACTAGAGGGGTATATAACAACATGACTCTATCGCCCGGACAATCAGAAACATGGGTACACAACCTCTCACACATGCCGAACCCGATGGAGACTCAGCAAAATGTTCTTTTTGCGATAGTCGGGACGAACATCCAACATACATATAACCGCACGACTAACGCCGAAGATTCAGATGATGTATTAATGGCAGAAATATCAGATGTGAACATCCAGCGATCGAATGAGAGCGATGAAACCGAACTTGTCGTTACTGTCAAAGATCCCTCCCCTCACAAGTATCAAATGACCTTGGTTCTCTATTCGGAGAAAACCCATCGAAAACTTGGACATCCTTCAAAGGTTAAGAAGAATACATATAAAGCAAGGATATCTCTTAACGAGGACCCTGGTGAACTCATTAAGGGTGAACTTCGGCTGTACAGTGACGAAATTTTTGAGGCCAATTCCACGATGGACATGGTGACGTTCAAAGGCCGAACGAACGGAACGACCACCTCGAAAGAGGTCGAATTCGAACGGATCGATGACCCGGCGAACTACTACTACGGCATCGAGAACGACTCCGACGAGGACGAACTCGCCGTAACCAACGACGGCAACGTCACCAACCTCGGAATCGCCGCGGGGATGCTCGGCGCAGGGGCCCTCGCTCTACTCTCAATGATCGTGGTCGGCATCCGTCGCAAGCTCGGTTAACTACAGCTCTAACGGCCCGCTTTTCAGGAACTCGCGCAACAACACCGTCGCGTAACTCCCGCTCGGCAGCTCGAACTCGAACCACAACTCCTCGTCGACCTCCAGGTCCGTCCGGAGCAGGATCGCCCGTCTCGTCCCGGTCGATCCGAAGTCGCCCGGCAGGTCGAAGTCGCTCGGCTCGATTCCGACCTCCGCCAGCACCTCGCGCTCGATCTCGCCGGGCTCGCCGTCGGCGAGTTCCGTCTCGGTGCCGACGAGCGGCGCGGTGACGAACGCCTTCCCGCGCTCGCAGTGGCGCTCCATCACGCTCACCCGGTCCTCGCTCACTCGCTGAAGGCGGTCCGTGTCGGGCGCGTACAGCTCCGCCGGCGCGTCGCTGTCGGCGAAGCAGGCGACGTCGCCGGCAACGGGGCGGTCGAAGGGCATCCCGCGTTCGAGGCGCTCGCTGAGGATCCGGTTGAAGACGTACGACTGCGCGGCGTTGACGAACATGCGCTGGAGGTTACTGGGAACGGCTTCGAGCGCGTTCCGCCAGTCCTCGTCGGTCTTGGCGCCGGTTTCTTGCAGCCGGTGGAGCATCGAGCGCTCGAACCGGAGGGCGTTCGGCATCGCGTCGAGACACGCCTCCCAGTCGGGATCGTCACTGTCGAACTGCTCCTCGACGAGTTCGCGGGCCTCCTGGGTCGCTTCCGGTTCGGTCTCGTAGGGGTTACCGACGTAGGCCCGCACGGCGCCGCGCCAGTCGCCGCGGAGTGCCGCGAGGCCGACGGCGTGGGTGACGGGCCGCCGACTGCCGAATCGCTGTTGGCCGAAGAAGTTCGGGACGCCAACGGACTGGTTGTCCCCGGCGCCGGCGAACTCGCGGAGCTCAGCGACGATCCGCTCGGCTCGTTCGGGCGCGTCTTCGACTGCGTCACGGACGCGGATCTCGAAGGCGTTGCCGGCCAGATCGCCGAAGGTGAGCGGTCGCCCCGCGCGGCCGACGACCTCGATGTCGGCGCCACGGATCTCGGGCAGGTCCTCGGGGTCGACGCCCTGAACCGTGATCAGCTGTGTCGTGATGGCGCGCTTGTCCTTCGTCCCGGCCCAGGAGACGCGCTCGCGACTGATCCCGAGCGCGTCGCTCAGGCGACGGACGAAGTCGTTGGTGTCCCAGTTCTCCAGCCGGACGCGACAGACGAGTTCGGGGTACGGACCCGGGTCGACGTCGACGGGTTCCGCCTCGAACTGCTCGAGCTCGTGGACGTGAAAGTCGCTCGGGTCGACCCGGAGTTGGCCGTCGATGCCGTCCGTCTCGCTAACGTAGTACTCGATGCCGACGGCGTCCTCGATCGGATGGGCCTCCCGCATCAGTACAGCGAGAGGTCGCCAGTGATCCGGTCGACGATGGACTCCGAGGCGGGGCCGACGGCGAGGGCCGTGACCGTGCCAGGGTCCAGCTGGGTGTGGCCCGCGTCCCGGATGATCGCGTGGGGGATCCCCTCGCGTTCGGCCTTGTCCGCGAGTTCGAAGAGCTGGGACTCGGAGTCCCCGCGGAGGACGATCTTCTTCTGGCCCGACCCTTTCCATTCCTTCCGTACTCGGGATCCGGCGTCCTCGTAGGCGGAGAGGGACGCGTGGGCGACCTGTGCTGCAAGTTTGCCCTCGCCCATCCCGAGGTCCTTGCGCGCGACGATGGCCTGTTTCATACCGGAGGGACGGCCGGCGCCGACAAAACGGGTGTGGTTCACGTGGCGTGCAGGACCCGGGCGGTGTCGGATTCGCGTCGGAGCGCTCCGCAGTCACGCGTGGTTCGTATCGGGACCTTTTAACTCGGGCAGCGCCCTGTTTCGGGCATGATTCTGTCGGACGTGGACATTCTCGGGCGGCTCGAAGACGGCGACCTCCAGATCGACCCTATCGACGACCTCGACATGCAGGTGCAGCCGGCGAGCGTCGACCTGCGGCTCGGCGAAGAGTTCCTCGAGTTCCAGCGGACGAACATCCCCTACATCCACCCGGACAGCGCCGACGAGGTCGACGACTACGTGACGGAGACGCACGTCGACGAGGGCGACGATTTCATCCTCCACCCCGGCGACTTCGTGCTCGGAACGACGAAGGAGCGGGTCTCGATCCCCGCGGACTTGCTCGCGACGGTGCAGGGGCGCTCCTCGCTCGGGCGGCTCGCCATCGTCATCCACGCGACGGCCGGCATCGTCGACCCGGGATACGAGGGACAGATCACGCTCGAGTTATCGAACCTCGGGACTGCACCCGTGGCGCTCTCGCCGGGGATGCGCGTCTCACAGCTCATCTTCACCGAGCTCAAGACGGCCGCGAAACGCCCCTACGGCGAGGAGCGTGGGTCGAAGTACCAGGGGCAGTCCGGCCCGCAGGCCTCCCGGATCGACCACGACCCCGAGTTCGACGGTGACGCGGGCGGGAGTAGCCGGGAGTCGCCGGAGGACGTGGGCCGATGAAGTTCATCGAGGAGATCGTCGTCGAGGAGTTCCTCCCCACGGTGCGCTCGATGCTCGCCGAGGACCTCCGCGATCGCGGCTTCACGCAGCTGGAGGTCGCCGACGCGCTCGGGATCTCCCAGTCGGCGGTCTCGAAGTACGCCCACGGCGACGTGGAGCGACATGACGCGATCGTCTCCGACGAGCGGGTCCAGAACCTCGTCGAGACGGTCGGGGAGGGGCTCGCTTCCGGCGACATGAGCCGGGTCGCGGCCCTCGTCGAGATCGAGGTCCTGATCCGACAGCTCGAGGAGGGCGACGTCCTCGCCGACCTCCACGAGGCGGCGATGCCGGAGCTTTCGGAGGCGGACGTCGAGTTCGCCATCCACGACCCCGAGAGCGCCTTCCGCGAGCGCGAGCAGGTGCTCGCCTCGGTTCGGCGCGGCCTCCGCACGTTGACGAACACCTCGGGCTTCGCGGGCCTCATTCCGAACGTCGGCGCGAACGTGGCCGAGTGCCTCCCGGACGCCGAGGGCGTCGACGACGTCGCCGCGGTCCCCGGCCGCCTCGTCGACGTCAAGGGCCGCGCAATGGTGCCGGGCGAGCCGGAGTACGGCGTCAGCGAGCACGTCGCCTCCGTCCTCCTCGCCGCCAGGACCGCCGGTAGCGACGCGCGCGGCATCGTCAACCTGCGCTACGAGCCGGCGCTGGTCGAGGAACTCGCCGAGTCCTACCCGACGATCGAGTTCAGTGCCGAGCAGGAAACGGCGGACGCCGTCGCGGCCGCGGTCCGCGCCGAAACGCCCGACGCGCCGCTCGTCCTCTACCAGACCGGCGCCGTCGGCATCGAACCGATCGTGTACGTCCTCGCCGACGACGCGCCGAGCGCCGCGCAGGTCGTCAGGGATCTCTTATAAAGGTCGGGAGGGGCTTATAAACACCCATCGCCCGCAACGGGCCGCCGGTAGTTCTTCACCCCTCGCGGCCCGAGGGCGCAGCCATGACCGACGCCACCGACGTAGTCGACGCCGCGAACGCCGTCGACGCCTTCTACTCCCGGTACGCCGCGCTCTACGACCGTATCGCCAGCGACGCGCCGTTCGCGGCGCGGCTCCGCGCAGCGCTCGCCGCGGCGGTCGACCTGCAGCGCGGCGACGTGGTGGTCGAACTCGGCTGTGGCACCGGTGCCAACTTCCCAGTGTTCCGGGAGCGCGTCGGCCCCGAGGGCGCAGTCGTCGGCGTCGACGTCGCGTCCGGCGTCCTGCCCCGAGCGCAGGACCGGGTCGACCGCGAAGGCTGGGAGAACGTCCACGTCGTCCGCGGGGACGCAACGAAGCCGCCAGTCGCACCCGCCGACCTGCCACGAACGGCCGGCCCCGCCGGCGAGGTCGACGTCGTCGTCAGCTCGTTCGTCAGCGGGATGTTCGGGAATCCGGCTCGTGTCGTCGGCGACTGGTGTTCGATCGTCGGCGACGGCGGCCGTATCGGCCTCCTCGATCTCGCACGAAGCACGCAGTCGTGCGGGCGACCGCTGGATCCGCTCTTCCGTCTGTTCGTCCGTGCCGGTTCGCCACCCGGGACGAAAGCCCAGCACGGGTCCCCGGTTCGGGTACTCGACGAACGCGTTCGCGACGCGCACGCGCGAGTCCACGAACGCTGTTCGACGGCGTCGACGACACGGCGACTCGCCGGATTCGCGCGGATTACGAGTGGGCGCGTCGACGGCGACGCTGGTGATGAGTGAGGGCCTCGTGAAAATGGGAATGGACTGCGAGGGTAGGGATGGCTGCCAGAGTGGGGGATGGAGGGTCGGGGAAGTGACGGAGCGTCAGTGAGTCCTCAGTCGTCCGCCGGGACCTGGGTGCTCAGCTGCACGTCGGCTGCGTCGACTTCCAGTTCCTCGAGCGCGACCTCCGCGGCGCGCTTGCCGGAGACGAGCATGGCGCCGAACGTCGGGCCCATGCGCGGGAGACCGTAGGTCGTCGCGGTCGCCATGCCGGTCGCGATGAGGCCGTCATGGACGAGGCCCGTGTGCTCGACGACGGCGTCCTCGCTCTGGCCGACCCACATCGAGTCGTGGCCGGGCGAGTCGTGGCCGGGCGCGCCGTAGGTGTCGTCGCCCGTGTTGTCCATGCCGGTGTTGTGCTCCTCGGCGTGCTGGATGCCCGGCGCGTCGAGGACGTTGCGCTCGTCCAGCTTGTTGACGGCGACGGCCTCGTGGCCGGTCGCGTCGATGACGAGGTCGGCCTCGACGGCGATGGGGTCGACGCAGGTGATCTCTCGCGGGAGCGCGTGAACCGGCGTCCAGTTCATCACGATGCCACCGACGCGGTGGTCCTCGCGGATGACGATGTCGGTGAACTCCGTCATGTTCTGGATCTTCGCGCCCGCGTCACAGGCCTCCTTGATGAGCCCCGAACAGGCCTCGGGGCCGTTGGCGACGTAGAGACCGTCGGTATCGCCAGCTTCCTCGAAGTCGACGTCGAGGTCCTCGAGGACTTCCTGGGCCGGGTCGCGGACGGTGACCTTGTTCATCAGGAAGCCGCCCAGCCAGAAGCCGCCCCCGAGGTAGTTGTTCTTCTCGACGACCATCACGTCGACGTCGCGCTCGCTGAGTTCCTTCGCCGCCATGAGCCCGGACGGGCCGCCACCAACGATGATGACGTCCGTATCCGAGAAGTCGAGGAACTCCTCGCTCCACTGCTGTCCGATCGCGCGGGTGACCTCCGCCTCGCCGACGTCGCTGAACTTGTTGAAGTCGTTCATACAACTAAGTGATATTGGCAGGTGGTAATAGTGGTTGTGGTTCGGCCGGCATGATCTCACCTGCCGAGCCGGCCCACCGGCGTTGCGGACCCCGACGTAGGAATACCCACATGAATGTTCACTAGTTGAACCTTTATACCAGGTGACTAGAAAACCCCTGTACACAACCATGGCAACTCGCACGAGCGTTCGCGGCTCGGTCCGTGGGATGGCGAATCAGTCGAACCCGGCGTTCGCGGTCGGGGCGTTCTTCGTCCCGCTGGCCGCGCTCGGCTACGCGGTGAAGGTCGCGTCGACGACGGGCGAAACGTACGTGCACGTGATGGCGGGGATCCTCTGGACCGGCATCGACCTCTTCTTCGGCATGGTCCTCGGCCCGGTCATCGGCAGCCTGGACGAGGACTCCCGCGCGCAGGTGTTCCAGCGGCTCACGCCGAAGATGGCGTTCCTGATGCCCGCGCTGGCGATCACGACCATCGCGGCGGGCATCCACCTGGCGCTCCGGCTCGGCTACTTTCCGAACGCGACGCCGTGGCTCGCGCTGTTCACGCTCGTGAACCTCCCGCCCGCGCTGCTGCTCATTGGCTGGCAACTCGACGCGCTCGACGACCGGCGCTTCCAGGTGCCGTTCGCGCTGGTTACGCTCCCCGCCGTCGTCTGGGTCGGCCTCACGGTCGGCGACCTGACGATGACGCGACCGGTCATCCTCGCCGCGCTGGCCATCGTGACGGTGCTGAGCCTCGAGGGGTTCGGCCTGATCCTGCCCGGCGAGGTCCGCGTGTACCTGGAGATGCAGTCGGCGACTCCTGACCCTGACCTCATCGGGCGAATAGGCATGCGGAACGCGAAGCTCGCGGGCGTGCAGGGGGCGTTCCAGCTCGTGCTCATCGCCGTGATGGTCTCGCTCCGGTGGGGCGGCTTCTAAGCGTCGGCGGCTGCTCTGCTGCGGCCGGTTTCACACCGGAAAGTCGGCGTCGGGATCGACGACGCGATCGGCCTCGGGTGGCATCGACCAGTCCGTCGTGAGTTCGAGCAGCTGCGTCAGGATCCGGCCGGTCGCGCCCCAGACTGTGTAGTCGTCGACGTGGAAGAAGTGAACCCGGTGGTTGCCGTAGTCCGGGTGGTCCCGGCGCTCCGATTCGTAGTTGTCGAGGTCGGTCAGCGCCGCGACGGGGATCACGACGACCTCGGCGACCTCGGTTTCGTCGGGGACGTACGCCCGGTCCGGGATCTCGCCGACGAAGGGGCGAACTGAGTAGTCGGTCGAGGTACGAATGTCGTCCAGCTCACCGACGACGGTCACCTCGTCGGCGACGAGCCCGATCTCCTCGTTCGCTTCCCGGAGCGCGGTCTCCCGCAGCGTCTCGTCCGAGGGCTCGCGGCCGCCGCCGGGGAAGCTCATCTGGCCGGGATGCTCCCCGAGGTGGTCCGCGCGCTTCGTGAACAGGAGGTGCGGCTCGCCGTCACGGGAGAGGATCGGCGCGAGTACCGCGGCTTCGCGCTCCCCGTCGACCATCGTGACCGGCGAGCGGTTCCGCACCCCGGAGAGGTCCATATCGACGGAAGGGACGCCGGGAGCCTTAGTCTTGTTCCCCGCTCCAGCCACGCGGGAAGAGCCCGAAGATACAGCCGCCGCTCAGTCCTCGAGGCCCGATTCGATGCGCTCGCGCACGTCGTCGGCCTCGACCGGCGCCCAGGCCTCGAGGTCGTACGTGACGTCGAGCAGCGTTTCCAGTCGGTCCGCGTCGCCCTCGGCGAGCGCGACGTCGACTTCCCGAACCAGACGGTCGTGGACTCGCTCGGCGAGTGCCTCCCTGTCGACGTCGCGTTCCTCCACGTCGAGAATGTGGGGTAAGTCCTCGGCGTTCGGAGGTAGCGACGGGAACGCGGTCGGGCCCACCGCGAGTTCGTCGTCGTCCGCGACGGTGCCGACCCCGTCTTCCGCAGCCGTCGTCGCGACAGTGTCGTCCGTCGCCCGCGACTTGTCGCCCTCGGGCGCTGCCCCGTCCTGATCCGGCGACGCTGCGTCGACCGGCACGAGGTGGTACTCCCGAATTGCCTGTGCGACGGCGGCGTCGAGGGCCTCCGGGTCAGCGTCGGCGCCCTGCTTGAACGCCAGTTCCGAAAGCGCTTGCCGGAGCTCGGCTCGGGTCAGTGTGCCGAACAGGTCGACGATGCCGGCGACGTCGTCGCGGGCGGCGACGCTCGACGCCGCCGACTCCTCCTCCGTCATCGGTTACGCACCGCCGCGAGGTCCGCCCGGGAGGCCTCGACGATCTCGGCTGGGTCGATGCTCGTTTCAGCCCATCGCGGGAGCCGGTCGTCCTCCTCGGGGAGGGGTTCGATGGCGTCCGCGTATCGGTCGACCTGGTCGAGCTCGCCGTCGCGGTCGTAGTCGAGCCCGTTGAACTCGGCGTCGACCTCGTAGGAATCGACGAGGGAGCGGGCGGCCTGTTCGTAGCGGTCGGGGAGCGTCTCGTGGGCAGGCTCGACGCCGTTGTCGACGACCGCGCGCAGGGTCGCTTCCGTGACGAACCGGCTCATGTCCGCGAGGCCGGTCGGACCCCGGACGGAGCGGTGGTCGTGCTCGTACTGCCCGAGGTCGACCTGGGCGGATCCCTCGAAGCCGGCGTGGCGGAAGGCGTCGCCGAGCGTGCTGACCTCCAGCCCCCAGCCACGCTGGACCTGCAGTTCGGACACGACCTCGCTCGTGGCGGCGAACTCGCCCGCGAGCGCGTAGCGGAACGACTCCAGGTAGTCGACGATGGGCGCGGTCGTCTCCTCGGCGAGCGCCCGGACGAGCGGGCGGAAGAGAAGTCGGAACAGTCGGCCGTACAGCTGGTCGGCCTCGACGCGAGCGTAGTACCCCTTCGAGAACTCGTGGCCGTTCGCGAGCGGGTAGAGCAGTTTCGGGACGTACGCCGGCGTGTACGTCTTCGTGTCCGCGTCGTGGACGACGACGTAGTCCTCCGAGAGCGCCTGTCCGAGCCCGAGCCAGACGTCCCGGCCCTTGCCCCGCTCGCCAGCGAGGCCGTTGTTCGTCAGCAGCGCCTCCAGCCGCGGGCCGTCACACCACAGCGTCTCGATGTTCACGTCGAACTCGGCGAGCCAGTCGTGGAAGGGGCCCGCCCGCTCCGGCGAGGAGCGGAGCGGCACGATGACGCGTGCGGGGTCGACCTCGGCCAGCGCGGAGAGCACCCGTTCGGCCGCCAGCCCACCGTACTCGCGTTCGGTCATCGGGACGACGACCGCGGCCCGGTCGGTAGGCGCCTCGGGCGTCCGGTCCCGCAGCGCGTGGAGTGTCGTGACGCGCTCCTGGACGTACTCCATTACCGAATGGGTGGGGTGGACAGCCCAAAAGCTCCCGGTTATCGGTGAGGCGTTCGCGATTATTACCCCGATAAACGGGTGGCGCTGTAGCTGACACACATTCCTGCTCATCCCCGTGGTTCGTGGAATTGGCCGTTGCTTGCGATACCACTCGGTTCGTCCCGAAAACCCAAGCCGCTGAGACGGTCGCTTTCTGCGTTGTTTGTTCGGGTGTCGTCGTTGGCGACACCACTCAGCATGCCCAGAAAGCCCCAGCCGCTGACCGGTCGCGCTGCT
>JBDGPU010000095.1:0-15013 GCA_042219525.1 Halopenitus sp.
GCGAGCGACCGAAGGGAGCGAGAGAGCCGGGTGAGGAGCGCAGCGAGCAGCGCGAGCGCTCAGTGGCTGGGGCTTTCTGGGCATGCTGAGTGGTGTCGTCAGCGACGATAACCGGCCCATTTGTAAACGCGATCGGTAAGCGGCTGGGGCTTTCTGGATGTGCCGAGTGGTGTCAGCAGCAACGATAACCAATCAACCGACGAATAGCGACCGCTCAGCAGCAGGGACTTTCGAAGTATGCCGAGTGGTATCGCCAGCGACGATAGCCGATCAAGCAAAAACACCGACCAGTACCAAGACACACAGTCCATCAGACCTCGCCACCACGACCGATCGGAACCACTCAGCCCACGTGAACAGTTCCCAATGGTGACTAGTCGGCGGTACAACTATTACAGTCGATTGCGAGGGACAGAATGAGGTCTACTATGGAAATCTCCGATAAGCTCCTCTGTCTGTTCAGTGCGGACGTGCGAGAAGAGGACGACAGCTACGTAGTCGAGGTCCCGCGCCGTGAGGTCGAAACCGGTTCCATCGAGCCGGGTGACACCTATCGCGTGGCGCTCATCTCCCAGTCCGGTGGCGAGGCCGCCACGGTCGAGGAGACGGAAACGACGTCGGAATCGACCGAGGGCCCCCAGCCCCCCGTCGAGCCCGGCGAAATGCGGTACGTCGAGATCGAGGACATCGGCAAGCAGGGCGACGGCATCGCGCGCGTCGAGCGCGGCTACGTGATCATCGTGCCCGGCGGCGAGGTTGGCGAGCGCGTCAAGATCGAAGTGACGGAAGTGAAGTCGAACTTCGCGGTCGGCGAGATCGTCGAAGAGGACTTCTAGGCGCTGGCGACAGTCGCCCCGCGGCTTTTTGCTATCTGGAGAGCAACTGCCAGCCGAAACGCCGGAGGGGACGCCGCCGAGCCCTCAGTCCTCGACGCGAGCGTCCCAGTAGGAGACTGAGGCGATGGCCTGGCCGACCGGCGTCCTGTTGACCGCCTTGTCGACCGCGCGGAACGCATCCGCGACGCTGCCGGGGAGGTTCCGGTAGAAGCCGTACGGAATCGTGAAGGCGTGTTCCTCGTTCGCGAGGCTGAGGTTCGCGGCGCCGAGCAGCGACTCGACCTCGTCACGGGAGTAGAGCCGCGAGCCCATCGGGAGCGCCCAGGTGTACAGCACGCGGAAGCTCCGGCGATTGAACGTGTCGAAGAACACCTGGTCCTTGCTGACGCGCTGGAGCTCCTGCATGAACAGCTCGGGCTCGTCCATCAGGTGGAAAAAGCGCATCGCGACGACGCTGTCGAAGTGGTCGTCGGGGAACGGGAGCCGCGAGGCGTCGCCGCGCATGAACTGCACGCGATCCGCGATCCCGGCATCCTTCGCCTTCTGCCGGCCCTGCTCCATCATTTCGCGAGAGATGTCGAGGCCGACGATGTCCGCCCCCTGGTCCGCCAGCATCGTGGTAAACCGGCCGGTCCCGCACGCGACTTCCAGCACGCGTTTGCCGTCGACGGGCCCGACTGCGGACAGCACGGCCTCCTTCTCCCGGCGGTCGATGACGCGGCCGCCGTCCGAGAAGCGGAGACTATCGTACTCCTGAGCCACCTCGTCGGCCTGATACCAATCCTGTCCTTTCACACTATCCGCTCATCCTCACCGGATGATTAAAACCGTACTGGATGCGATCCGCCCACGCATCCGGCGACGCCGTCGGTGTCGACCTCCCGTCGCGCCCCTGCCAGCGTGTTCGAACCGGATTCCGCGGAGCCGGGTGTCCTGGTTCGACGGAGCGGGCCGAGCGCGTCCGAGCCAGGGGCAATCCTTTCTGGTGCCTGCAGGTGGTGTCACGTCTCGCCCCTACGACCACGGGTATGCCCCACGTGTGCGTTTACCATACGACTGCTCTCATGTCCACGAACCGCCATGTCACGACGGTCTCGGGCGCATCGCTAGCGACTCCGCCGAATCGGGCGAGGAGGTGGGGAACGTGAACACCGTCGAGCAGTACAAGCAGGAGAAGCATCCGCTCGACGTCGTCGAGGACGTCAGGGAGTACGCGGCGGAGGGGCTCTCCTTCGACGAAATCGAGGCGCGCGCGGGCGACGGCGAGTGGGAGCGCCTGAAATGGGCGGGCATGTACGCGCACGGCCGGCAGCGGGGCTACTTCATGATGCGCACGAAGGTGCCCGGCGGCCATCTCACACCCGACCAGGCCGAGGTCATCGGCGAGGTGGCCGAGGAGTACGCCACCGCGCCGCCCGAACACGGCGGCGAGACCCAGAACGAGCTCTGGGGCGACGCGTTCCTCGACATCACGACCCGCCAGGACATCCAGAAACACTGGATCGAGGTCGAGGATATCCCCGAGATCTGGGAGCGCTACGACGAGGTCGGGCTCACCACCATCCAGGGGTGCGGCGACTCCGCGCGCAACGTCCTCGGCTGTCCGGCCGCGGGGTTGACCGACCACGAGTGCTTCGACGCCCAGCCGGTCGTCGACGCCGTCTCCGACTTCTTCACGGAGAACCGCGAGTACGCGAACCTCCCGCGGAAGTTCAAGATGACCATCACCGGCTGCCGCGGGGACTGCGCGCAGTCCCAGATCAACGACGTCGGGCTCGTCCCCGCGGCGAAGACCATCGACGGCGACACGTACTACGGCTTCCACGCCCGGGTCGGCGGCGGCCTCTCCGACGGCCCGCGAATGGCGTCGAACCTCGACGTGTTCGTGCGCCCGGAGGACGCCGTCGAGTTCTGCCGCGCCGTCGCGCAGACGTTCAAGGAACTCGGCGACCGACACAACCGCGGCGTCTGCCGGATGCGTTACCTCGTCGAACAGCTGGGCGTCGATGCGTTCGAGCAGGCTGTACGCGACCGCTGCGAGGTCGACCTCCCGGAGCGCGGCGAGGACCGGACAGTCGGGTACACCGGCGACCACGTCGGCATCCACGAGCAGAAACAGGACGGCCTCTGTTACGTCGGCTTCAACGTCGTCGCGGGCCGGATGGGCGGCGACGAGTTCGCGGAAGCCGCCCGTGCCGCGCGGCGCTACGGCACCGAGGACACCTCCATCCGCCTCGCCACCGACCAGAACTTCCTCATCACGCACGTGCCCGAGGAGCACGTCGAGGACCTGCTGGCGGAACCGTTCGCGGAGAACTACCAGCCGGACCCCGGACCGTTCGCGCGCGGGGCGGTCGGCTGCACGGGCAGCGAGTTCTGCAACTACGGCATCATCGAGACGAAGAACCGCGTGAAACGCTGGGCCCGGGCACTCGACGACCGCATCGACACCCCCGACGACCTCGACGTCGTCCGGATGCATATGAGCGGCTGTTCCGCCTCCTGCGCGCAGCCCCAGATCGCGGACATTGGCTTCCGGGGCGAGACGGTCAAACTGGACACCGACGGCGACGACGACGCCGACAACCTGGTCGAGGGCATGGACGTCGGCCTCGGCGGCAGTCTCGGCGCCGACAACCAGTTCCTCGACTGGGTCGAAACCGCCGTCCCCGTCGACGCCGTAATCCCCGCGCTCGAAGCGTTGTTCGCGGCGTACGCCGAGGAACGCCGGGACGGCGAGCGCTTCTACGAGTGGAGCCGCCGGCAGGACAACGACGACCTGCGGGAAACGATGCGGGGGGCGGACGCCGCCGTCGCCAAGGGGGTCGCAACCGATGACTAAGCGCAGCGAGGCGCCCGCGGACGTCGCGCCGGAGCTCGCGGAGGGCGACGGCAACGAAGGCGAGTTCGGCAGCGAAGACGAGTTCGGCAACGAAGGCGAGTTCGGCAGCGAAGACGAGTTCGGCAACGAAGGCGAGTTCGGCAGCGAAGACGAGTTCGGCAGCGAAGACGAGTTCGGCAGCGAAGACGAGTTCGGCAACGAAGGCGAGTTCGGCAGCGATGGAGAGGACGGCAAAGAGAGTGCAGACGGAATCGAGCGCGAGGACGGCCGCCCGCTCCCGCACGTCCCGGATGGCGGTGACGGCTCGGCAAGCGAACCGATGGTGCCACCGGTGAGTGGCCGCGGCGAACGCGTCAGCGGCGGCGAGCCAGCCGCCCCGCCGGCCCACGACGAGAACGTCAAGCCGATCCGGTACTACCAGGCCGAGACTGAGCGCGGCGAACCCGATAACGGCCGGCCCGAACGAGAGTCGCAGGGCGGCAACGAGGCGACCGAAACCTGCGGTCGCGACTCCTGCGGCTGTGAGTCTTCCCGAACCGCGGCCACGACGGACGGCGGGGCGACGCCCGCGAACGTCGACGGCGATGGAACGCTCCGGGATGTCGAGTTCACCGACCCGGCGACCGGCGTCAGCCAGGACGTGGAGGGGGGCGACCCGACCGAGCGCGTGAACCCGCCGGAAGGCGCGGACCTCGACACGCCGGACTACGCGGTCCGGGACGAGATGAACGACATCGACACGCCGGACGAGAAGACGTGGTTCATGGAACTCGACGAAGCCGTCGTCGGCGACGGTCGGTGCATCCAGTGTGGGACCTGCGTCGCCGCCTGCCCGTCGGACTCCATCGGCATCGGCGACGACGGCCTCCCTGAGCTCGTGAAGATGTGTACCGGCTGTTCGCTCTGCTGGGACTTCTGCCCGCGGGGCGGCCTGCGGTACGAGCGCCAGTGGAAGATCACCGGCGGGGACGACAACGTAAAGGGCGCCGGCGACCCCATCACGGAGTTCTCCGCCAAGGTCGACGAGGAGTGGCAGGCGAACGCCCAGGACGGCGGCCTCGTGACGAGCATCCTCATCCACTTGCTGGAGGCGGGCGACATCGACGGCGCGCTCGTCGCGACGGAGAGCGACGACGATCCCTGGAAGGCCGAGAGCTTCCTCGCCACGACGCCGGAGGAGCTGATCGCGAACGCCGGGAGCTTCTACAACCAGACGATGGCGCTCGGCAACCTCGACCTCGCCCAGTGGGAGCACAAACTCGACGGCGCCATCGAGGACGCGAGCCTCGCGCTCGTCGGGACACCCTGCGAGATCGAGGGCATCCGCGCGCTCCAGGATTTCGAGTGGGACTACGGCGGCCAGGAAGAGGGCGTCCGCGCCATCGTGTACACGATCGCGCTGATGTGCACGAAGAACTTCAACTACGAGCGCCTCATCGGCGAACAGCTCGAAGCGAAACGCGGCATCTCCCCCGACGAGATCGGGAAGATGGACGTCCTCGACGGTCGCATGATGGTGTACGACCGCGACGGCGACCAGCTCCTCGACGAGGACGTCGCGGAGTTCCACGACGCCGCGCTCAAGGGCTGTGACGAGTGCGCCGACTTTACCGGCTACGCCGCGGACCTCACCGTCGGCTCCGTCGGGAGCAGCGACGACTTCTCCTCCGTCATCGTCCGAACCGAACAGGGGTTAGACGCCTGGCGGCGGACCCGCGACGACCTGGTCTATCACGACCTCGAGGACCGGTCGGCGGTCGGGAAACTCCAGAGCTGGGACAAGAAGAAGGCGTTCGACTCGCTGGAGCGCGCGTTCGACCCGGACGCCCCGCGGTTCATCGACTACACGGACCACGCCGAGAACTACGGGACCGAGGTCAATCCGCACGAGGCCGGCCACTAGTCGGGCTGCTCGGTCGGCATTCCGCCGGCCGGCTCACCCGCTCGTGACGATCGTGTCCGTCGGGATTTCGACGATCACGCGCGGGCCGGACTCCTCGCCGTGGTGTGGGTACTCGTCGACGTCCATGTACCTCTGCGCCAGCGAGTCGATGTGGTCGACGGCGCCCTCCTCGACGAGCGTCGCCTCGCCACGTACGGAGACGTAGCGATACGGGTCGTCGGGATCGGTCACCGAGAGCCCCACCTTCGGGTTTCGTAGGATGTTCCGCTCCTTCTGTCGCCCGCGAGCGGTGTTGACGAGGACGACCTCGCGGTCGCGATGGTCGACCCAGACCGGCGTCGGGTGGGGCGTCCCATCCGGCATCACCGTCGAGAGGTGGGCGAACGCTTCCGACTCGAAGATGTCGACGTGAGATTCGGGGATCACATCAGTAGCTCCATCCGGAGTCTCAAAACTCTCGGGGTGCCCAACCCGGCGACGGCAGCGCTAGGCAACCTCGGTTCCCGCCGTTGTTGCCAGTCCAATAATATCTGATATTATGACCTTATATTGTCTGTATGGGTTACCCCTGTATGTAGATAACCTTTACCACGTACGATCGGTTCTGCCCGGGTATGAGCACCAGTCACGCAGAGGCTGCTGACAACGAAACGCTCACGGACGATGAATTCCGCGACCGCCTGCGCGAGCTGCCCCCGAGCGCGAAGCTCGTCGCGAAGGTTCTCGAGAGCGACGCGCCCCTCTCGCAGGGCCAGCTGGCCGAGGAGTCGCTGCTCCCCGACCGGACCGTCCGCTATGCACTGAATCGCCTCGAAGAATCCGAACTCGTCGACTCACGGTACAGCTTCAAGGACGCCCGCAAGCAGGTGTACTTCCTGACGAACTAACGCGACGTCGGGCCAACGAACGCGACGTCGGGCCAACGAACGCGACGGTAGACCATCGCGGGCGGCCATCTCGGCTCTTTTTCGGCGGATCCAAACGAACGGTAACGGGGAGAAATAGGCTCAATTCCGTCGACTGGCGGGGTCGTTTACGTTGCCTTTTAAGTTCTGGACTCCCCAGAGTCCTGTATGAACCTCTCCGTCGTCGTCCCGACCCTGAACGGGCGGGATCGGTTGGCTGCCGGCCTCGACGCGCTGGCCGCCCACGCCCCCGACGCGGAGATCATCGTCGTCAACGGCCCGTCGGCGGACGGGACCACCGGCATGGTCCGGGAGCGCAACGACGTCGACGCGCTCGTCGAGATCGCCGACCGGACGGTGACCGTCGCCCGCAACGCGGGCATCCAGGTCGCCTCCGGCGACGTCGTCGCGCTCGTCGACTTCCACAACCGAATCGAGGAGCACTGGCTCGACGGGCTCCGGGCCGGGCTCGACCGCGCCGACGTCGTCACCGGCCCCGTCCAGCACGACCTCCCCGGCGGTCATACGACCGAGGGGATCGAGGAGAGCCGCGTCGCCGGCCGCGACGTCACCTACTTCTCCAGCGGCAACGTGGCCTTCCGCCGCGAAGTGCTCGAGGACCTGGACGGCTTCGACGAGTACCTCCAGACCGGTGGCGCGCGCGACGCCGCGCATCGCCTGGCCGCGATGGGGTACGACGTCGCCTGGGAACCCGACTTCGCCGTCGGGACGGAACTCCCCTCCGACGACGAGGAGGGCCGGCGGGAAGACCGCGACTGGGGCTGGAAATATCGGGCCCTGGCCTATCGCCTGACCAAGAACTACGGCGTCCGGCCCACCGCGCTGCTCCGGACTGCCAATCACGCCGCCACCGACGCCTGCTCCGTCGCCCGCGACGTGCTCAGCGGCGAGGCGACGCCCTCCGGCTGGGCCGGCAACGGTCGCGACGTCGTCAAGGGGATCGCCACCGGCACTTCGGACGGCCTCGTGGCCCGCGCCAGGGACCGAACCCCGGCGCGGAACCCCCACGGCATGTCGAAGCGCGCGGACCGCGCCGTCGCGAAGTACGACTGGCGCGAGGACCGCGTGAGCGGCGAGCCGGCGACGGTCGACTGACCGCAGCCGACTCCCGCTCCACCTTTTTATAAATCCGCGCCGGCAGCGAGGCCCGGGATCACGCGCGAGGGGTTCTTCGTGAAGACGCGTCGCATGAGATCCTCCGAGATGTCCAGCGTCAGTACCTCCATGACGGCGACGTTCGGGTGCACGTCCGGGACGCCGCTCCCGAAGAGGATCCGGTCGGGATGTTCGAGGACGCCGCGTTCGAGGACGTCGCGGTAGCGGACGGCGCTCGTGTCGAGGTGGAGTCGGTCGTACTCCCCCAGGAGGTCGAGCGCGTCCTCCATCAGCGACTCCGCCAGCGGGTACCCGCCGAAGCTCGCCAGCACGAACGGGATGTCGTACTCGAGCAACTGTTCCTCGACGGCGCTCGGCGGGAACCGCTCGCCGGCGTTGACGAGCACCGGCAGGTCGGCGTCCTCCAGCTCGTCGAGGACGTCCGCCTCCGGGAGTCCGTCGTACGCGGGCTCCATCGTGAACCCGTGGAAGCGGTCGTCGTGGGCGTACTGCTCGACGTCGTCCGGGCGCGTGTGGTGGTCCGCGCGCTCGGTGTAGAGGTTCCGCAGTCTGGCGATCGGGTCGGTGCCCGGCTCGCGCGGCCCGTTCAGGCGCGCGAAGGCGGCGAAGGGGCGCTCGTGGCTCAGCCGGGCGACGGCGTTGTTCACCCGGAGATAGCTCTCACCCGGTGGGCGTCGGCCCGGCGAGACGATGGCGCGCACGACGCCCGCCTGCCCCATCTCGCGTTCGAGGCTGTCGGGCCGGATCTCGCGTCCGTGGGTCGCAACCGCCTCCTCGTCGGGGTCGAGCTGCGCGTGGACGTCGACGATCCGGAACCCGTGTTCGAGCCCCAGCATCGTTTCCACGTTTCGGCCATCCTACATGGGCCTATCGGTCCGGACAATCGCCATCGTGACGGAGAAAGCGCCCGGGAGAGCCCCTAACGGCCCGTCTCCGCTACTCGAACGCCAGCTGGACGCGCTGGCGCGGGGAGAGCCGGAAGCGCTCGTCGCCGCGGCCGTCGTTGACGTCGCACTCGACGTAGCCGTGACTCCCGACCGTGACGAGCTTCTCGCCGCGGTCGACCTCGCCGAACGTGTCCCGGACCTTCACGCGGTCGCCGTTCACCTCGACCGTGTCCCGGTCGCGTAGGACCTCGCCGGGGACGTTCGTGACGACGTTGCCGAAGGTGTCGACGACGAGCACCTCGCCCTCGACGGCGATCGGCTCCTCGGCGGCGTTGCGGTCGATCGACGGCTCCGGGAACGCGATGTCGACGAACTCCTGGGTGTGCGAGAGCCGGTCCATCTCGTGGAGGGAGTCGACGCCGGCCTCGTGGACCTCGGCGGCCATCGGCGCGAACACGTCGCGGCCGTGGAACGTCGCCGACGCCGGGCTCTCGACGTCGATCTCGAACACCTCGATCGGGTTGTGCTCGACCTCCGCCTCGGGCGCGGTCCCCGCGGCGAGTTCGCGCGCGACGGGGATCGCGAGGCCGTTGTCGGGGGCGACGATGGCGTGCTCGCCCGCCCGGACGACCAGCGCTGCGCGGTCGGTGCCGACGCCGGGGTCGACGACGGCGCAGTGGACGGCCGGCGGGAATTCGGGGAGCACGAACCGGAGCCAGAACGCCCCGGCACACGGGTCGCCTCGCGGGAGGTCGTGAGCGACGTCGAGCAGCTTGGCGTCCGTGCGGCGTGAAATAACCCCCTTCATCGCCGCGGGGTACGGGGATCCGAAATCGGAAGCGAGCGTGATCATGGAGGTGTGTTGGGCCGGGCGTACAAAAGTCGGTTGGCGTCCGCAGAACTGGTCGGGACGCCACTGAAAAGGAGCGACGCCGTCTTCACCTGTTCGCGGCGGCCGCTGCGGTCGTCGTCCTCACCTGTTCGCGTCGGTCTCGGCGATGCGCTGGATCCGGTCGACGCCGTTGACCTCCTCGACGACGTCGACGACGGCGTCGGGGACGAGGCTCTCCCAGTCGCGGTCGCGGATCATGCGCTCGCGGAGCTCGGTCCCCTCGAGGACATCGCGGCGGAACATGGGGGACTGCCGCACCTCGACGCCGGCCTCCGTGAACAGGCGGATGACGAGCGGGTTGTTCGAGTAGGCGACGTCGAACCCGGGCGACATACTCTGGACGTGGCTCACCCAGACGGAGTTGCGGTCGAGGTCCTCGATGGGGACGACGTACGTCGTCAGGTCGACGTCCTCGACGGATTTCGTCACCATCAACACTCGCTCGCCCGCGGTGAACGGGTTGCGCGTGGAGTGAGAGTCGCCGGCCGACCCGATGCCGAGGACGAGCTCGTCGACCTCGTCGGCGATCTCCTCCACCATGTGCTGGTGACCGTTGTGGAACGGCTGGAACCGGCCGATGTAGAACCCCCGCATACGTCTCGGTAGCCGAAGCCCTGATTTATAAACCCGACGGGTCGGCCGTGCGTTCGAGATCCGGCGACTGGGGCCTTCTTTGCCGTGTTTCGGTCGTGCGCAGTGGACGGCCCGCGGGGAGAAAGTATATCAATCGCCGAACCCTCCTTTCAAATAGCGACAATCGATTCTATGAGTAACGAGAAGGACACGAGCGAGAGTCCCCGGGAGCAAGACGCTTCACCTCCCGACGGGGACGCCAACTCCGACCGGGAACCGGCAGCCGACGTCGACGGCGACGAGTCCGTCGATAGCGACGGCGCGTCGGATCCGGCCGGCCGCGACAGCACGACGCTGTCGCCGGAAGACGCCCCACTGGAGCCCGAGGACCTCGTCGACGACGAACAGGAACCGTCCGACGAACCCGCCGAGGGGCCCGACATCGACGAACTCGGCAGCGACGTCGAGATTCACGGCGCCGAGGTCGAGGACGACCCCGACGAGGACGACCTCCTCGGCGGCCTCAAGATCGACTCCACGGAGGACATCGAAGTCCCCTCCCGGCTGGTCGATCAGGTCATCGGTCAGGAGCACGCCCGTGACGTGATCATCAAGGCGGCCAAACAGCGCCGCCACGTGATGATGATCGGCTCGCCCGGGACCGGCAAATCGATGCTGGCGAAGGCGATGGCCGAACTCCTCCCCAAGGAGGAGCTGCAGGACGTGCTCGTCTACCACAACCCGGACGACGGCAACAACCCGAAAGTCCGGACGGTCCCCGCGGGCAAGGGCGAACAGATCGTCGACGCCCACAAGGAGGAGGCACGCAAGCGCAACCAGATGCGTTCGTTCCTCATGTGGATCATCATCGCGGTGGTCCTGGGCTACGCGCTCATCATCGCCGGGCAGATCCTGCTGGGCATCCTTGCCGCCGGGATCGTCTACCTCGCGTTCCGCTACATGAACCGTGGCTCGGACGCGATGGTGCCGAACCTGCTGGTGAACCACGCCGACACGAAGACCGCGCCGTTCAAGGACGCGACGGGCGCGCACGCCGGTGCGCTGCTGGGCGACGTCCGACACGACCCGTTCCAGTCCGGCGGCATGGAGACCCCGAGCCACGACCGCGTGGAGTCCGGGGCCATCCACGAGGCCAACAAGGGCGTGCTGTTCGTCGACGAGATCAACACGCTCGACATCCGCAGCCAGCAGAACCTCATGACGGCGATCCAGGAGGGCGAGTTCTCCATCACGGGCCAGTCCGAGCGCTCCTCGGGCGCGATGGTCCAGACGGAGCCCGTCCCGACCGACTTCGTCATGATCGCGGCCGGCAACCTCGACGCGATGGAGAACATGCACCCAGCGCTCCGCTCCCGCATCAAGGGGTACGGGTACGAGGTGTACATGGAGGACACCATCGACGACACGCCGGAGATGCGCCGGAAGTACGCGCGCTTCGTCGCCCAGGAGGTCGCCAACGACGGGCGCCTCCCCGAGTTCACGGGCGAGGCCATCGAGGAGATCATCCTCGAGGCCAAGCGTCGGTCGGGCCGCAAGGACCACCTGACGCTGCTGTTCCGTGACCTCGGTGGGCTCGTCCGCGTCGCCGGCGACATCGCCCGCGGCGAGGACGCCGAGTACACGACCCGCGACCACGTGCTGCAGGCGAAGGGCCGCTCCCGGTCCATCGAGCAGCAGCTCGCGGACGACTTCATCGAGCGCCGGAAGGACTACGAGCTCCAGGTCTCCGAAGGCTACGTGGCCGGTCGCGTCAACGGCCTCGCCGTCATGGGCGAGGACTCCGGGATCATGCTCCCGGTGATGGCCGAGGTCACGCCCTCGCAGGGGCCCGGCGAGGTCATCGCCACGGGCCAGCTGAAGGAGATGGCCGAGGAGTCGGTGATGAACGTCTCCGCCATCATCAAGAAGTTCTCCGACCAGGACATCACGGAGAAGGACATCCACATCCAGTTCATCCAGACTGGCCAGCAGGGTGTCGACGGCGACTCAGCGTCCATCACGGTCGCGACCGCCGTCATCTCCGCCATCGAGGACGTCGGCGTGGACCAATCGCTCGCGATGACCGGCTCGCTGTCGGTTCGCGGCGACGTGCTCCCCGTCGGCGGGGTGACCCACAAGATCGAGGCGGCCGCCAAGGCCGGCTGCGACCGGGTCATCATCCCGAAGGCGAACGAGCAGGACGTGATGATCGAGGACGAGTACGAGGAGATGATCGAGGTCATCCCCGTCTCCCACATCAGCGAAGTGCTGGACGTCGCGCTCGAGGGCGAGCCAGAGAAGGACTCGCTCGTCGCGCGGCTCAAGTCGATCACCGGCTCGGCAATCCCGGACCAGCCGGACGTCACCGGTCCCTCGAACCCCAGCCCGCAGTAATCGATGGCTGACTGGACGGCGTTCGCGGTCGCGGTCGCCGTCCTCACGCTGCTCCTTCTCTTTCTAACGCACCGCTCCCAGCAGCTGCTGGAGGAGGTGACCGTCGTCGACGACCGCGAAACGCTGACTGAGCAGGTCGACGTCGGCGGCGCGGAACCGACGCACTTCGACGAACCCGGGGCCGTCGACCGTGAGTTCGAAGCCGGAGCGCCCGACTCCGAGACGGCCGAGCGTGGATCCGTCGCTGGCGAGCACGAATCCCTCGCTGGCGAGCAGGAACCCAGCGTCGCTGAGGAGGGGCCTGCCGTCGGCGAGCAGGAACCCGGCGTCGACGAGCAGGATTCTGCCGTCGGCGAGCCGGAGGACCAGCACGCTGGCGCCCCGCCGGGGGAGTTCCTGACCACGCGGCTCCTCCTGGTGAACGTCCTGTTCTCACAGGGGATCTTCCTCGCCGCGCTCGCGGGGCTCGCCTGGTGGACCGAGGTGCCGGCGTCGGCGTTCGGGCTCACCCTGGCGACGCTCGACGCGAGCGCCGTCGCCGTCGGCCTCGTCGCCGGCGTCGTCCTCTACGCCGGGAACGAGGTCGCCGCGCGGCTCGGCGAGCGCTTCGGCTTTGCCGCGCCCGAGGCGTTGCGCTCGGCGATGGCGCCGACCGATCGCGCGGAGTGGGCCCTGCTCCTGCTGGCCGTGCTGCCGACCATCGCCGTCTTCGAGGAGCTCCTGTTCCGTGGCGCACTGGTCGGCGTCCTCTCCGTCGGCTTCGGGATCGACCCGTGGCTGCTCGTCGTCGCGTCCTCGGCCGTGTTCGGCCTCGGACACGGCGCGCAGGGGCGGCTCGGCATCCTGGTGACGGCCGGGCTCGGCCTCGTGCTCGGGGCCGTGTTCGTGATGACGGGCAACCTGTTCGTGGTGATTCTCGCCCACTACGTCATCAACGCACTGGAGTTCGTGGTCCAGGAAGGGTTCGCGTAGGTCAGCCGGTCGCCGAGTCGGGAGAAACGTTTTGTCGTTGGTCGAACAGGTAGCGGCCATGTCGCCCTCCGCCCGCGAATCGGTTCGACAGTTGCTGGTGCATCCGACTGAGTTCTTCGAGCGCAAGGAGCCGGCCCACACGCTGCCTATCGCCGCCGGGCTCGTTGTGTTGCTGGCGCTCGCGACAGTGGCCGCGACGTTCGTCGTCGGGTCGATGCTGGCCGGGGCTGTCGACGCCACCGTGACGATGGACAACCCCGAGCGCCCGCCGGACTGGATGTGCGAGGAGAACGGCACCGACGCGGACTCGACACCTATGGCCTGTGGGGAGCCCAAGACGATCGAGCGCGACGCAGGGTCACTGGTGTACGACGCGACGACCGAGTACGCGACGATGCTGTTGTTCGCGCCGTTCCTCCTGTGGATCGTCGGCGCGGTTACCCTGTACGTCGCGGGCCGGGTTTCCGGTGGGTCGCCCTCCGCCGCCGGGTCGTTCGCCCTGGCCGGATGGGCCGCGCTGCCGGAATTCTTCCGACTCGTCATTGGGCTGGCGGCCCTGCGCTACGCGCTGTGGAACACGACGTTCACGTCCGTGGAGCAGGCTTCTGCGGCCCTGAAGGCTGCGATGGCTCCCGTGGAACCGGTAGTGACTGCTGCGACGATGCTGACCGTCCTCTGGCAGTGGCACCTGCTGTCCGGCGGGCTGGCCGTGGACGCCGACGTGCCGCGTCGCGCTGCCGCCGTCGCCGTCGGCGTTCCGCTCGGACTCTGGCTGTTACTGGCGCTGACCTGATCTTCCGGCGTACCCGTGAGAGCTGTTGGATAGGACGGCGTCGTGGTCTGCTTGAAATCTTTCGACCGTTCTTACTTATAAACAGTATTTAAACATGCAGACGCTGCTTCGCTTGCCAGCACCGCAGACTCCTTGAAAGCCCTCGGCCGCTCTTGCTTTTATATACTGGATGCACAGGTGCAGACGCTGCTGTGCTTGACAGCACCGCAGACTCCTTGAAAGCCCTCGGCCGCTCTTGCTTTTATATACTGGATGCACAGGTGCAGACGCTGCTGTGCTTGACAGCACCGCAAACTTCCAGAAAGCCCTCGGCCGCTCGCGGTCGCTCCGCGACATATCCACGCCTCTCCGCACCGCCCGGCGTGGATAGGGGTCGTCGGAGCGACTCCCCGTTGGCGCGACCGGCCGTCGCCCTTTCAGTCCGCCAGGACCGCGACAGCACCGCAACCGCGACCGCGACAGCACCGCAACCGCGACCGCGACAGCACCGCAACCACGACCGCGACAGCACCGCAACCGCGACCGCGACAGCACCGCAACCACGACCGCGACAGCACCGCAACCGCGACCGCGACAGCACCGCAACGGCAATTCCTCAGTCCTCCCCAGCCTCGGCCGGGGCGCGCCGGCCAGCAACGCCGCGGCGCGCCCCGCCCTCCCTCGCACGCGTTGATCGCGCGCGCCGACTGCCCCGCACCGCACGCCGGACAGCCGGCGAGCGGCGTCCGCCGAAGAACCGCCGTCGACGACGCCACAGCCACCACTCCGGAGCGGGACTGAAAGGGGCAGCCGCTGAGCGGGAAGCCCTGCGACGAAAGCACCGCATCCCGGCGAGCGACCGAAGGGAGCGAGCCGGGTGAGGAGCGCAGCGAGCAGCGC
>JBDGPU010000189.1:0-14839 GCA_042219525.1 Halopenitus sp.
GCTCAGCGACTCCCCTACGGCGCGACCGGCCGTCGCCCTTTCAGTCCGCCAGGACAGCGACCGTAACCGCGACCGCACAGCAACCGCAATACCTCAGACCTCCCCAGCCTCGGCCGTGGCGCGCCGGCACCGCACCGCTCGGCGCGCCACCGGCCTCCCTCGCACGCGTTGCTCGCGCACGCCACCGCAGCCGCGCCGCGACCGCTCGCCAGCCGCCGCGAGCGACGCCCGGCCACCACTCTTGGGTGGGACTGAAAGGGGCAGCCGCTGAGCGGGAAGCACTGCGATGCTAGCACCGCAATCCCGGCGAACGAGCGACCGAAGGGAGCGAGAGAGTCGGGTTAGGAGCGCAGCGAGCAGCGCGACCGTCTCAGCGGCTGGGGCTTTCTGGGCATGCTGAGTGGTGTCGCAAGCACCGACACCCGAACCAACCACGCGCAAAGCGACCGTCTCAGCGGCTGGGGCTTTCTGGGCATGCTGAGTGGTGTCGCTGGCGACGTTGACCGAACTTACCACGCAGAAAGCGACCGTGTCAGCGGCTGGGGCTTTCTGGGGCCTACTGAGTGGTGTCGCCAGCGACGATATCCGAATCTGTTTGTAGACAAACGCCGCGATATTCGGGAGCCGTCCCGAGAAGTGGACCAACCTCACAGCCACTTCTTCGAACTACGGCTCGGGTGGGTCACCATCATATGCGTCGTGGTCGGCGTAGAAGTTCAGCATCCCGAACTTCACCTTCTCGGGCGACATGTTGATCAGCTCGTTGCGTTCCTCCTGCGGGAACGCGTCGCGGACCGAATACTTGCCCATGTCCGCGGTGGTGTACCGCCGGTCCGCGAGGATGCGGACGCCGTAGTCGTCCGGGCCGCGGATGACCCGGCCGAGCGCCTGTCGGGTCTTCCGGATCGTCGGGATCTCGACCGCGTAGGCCCAGCCGGGGTCGCGGGCGCGGCTGTTGTCGGAGAAGGAGCGGTTGTACGCCTCCTGGACCGCCTCCATCCGGTCCGAGAGGTGCGGGTACGGGACGCCGACGACGATGACGGTTCTGGCCTGCTCGCCGTCGAAGCTGACGCCCTCCGCGAGCGTGCCCCACAGCGAGGTGAACAGCGTGGCGTCGTCGCTCTCGACGAACTCCTGGCGGAGGTCCTCCGTGTCCTTGCCGGACTCGTCGAGGATGAGGTCGCCAAGGTCGGCGCCGGTGATGCCGCTCCGGCCGCCGAGGCGCTCGTAGTAGCGCTCCGCCTCGCTGTAGGAGGGGAAGAAGACGAGGGTGTTGCCCGGTGTGACGTTGATGGCGTCCCGGAGGAGGGTGCCGACGGTCTCCTGCGTCTCCGGATCCGAGCGCTCGGAGGCGAACAGCGGCGGGGTGTCCACGGCGTACGTCAGGCGGTTTTCCTCGGGATAGGCCATCTCGTACGCGAGGGTGGCGACGTCCTCCATCCCGAGCACCTCCTTGGTGACGTCGAAGGGCCGGAGCGTCGCGCTCATCAGCACCGAGGCCGCCACCTCGTCGAACAGCTCCTTGGTGACCGCCTGGGGGATGCAGGTGTACAGCTCCGCGCGACCGTACACCTCGTCCGTGCCGCCGTCGCGCCGGACGGAGACGACGGGGTACTGGCCGAGCTCGGTCCCCTCCTCCATCCAGGTCGAGACGAACTGGGCGACCTGGAGGGTCTGGCACTCCTTGCGCGTCTGCGTCTCGCCGTCGCGGTACTGCTGCTCGTACTCCTCGTCGAGCGCGCGGCCGAGCTGGACCGCGAGCTCGGTTTCGGTGTCGATGCCGCGGCCCTCGTAGCGCTGGAGGAACGCGAGGGTGAGGTCGTCGCGGCGGTCGTCGTTCGCGATGGCGACGTCCTCCCAGACCTCGCCGATGCCCTCCCGCGCGCCGAAGCCGAGGTTCTCGTCGTACGTCTCGACGAGCGCGTCGCGGAAGGCGTGGACGACGTTCTCGGCGGCCTCGGCGCGGGAGTCGTCCGTCTCGTCGAGTTCGTCGAGTGCGGCGTCGAGGGTGTTCTCCGTCAGCGTCCGGGTCGCGTGCTCGCGGGCCGCGTCCTCGACGTTGTGCGCCTCGTCGAACACGGTGATGATCTCGGAGGGGTCCTTCCCGAGCCAGCGGAAGAACTGCTCCCGGATCTGGGGATCGAGCAGGTGGTGGTAGTTGCAGACGACGAGGTCGACGCCCTCGATGCCCTCCTTCAGCAGCTCGTAGCCGCAGAGGTCGCGGTCGTCGGCGTAGCCATAGATCTCGTCGGGCGTGCGCACGTCGTCGAAGAGCCACTCGTAGAACTCGTCGGTGTTCCGGACGAGGTTGTTGTGGTAGTGCTCGCAGACGTTCGTCGCCTCGAACTCCGCGAGTTCGTCCTCGAGGTCGTCGAGTTCGTCCATGACCGCCTCGCGCGCTTCCGCGGCGTTGGCGTCGCCCTCGCGGCTCTCCGCGAGCAGTTCGCGCTGGCGCTCCTCGAGTTCGGCCTTGTCGGTCTCCTTCTCGACCATCGTGCGCGTCGTGTCCCGCAACGTCTGACACTCCTGGTAGTCGACGTCGATGTGACACATCGACGACTTCCCTTTAAAAACGACCCCGCGGATCGGCTCCGTCTCGTTGATGGCGCGGGCGTCTGCGACGAACTGGCGCATCTGCTGGTGGACGTTCGTCGTGATGACGACCGTCCGGTCGTGCTCGCGCGCGTGCTCTAAGGCCGGCACGAGCGCCGACAGGGTCTTCCCGGTCCCCGGCGCGCCCTCGAACAGCACGTCCTGGCCCCGCGAGAGCGCGTTGGCGACGCGGTCCATCGCGTCGCGCTGATTCGGATACGGTTCCTCGTACGGGAAGAACCGGAGATGCGCCGTCTCTGACACGGGACCACGTTGTTCGCCATCAGGCTAAAGGCCTCGGATAGCTCGGTGAAACTGAAACGCGACCCGAGCCGGCGTTTGTTAAATACTCTCGATGATCTAACGCCGTCTGTGTGCTAATCCTACACAACCCCGGCAGCCATCGCTGACAATCTACTGGCCTTCCGAACGCTATGGCGACTGAAGCAGCAAGCCCGACCGAGCTATCGATGGCCGTCCCGGCGCTGTACGGGATCCCGGGCCCGGCCGGGGCGTGGGGTGGGTCATCCACGGCAGCCACGGCGCGGTACTCGGGGTCGGCTTCGCGGCGAACCTCCAGGCGAAACCGGAACTCGCGTCGTCGCCGGGGAGAAGCATCGTCGCCGGCGTCGCCGACGGCGTGCTCTCTGGATCATGCTCGGCGCCGCCGTGATGCCGATCTGGCTCGGCGCCGTCGCTTTCGGCGGTGCCACTTCCCCGCAAGCGACCCCAACGGCTATTTGCTGACCGTGGTACGACCGTCCATGGACGAGTCGCTGGCGACGGCGCTGGCGCGGGCGTTCCCCGACAGCGACGTGACGGAGACCGTGCCCGCGGGGCCGTCCTGGAACCCCGGTAATCGGAGCGTCCGCGTCGAGTTTGCGGACGGGTCGCGGCGATACCTGAAGCTGGCCATGGACGGGGACGGCACGCGCGTCGCTCGCGAGCGGGCCGCCATCGCCTTTGCGGCCCGCAACTGCGAGGTGCGGACGCCGACTGTCGTGGCAAGCGACTCGACGGGACCGGTGCCGTACCTCGCCACCGCCCCGATGGCAGGGCGGCCGCTCAGGGAGAGCTGGAGTGCGGCGACCGAGACGGAGCGACGCAACCTGGCTCGACGGATCGGCGACGCGCTGGCCCGCGTTCACGCCGAACGCTTCCCGAGCCATGGTCGAATCGCGGGGCTGGACGCCGAACGTGGCGCCGAACGTGGCACCGAACGTGGCGCCGAATGTGGCGCCGAACTCGCCGCCGCCGACCTCGTGCTCGAAACCGGCCCCTGGTCCGAGGTGCTCGTCGCGACGATCGAGGAAATGCGGGAGACGGTTCCCTCGGCCCGACTCGATCACCACTTCGACGCCGTCATTGCGGCCGTGCGAACGAACGCGACCCTGCTGGATGCAGCACCGGCCGCGTTGCTTCACGGGGATCCCGCGATGCCGAACTGCAGGCTCGGCGCGGACGCGTTCGGGTTCCTCGACTGGGAGCTGGCCCACGTCGGTGACCCCGTTCGGGACCTCTACCGAGCCCGGGACCAGCAGTTCACCGACCTGCAGGACGAGGGACCGGAGGCGGTCGTGTCGGCGTTTCACGACGGCTACGCCCGCCGAGCGGGCGGACTTCCGGAGGGGTACGACGAGCGGGTCCCCGTCTACCGGGCCGTCAGGCTGCTCGGGGCCTCCGGCTTCGTCGAGCGATTCGCCGAGTATCGAGACGAGTCGACGGACGAACTTGCGGCGTGGATCGACGCGGAGATGGACCGCCGGCTCGGGCGGCTGTAACGTGGTGGACCTGCTTCAGGGCAGAAAAACGGCCGGCTGTGAACGGCTTACTCCAGCAGCTCGACGAGCAACGCCTTCTGGGCGTGCAGCCGGTTTTCGGCCTGTTGCCAGGCCAGCGCGCGGTCCGACTCCAGCACCTCGTTCGTGATCTCCTCGCCGCGGTGGGCGGGGAGACAGTGCATCACCTTCGCGTCGGTGCCGGCGAGCAGCTCCTCGTTGAGCTGGAACCCCTCGAAGGCGGCGAGCTTCTCCTCGCGTTGTTCCTCCTGGCCCATCGAGATCCAGACGTCGGTGTACACCACGTCGGCGCCGTCGACGGCGGCCTCTGGGTCGGTCATCACGTCCGGGTCGGCTCCGAAGTCGGCCGCGCGCTCGAAGACGGCCTCGTCCATCGCGTACTCGGGCGGCGTCGCCACGGTCACGTCGATGCCGGCCATCGCGGCGCCGACGACGAACGACTGGCCGACGTTGTTGCCGTCGCCGACCCAGGCGACCTCGACCTCGTCGCAGTCGAACCGCTCGTGGATCGTCAGCAGGTCCGCGAGCGTCTGGCAGGGGTGCGCGTCGTCGGTGAGTCCGTTGATCACGGGGCAGTCCGCGTGCTCCGCGATCGTTTCGAGGTCCTCGTGGTCGAACAGGCGCGCCATGAGCCCGTCGACGTAGTTGCCGAGCACGCGCGCGGTGTCCCGGAGCGGCTCCCCGTGGCCCAGCTGGAGGTCCTCGGGGCCGAGGAACATCGCGTGGCCGCCGAGGTCAGTCATCCCCGTCTCGAAGGAGGCACGTGTCCGCGTCGACGGCTTCTCGAAGATCATCCCGAGCGTCTGGTCGGGCAGTCGGGCGTCCTCCTCCCCGCTTCGGATCGCGACCGCGCGGTCGAGCACGTGGTCGAGTTCGTCCGGGGTCAGGTCGTCGATCTCGAGGAAGTCGTCCGTCTGCAACATTGGTTCGGGATGGGTTGTGTGGCTCATTTGGCAGCTGATGCGTCGGTGGCGTCGTCCGCGTCAGTCGATCCGGCGTCGCCCGTCTCGGTCAGGTCCGCACAGACCGCCGCCAGTACCTCGACCGCACGGTCGAGGTCGGCGAGCGGGAGGCGCTCGTCGGGCGCGTGGTCGAGGTCGGAGTCGCCCGGGCCGTAGGTGACCATCGGGCAGTCCCAGACCTCGGCGTAGAGGTTCATGTCGCTGGTGCCCGTTTTCCGGAGGAGCCGGACGTCACCGCCCGCGCCGCGGATGGCGACGCGGAAGGCGCGCGCGAGGTCCGTCCGTGGGCTCTCCATCACCGGGGGGATCGGCTCGTCCCAGTGGACGGTGCCGGTCGCGAGTTCGGCCTCCGCGAGCTCGTGGACCTCGCCGACGGTGCGCGTCGGCGGGACGCGGAGCTGGACGTCCACGGTCGTCTCGACCGCGAGGCCGTCCTCCGAGAGCCCGCCGTCGAAGTCGACGGGCTTGGTCGTCACCTGCTCGAAAACGGGCGTCTCCTCGTCGGGCGTGAACGCCGATTCGACGCCAGCCCACCAGTCGATGGCGTGCTGGATCGCGTTCGGCTCCGGGCGCGAGGAGTGGCCCGACTCGCTGGTGTTGACGTACGTGCCCGCGAGGAACCCGCGGTAGCCCAGCGTGATGCCGCTCCAGCCCGAGGGCTCGCCGTTGACGACGAACTCTGGCGCCTCGCGGTCCTCGATGAGGTGGCGCGCGCCGCGGGAGTCGGTCTCCTCGCCGACGACGCCGACGAAGGAGACGCCGGTTTCGACGGCGGCGACGGCCATCGAGACGAGCGGCCCGGTGGCGTCGACGGAGCCGCGGCCCCACAGCACGGGACCGGCGTCGGCATAGCGCTCATCGCCTCCGTCGCCCTCGGTCACTTCCACGGGGATGTCGCCGGGGACGGTATCGATGTGCGAGGTGAGCAGCACGGTGTCGTCCGCGGGCGCCCGCACGTTGCCGACCTCGTCGATCCAGGCCTCGCGATCGTTCGCGCGGAAGAAGTCGCGGAGGCGCTCGGCGGCCTTCTCCTCCTCGCCGGAGGGCGAGGGGATCGAGACGAGGTCGTAGAGCAGTTTGCGCGCCGGCGTGTTGCAGGCTGCGGGCCGGGCGGATTCGACGGTGACGTCGCTGGCGACGGTGTCGTCGTCGCTCGTAGCAGTGTCGTCGCTGGCGACGGTGTCGTCGTCGCTGGCTGCGTCGCTGGCGACGGTATCGTCACCGCCGTCGACCACGCCGTCACCGTCCGCCATCACGACAGCACCTCGACGAAGGCGTCGACGAACGCGTCGGCGTGCTCCTCGTCGATGATGAGCGGCGGGAGCAGGCGCACGACGGTCCGGCCCGCGGGGAGCGCGAGCACCTGCTCGGAGACCGCCAGGTCCCGGAGCACGCGGTTCGCGCCGCGTTTCACCTCGATGCCGATCATCAGCCCCTCGCCGCGCACCTCGCGGACGGGGAGGTCGTGTTCCTCGGCGGCTTCGGTGAGCGATTCCTGCAGGTAGTCGCCGATTTCCGCGGCGTGGGCCGGGAGGTCGTCCTCGACGATGGCGTCGAGCGTCGCGTTCGCGGCGGCGCAGACGACGGGGCCGCCGGAGAACGTCGAGCCGTGGTTGCCGGGGTCCGCTGCGATCCAGTCCGCACACAGCGTCGCGCCCATCGGCAGGCCGTTGGCGACGCCCTTCGCCGTCGTGAGGATGTCGGGCGTGACGCCGGCCTGCTCGCAGGCCCAGAGCGTGCCCGTGCGGCCGAGCCCGGTCTGTATCTCGTCGAAGACGAGCGCGGCGTCCTCCTCGTCGGTGATCTCGCGAGCGTCCTCGAGGTAGGCGACGTCGGCGGGGTGGATCCCGCCCTCGCCCTGCACCGGTTCGAGGAACACCGCGGCGGTGTCGTCGTCGACGACCTCGGCGAGCTCCTCGCTGTCGCCGTACTCGACGAACTCGACGCCGCCGGCCAGCGGCTCGAACGGTTTCTTGTACTTCCCCTTCCACGTGAGCGCGAGCGCGCCCATCGTCCGGCCGTGGAACGCGCGTTTGGTCGCGACGATTTTCGTCGCGTCCGTCGCGGAGCGCGCGAACTTCATTGCGGCCTCGTTGGCCTCGGTCCCGGAGTTACAGAGCCAGACGTTGTCGACGTCGCCCGGCGCGAGGTGCGCGAGCTTCTCGTAGGTCTCCGTCCGCACGTCGGTCGGGTAGGAGGCCTGCACGTAGGTCAACTCGGCCGCCTGTTCCTGAATCGCCTCGGTCACGCCCGCGTGGGAGTGGCCGAGCGGCGTACAGGCGTAGCTGGCGCCGAAGTCGAGGTAGTCGGTCCCGTCGTCGCTGGTGAGGGTCGCGCCCTCCCCGGACTCGATCGTGATCGGTTTCTCGGAAAAGACGAAGCCGGACATTCAGATATCCTCCGTTGCGTCGGCAGTCACTGCGCTCGCTTCGATGTGGGTGCCCGCGTCGCCCAGCGCGTTCACGACTGGATCGCGGACGTTGGCGTCGCTGACGACGACCTCGGAGGCGCCGTCGGCGAGCGCCTCCTCGGCCGCCATGACCTTCTTGCCCATGAAGCCCTCCGCGGCGTCCTCGAGCGTCTCGAGGTCCGCGGGCGTCGTCACGGACTCGATGAGCGTCTCGGGGTCGTCGGGGTCGGCGTAGACGCCGGCGACGTCCGTCAGCAGGACGAGTTCGGCGTCGAGCGCGCCCGCGACGGCGGCTGCGGCGCGGTCCGCGTCCGTGTTGACCGGCGTCACGTCGCCCTCATCTTCCTCGCCGAGCATCGGCGGGGAGACGACGGGGACGTGGCCGGCCGAGAGGAGCGTTTCCAGCAAGTCGGCGTTGACCGACTCGATCGAGCCGGAGTGCTCGCCGCGCTTGATCTTCTTCTTCCCGTCCTCGCGGACGCGGATCGCGGACTTGCGCGGCCCCGAGATGAGGCCGCCGTCGACGCCGGAAAGGCCGACCGCGTCGACGCCGACGCCCTGGAGGTCCGCGACCAGTTCCGTGTTGAGCTTCCCGGCCATCACCATCTCGAAGACCTCCATCGTCTCCGCGTCGGTGTAGCGACCGGTGACGCCCGAGGGCGTCTCGACGTACTGCGGTTCCTTGCCGAGGTGTTCGAGCGTCTCGTCGACGGCGGTCGACCCGCCGTGGACGACGACGACCTCGCGCCCGTTCGCGACGAGGTGCGCGACGTCGTCGATGGCGCCCGCGGGGTCGACGGCCATCGCGCCGCCGACCTTGACGACGACCGGCGGCTCCGCGTCGTCCTGGCTCCCGCCGTCGAGCGCGACGACGTCGTCCTCGGCGGTGACGAAAACGTGGTTCGCGTCGTCGGTTGCGCTGTCCGCGTTACCGGCGGTCGCGACGTCGGCGGCGCCGTTCGCGTCGTCGGCGCCGTTCGCGTCGGCGGAGCCGTTTGCGTCGGTGGCGCAGCCCGCGTCGTCACCGGCACTGTTACCGAGCAGATCCTCGTGGCTCGTCATGGCGACCCCACGGGGTGGAGCCCCTGGAAGTCGAGGCCGGCGGTCTCTTCGAGGCCGAGCGCGACGTTCGCGCCGTGGACGGCCTGCCCGGCCGAGCCCTTCATCATGTTGTCGATGGCCGAGAACGTCACGATGCGCTTGTTGCTCGCGTCGAGTTCGAAGCCGACCTCGGCGTCGTTCGTCCCCGCAACCGCCTTCGGCTCGGGGTAGCGGTAGACGCCGCTGCCGCCAGCGACGAGCTGGACGAACGGCTCGTCCTCGTACGCCTCGCGGTAGGCCGACCAGAGGTCGCCGGTCGAGACGGGTTCGTCCGGGAAGACGTGGCTGGTCGCGGAGGCGCCGCGGACCATGTCGACCGCGTGCGCAGTGAACGAGACGTCGAGGCCGAGGAACTGCTCGATCTCGGCCTCGTGGCGATGCCCCGTCGGCGCGTACGGGCGCACGACGCCCGATCGCTCGGGGTGCGAGGAGGCCTCGCCGCCGCCGGCGCCGCCCTCGGAGGAGCCGACCTTCACGTCGACGACGATGTCGTCGGCCGCGGTTCCGGAGAGGATCCCGGCGTCGACGAGGGGCTTGAGGCCCAGGATCGTCGCCGTCGCGTTGCAGCCGCCGGAGGCGATGAGGTCGGCGCCGGGCAGCTCCTCGCGCGTGAGTTCAGGGAGCGCGTACACCGCTTCGTCGAGGTATTCGGGCGCGTCGTGGCCGTCGTACCACTCCTCGTACTGCTCGGCCGTGTTCAGCCGGAAGTCGGCCGAGAGGTCGACGACCGTGTCCGCGGCGTCTTGGAACCGGTCGATCTGGCCCATCGAGACGCCGTGGGGCGTCGCGGCGAACAGGACGTCGACCGATTCGAGCTCCTCGGGTGAGGAGAAGCGCAGGTCCAGGTCGCGCAGGTTCGGGTGGACGGAGCCGACCGTCTTGTTCGCCGCCGAGCGCGAGGTCGCCTGCGCGACCTCGAAGTTGGGGTGCCCGGCGAGCAGGCGGAGCAGTTCCCCGCCCGTGAAGCCCGTGCCGCCGACGACGCCCGCGGTGAGCGTCTCGGTGGCGTCGCCATCTGCGGACGCGCCGTCCGCGTCGGTGCCCGTGCTCATGTCGATGGGGTCGCTTCAGGCGTCTCGTTTCCCGTACCACTCTCCGTCGCGTCGTCCGTCTCGTCCGCGTCGACCTCCTTTTCGGTCGCGTCGACCTCCTTTTCGGTCGCGTCGGCCTCCTTTTCGGTCGCGTCGGCCTCGTCGGCAGCCGTGTCGGCTTTCGTCTCCAGCCAGTCGACGACGGCCGCGGGGACGTCGACGTCGACGGCGTCGTTCAGGGCCTTGAACTCGACCGTGTGGTTCACCTCGTGGACGGTGTACTCGCCCGACTCGGCGCCGCCGAGCTCCATCAGGTCGATGCCGAGGAGCCCGCCGCCGACGGCGTCGGACGCGCGCTCGACCAGGTCGAGCGCCTTGTCGTCGAGTTCGAAGCCGTGTGCCTCGCCGCCCTTCGCGGCGTTCGTCAGCCAGTGTTCCGACGAGCGCGTCATCGCGGCGATGGGCTCGCCGTCGATGGCGACGACGCGGATGTCGCGGCCCGGCTTGTCGACGAACTCCTGGACGTAGAACACCTTGTGCTCGTAGTGGCCCAGCGTCGCCTTGTGCTCGAGGATGGCCTCGGCGGCCGCGCGGCCCTCGACCTTCGCCATCAGGCGGCCCCAGGAGCCGACGACCGGCTTGAGCACGCAGGGGTAGCCGAACTCCTCGATGGCTTCCAGCGCGGCGTCGGTCGTGAACGCGACCTTCGTGTCGGGCGTCGGCACGCCCGCGTCCGCGAGCGCGAGGGAGTTCTTCGCCTTGTCCGCACAGACTTCGGCGACGTCCGGGTCGTTGACGACGGGGATGCCGTAGCTGTCGAAGAAGCGCGTCGCGTACAGCGAGCGGCTCGTCGCGAGACAGCGATCGATGACGAGGTCGACGTCCTCGACGTCCGCGCTCGTGGAGTCGAGCGAGAACTGCTCCTTCCGGACGTCGATCTTCGCGACCTCGTGGCCGCGGTCGCGCAGCTCGGCGAGGAGGAGCTTCTCGTCCTTCCGGATCCGGGAGTAGAGGAGGCCGACCTTCATCTTACTCCCCCCAGTCCTCTTCGAGCTCCGGAGCCCGATCGAGGACCGGCGGGGAGACGTCGACGACTTCCAGTTCGGCACCACAGGTGCCACAGTCGATGATCTCTCCGATTTCGAGGTCGTCGTGCAGGGACACCTCGCCCCCACACTCCACGCATTCTGCTTCGGTCATTGTCGTACCTCACAGTAGTGGGGGCGTACACATAAGGGTTGCGAACTTACCAGATAGTTTACAATAACTGCAGTCCACGCTAACGGTGTGAGGCTGGTGAAAACGGGTCACGCGAAATCGGTCTGATTTCGAGAATGTGTGTCCCCTTACGGGGACGGCGGCGCGAGCGGCGCCTGGCTCGGTCGCCCGGGTCGCGCCCGCGCCGGCCGTCGTGGGGCCCCTGGCACTCGTGGCCCTCGCGGGAGTCGCGATCGCCGCGGGAGTCGCAGTCCGCGTGGGGGTCGGCCACTTCGCTCTCGTCGCGGTCGTCGGATAGCGGTCGGTGCGGTCGTCTCGGCGTCAGTACCCTCGCCCGAGCTGAAACGAGCCTCAGACATAGCTCGCCACCTCCTCGTCGAGCGTGTCGAATGCCGTCGCCAGCGCGTCGCGGCGCGCTTCGACGGCCTCGGCGTCTTCGACGACGCCGGTTTCCGCGTCCGGAAGCTCCGCGACGACCGCCTCGGGGGCGGGGCCGCCGGCGGAGTCGCGACTCGCCACGCTGGCTGCGGGGTCGAGCGCGTCCTCGACGGCTGCGCGGCTCACGTGGGCAAACAGGGACTCCCCGAGTACGTCCTGTGCGGCCTCGTCAAGTTTTGCGGCAGCGTTTTCCGCGTCGTCGGCGTCCCCGATGCGCTCCGCACCAGCGGCGACGATCTCGTGGGCCGTCCGGAAGGGCAGCCCCGCCATCGCGAGCAGGTCGGCGACGCCTGTCGCCGTCGAGAAGCCCTCGCCCGCGGCCGTCGCCAGCGCGGCCTCGTCCCAGTCGGCGGTCGAGACGGCGCCGCCGGCGACGTCCGTCGCGTCGGCGACGACGCCCGCGATGTCGAAGACGCCGGGGTGGACGCGCTGGAGGTCGCGGTTGTACGCGCGCGGGAGCCCCTTCAGGGCCGTCAGCACGCTCGTCAGCTCGCCGACCGCGTCGCCGGCGACGCCGCGGGTCAGCTCCAGCGTGTCGGGGTTCTTCTTCTGGGGCATGATCGAGGAGGTCGACGCGTAGTCGTCGTCGAGCTCGAGGAAGCCCTTGTTCGCGAAGATGACCAGGTCCTCGGCGAGCCCCGACAGCGTCGTCGACAGTGCCGCATACGCGGCCGCGGCCTCGGCGAGGAAGTCGCGCGCGGACGCCGCGTCCATCGAGTTCCGGACCGTGTCGTCGAACCCGAGCAGCGCCGCAGTGCGCTCACGGTCGACGTCGAACGGCGTGCCTGCGAAAGCCGCGCCGCCGAGGGGCGACCGGTTCGTGCGCTCGAAGGCGTCGAGTAGCCGGCCGGTGTCGCGGGCGACGGCGGCCTCGTAGGAGAGCAGGTAGTGCGCCAGCGTCGTGGGCTGGGCGGGCTGGAGGTGCGTGTAGCCGGGCATCACCGTCTCGGTGTGCTGGCTCGCCGTCTCCACGAGCGCCTCGCGGAGCGCGACGGTCGCGTCGGCCACGTCCAGCAGGTCCTCGCGCACGCGGTAGCGGATGCAGGTCGCCACCTCGTCGTTGCGCGAGCGCGCGGTGTGCATCTTCCCGCCGTCGGCGCCGACGCGGTCGATGACGGCCGTCTCGATCGCCTCGTGGACGTCCTCGCCGTCGGGCAGCGCGCCGTGGCCGGCGGCCTCGACGTCCTCGAGCGTCGCGAGGATCTGTCCGGCGGTGTTGTCGTCGACGATCCCCTGCTCCGCGAGCATGACCACGTGCGCGCGGTCGACGTCGAGGTCGGCCGCGAAGATGGCCTCGTCGGCCGCGAGGCTCGAGAGGAACTCGCGGGCGGGGCCGCCGCTGAAGCGGTCGCGGCGCACGGCCGTCTCGCTGGGGGAGTCGTCGCTCATCAATTACTCGCTAGCTTCTTCGTTACCGCCGTCGGTGGCGAGTTCGGGCTTGGTGACGCCTTCCTTCACGTTGTTCGCGAGGCGCTCCTGGAGGCCGTGGTACTTGGCGACGCCCGTGGCGTCCTCCTGGGAGATGCCGGCGACGTCCTCCGTGTTGAACGAGGCCATCTCCTCGGAGTACACCGCGTACTCGGAGTCGCGGGCGACCGCGCGACAGCTCCCGGCCTGGACCTTCACGGTCGCGGTGCCGGTGACGACGTCCTGCGTCTCGTCGACGTAGGCTTCGAGCGCGTCGACGACGGGCGCGAAGACGAGCCCCTTGTAGGCCATCTCGGACCACTCCTGCTCGATGCCCTCCTTCGAGGAGCGCTCGCCCTTCGTGAGTACGAGGTCCTCGAGCGCCTGGTGGGCCGTGAGCAGCACCGTCGCGGCCGGGTGCTCGTAGTTCTCGCGCACCTTCAGCCCGAGCATGCGGTCCTCCATCACGTCCGTGCGGCCGACGCCGTACTTCCCGGCGTACTCGTTGAGGTGCTGGATGAGCTCGACGGGCTCCATCGCCTCGCCATCGACGGCGACGGGGACGCCTTCCTCGAACTCGACCTGGATGGTCGTCTCGCCCTCGGGCTCGGCGGTCCACTCGTAGATGTCCTCCGGGGGCACGTAGCTCGGATCCTCCAGCTCGCCGCCCTCGACCGCACGCGACCAGATGTTGGTGTCGATCGACCAGACGCCGCCGTCGCCGGCTTCGACGGGTAAGTCGCGCTCCTCGGCGTACTCGATCTCCCACTCGCGCGTGAGGCCCAGCTCGCGGACGGGCGCGATGACGTCGAGCTCGGAGTCGCGCCAGACGGTCTCGAACCGGAGCTGGTCGTTGCCCTTGCCGGTACAGCCGTGCGCGACCGCGTCACAGTCCTGCTCCTTCGCGACGTTCAGGATCGCCTCGGCGATGACGGGGCGCGCGAGCGCCGTCCCGAGGGGGTAGCCCTGGTAGGTCGCGTTCGCTTTCACCGCGTCGAAACAGAGGTCCGCGAACTCCTCTTTCGCGTCGACGACGTAGTGTTCGAGTCCCAGTGCCTCCGCGGTTTCCTCGGCCTCCTCGAACTCCGATTCCGGCTGGCCGACGTCGACCGTGACGCCGACGACTTCGTCGTGCCCGTACTCCTCTTTGAGGAGCGGAACGCAAACCGTCGTATCCAGTCCACCGCTAAACGCGAGTGCCACGCGTGTCATTACTGAGTGCTGGGGGCCGCTACCCCTTAAATTCAGCGGTTTCAGTATTGTAAGAAAAGGACGGACGAACGGCTAACCGAACGCAAAACTGGTGGCTATCGGGTACATCAGCGCGAACGCGACGAGGGAAGTGAAGATTACTGGCCACAAGGGGCCGGTCGTCGCGTCGCGCCGGGGGCCGGTCGTCGGCCCACCGGTCGCGACGCTCGTCGCGGTCGCGGCGCTCGTCGGCCTCGGAAGAGCGTGAGGTCGTGACGAGCATCCGCGCTCATTACGAGTTAGTACAAAGACGGCGGCATTAAAGGCTTGCGCGATGGCAAGACCTGCTTTCGCATGTTGATCGTTGTCGGTTATCGAGGTAGCCGTCGTCGCTGGCGACACCACTCGGTGCTTCTTGGAAGCTCCCATAGCTGAGGCGGTCGTATTCCGCGTGGTTTGTTTGGTTGTCGTCGCCAGCGACACCACTCGGCACCCCCAGAAAGCCCCAGCCGCTGAACGCGTTGGATCCGGATGGGCAGGTGATAGCGCTCTTGTAACCACTCAGCATGCCCAGAAAGCCCCAGCCGCTGAGCGGTCGCGCTGCTCGCTGCGCTCCTCACCCGGCTCGCTCACTGCGTTCGCTCGCCGGGTTGTGGTGCCTGAGTCGGAGACTCAGACTAGCGAGAGCTT
>JBDGPU010000197.1:0-14429 GCA_042219525.1 Halopenitus sp.
TGGCGCGCGCGAGCAACGCGTGCGAGGGAGGGCGGGGCGCGCCGAGCGGTGCGGTTCCGGCGCCGGCCGAGGCTGGGGAGGGTCGAGGCTCGCGGCAGCTGGGCGGTCGCCGTTGCGGTCGCTGTCGCGTTCCTGGTGGACTGAAAGGGCGACGGCCGGTCGCGCCGCAGGGGAGTCGCTGAGACGACCCCTATCCGCGCCGGGCGGTGCGGAGAGGCGCGGATATGTCGCTCAGCGACCGCGAGCGGCCGAGGGCTTTCGAGGTGTTTGCGGTGCTGTCAAGCACAGCAGCGTCTGCACATTTAAATATAATTTATAACCAAGAGCGGCCGAGGGCTTTCGAGAAGTCTGCGGTGCTGTCGAGAGCAAGCCCGTATCACCTGTTCAAATCAGCTTATAAAGAGCGGCCGAGGGCTTTCTGGGAGTTTGCGGTGCTGTCAAGCGCAGCAGCGTCTGTGCCCGAGAATCCACGATAGAGACAAACGTGTCCCGATGGCATATCCAGCTCGTGGAATTACAAGATGCCAGCCATCGTCGATCAAGATTCCACGCAGTAAACGGAGGATATACCACGACCAAACCGAAATCCAGCGTATGGAAACGCTGGCAATCACGGGCGGTCGGGTGCTGCACCCCGACGGGCGCGTAACGGAGTCGGACGTGCTCGTCGACCGCGAGAGTGGGACGATCGAGGCCGTCGGGCCGGACCTCGAGGGGGACGAAACGCTCGACGCGGACGGCGGGCTCGTCATGCCCGGACTCGTGAACGCGCACACGCACGTCGCGATGTCGCTGCTGCGCGGCTACGCCGACGACAAGGAACTCGACGCCTGGCTCCAGGAGGACATCTGGCCGATCGAGGCCGAACTCACGCCCGACGACATCGAGGTCGGCGCCGAACTCGGCGTCCTCGAGATGATCAAGTCCGGGACGACCGCGTTCGCGGACATGTACTTCCACGTCGACCACATCGCGGAGGTCGTCGACCGCGCCGGCGTCCGGGCGCGGCTCGGCCACGGGATCGTCACGGTGGGCAAGGACGAGGAAGACGCCCGCGCGGACGTCGAGGAGGGCATCGAGGTCGCGACGTCACTCGACGGCGCGGCGGAGGGCCGCGTCCGGACGGCGTTCATGCCCCACTCGCTGACGACGGTGAGCGAGGAGCTGCTGGCGGAGGGACTCGACCTCGCGAGCGCCCACGACGTGCCGGTCCACCTCCACGCGAACGAGACGGAGGACGAGGTCACTCCCATCGTCGACGAGCACGACGAGCGCCCGATGGCGTACGCGGAGGCGCTCGGCGCGCTCGGTGAGGGTAACTTCTTCGCGCACGGCGTCCACCTCGACGACACCGAGATCGGGCTGCTCGCGGAGACGGACACCAGCATCATCCACTGTCCGGCCTCGAACATGAAGCTCGCGAGCGGGATCGCGCCGGTTCAGCGCCTCCACGACGCGGGCGTGACCGTGGGACTGGGGACGGACGGGCCGGCCTCGAATAACGACCTCGACCTCTTCGACGAGATGCGCGACGCGGCGATGGTCGGCAAGCTCGGCGCGGACGACGCCTCGGCGGTCCCCGCCGGCGACGTCGTCGAGATGGCGACCGCGGGCGGCGCCGAGGCCATCGGGCTGCCCGGCGGTCGGGTCGAACCTGGCGCCGCGGCCGACCTGGTCGTCGTCGACCTCGACGCGCCGCATCTCACGCCGGTCCACAACGTCGTGTCCCACCTCGCGTACGCGGCGCGCGGGAGCGACGTGCGCCACACGGTCTGTGACGGCGAGGTGTTGATGCGGGACCGCGAGGTGCTCCCGCTCGACGCCGAGGCCGTGAAGGCCCGGGCCGCGGAGCACGCGGCGGACCTCGTGGACCGGGTCGGCGAGTAATCGGCTGGTATCGACCCCGGAAGCACCTGCAGCGCCCGGTTCCTCGGTCGAACCTTTCCGGCTCCGGGTTTTCGATATCACCTTCGATAGCGACGGCAGCTTTCACGCGGTTGACTGTTTACGTTCGTGAACGGTTCCGAACGGATAGAACGGACTGTCCCTCTTACAGGGTGTTCCGGCGTTAGCTCGTGTATGCGAAAGGCAACAGCCATACTCGCGGTTATCACGCTGGTTGTCGGTGCGGCCGGCGTGGCCGCAGCAGGCACACTCGCGGTGAGCGTCGACCAGGCACCGGGCGAAGAGGCGACCGTGACGGTCACGAACAACGGCACTGCCGTCGAGAACGCGACCGTGAACGTCACGCTCGACGACAAGAACGCGACGTACAACGGCACGGGCACGTACACGACGGACGCGAACGGGACGGTAACGCTCCCGGCACCGTCGGAGGACGTCAACGTCACCGTGACGGCGACGTACAACAACAGCACGGCAACGACGAGCGCCGAGCTGCTCGCCAGCAGCGACAGCACGACCAACGAGACCAACGAGACCAACGTAACCGACGCGTTCGGGACGCAGGTCAGCTCGTTCGTCCTCTCGATCAACCAGGACAACGACACCAACACCAGCACCGGGCTCCAGGTCGCCGAGTTCGTGACCGCGAACAACCCCGGCAACGCGCCGGACCACGCGGGACCGAAGGACGTCAACGAGTTCCTCAACGAGACGGCCGACGACGATGAGGACGATCGCGGCCCACCGGAAGGCGCCGGCGAAGGCAACGGCGGCGGCCCGCCGGACGGCGCGGGCAACGGTAGTGGAAACGGTAACGGTGGCGGTCCGCCTGAAGGCGCCGGCGAAGGCAACGGCGGCGGCCCGCCGGACGACGCCGGTAACTGAGCCGAGACGGTCGAAACGCAGTCGGTGCGGTGTTTTGACGGCTTTCGAACCTGAAACCGCCGGTATCAGGCCTGAGAGCTGCGTGAACACAGATGATAAACGGTCTAAACGGTCGCCGACTGTCCAAACGGCTGAGGGGTTTTATTCATACCCCCGGCGATGAGCGAGATACGGGAGACCGAGCGTAGAGGCACACGCAGGCGCCGACTCGGGATCACCACCCACATCACCCACACCACCCACACCCACCCGCCCCGTTCCCACGGGGCACCCGATCCCGCGGCGTCTCTGGGCAGTCGGTGCAAGCCGGCTTCCACCTCGGTTTCCTCTCCCGTATTCTTCGTTCGTCACTGGCAAGTAGCCGGTCGACTCGGAAGTCGAATCGGGGGTCGACTCGGAAGTGACGCCCTTCGATCGACGTCACGTAATTTGGAATGGCATGGCAACGTGAATCGGGACGGCGGGTCGACCGATTCGGGACGGCGTGTCGACTGTTTCGGGACGGCGGGTCGACCGATTCGGGACGGCGTGTCGACTGTTTCGGGACGGCGGGTCGACCGATTCGGGACGATGTCGACTGTTTCGGGACGACGTGTCGACCGATTCGGGACGACGTGTCGGTAGCGTTTTGAAGACGCTCGGATAACTTCTCGCCATGAGTGCGAGCTATCCGCCGGTCACCGAACACCTGGCGGACACCGACGCGAAGCGCGACGAGGGGCGGCGAAAGATGGACTGGGCGCTCCAGCACATGCCGATCCTCCAGCACCTGCGAGAATCGTTTACGGCCGAGCAGCCCCTCGACGGGGAGAGGATCGCGATGGCGATGCACGTCGAGGCGAAGACCGCGAACCTGGTCGAGCTGCTCGCTGACGGCGGTGCCGAGGTCGCGATCACCGGCTGCAACCCGCTCTCGACCCATGACGACGTCTCCGCGGCGCTGGACGCTCACGAGAACATCACCTCCTACGCGGTCCGCGGCGTCGACGACGAGGACTACTACGCCGCCATCGATTCCGTCATCGCCCACGACCCGACGATCACCGTCGACGACGGGATGGACATGGTCAAGGTCGTCCACGAGGAGTACCCAGAGCTCCTCGATACGGTCGTTGGCGGCTGTGAGGAAACCACGACGGGCGTCCACCGCCTCCGCGCGATGGACGCGGACGGGGAGCTCAAGTACCCCGTCTTCGCCGTCAACGACACGCCGATGAAGCGCCTCTTCGACAACATTCACGGGACCGGCGAGTCGTCGCTGGCGACCATCGCGATGACGACGAACCTCTCCTTTGCGGGCAAGGACGTCGTCGTCGGCGGCTACGGCTACTGCGGCAAGGGCGTCGCGAAGAAGGCGTCGGGGCAGAACGCGAACGTCATCGTCACCGAGGTCGAGCCCCGGCGCGCGCTCGAGGCCCACATGGAGGGCTACGACGTGATGCCGATGGACGAGGCCGCGAAGCAGGGCGACGTGTTCATCACGACGACGGGCAACAAGAACGTCATCACGAAGGAACACTTCGAGGTCATGAAGGACGGCGCGCTGCTGGCCAACGCCGGCCACTTCGACGTCGAAATCAACAAGGAACACCTCTCGGAGCTCGCCGTCGAGGAGTTCGAGGCTCGCGACGGTGTCCGCGCGTACGAACTCGCCGACGGGCGCAAGCTCAACGTCCTCGCCGACGGTCGCCTCGTCAACCTCGCAGCGCCCATCGCGCTCGGCCACCCGGTCGAAGTGATGGACCAGAGCTTCGGCATCCAGGCGGTCGCCGTGCGCGAGCTCGTCGACAACGGCGACGAGTACGAGGCCGGCGTCCACGACGTGCCCGACGACCTCGACCGCGAGGTCGCCGAGATCAAGCTCGCCGCCGAGGGCGTCGAGCACGACACGCTCACCGAAGACCAGCGCGAATACCTCGAGAGCTGGGAACACGGGACCTGATACGGAGATCCCTGCCGGTTCTCCGTCCAGGCACTCCCGCCGCTGGTGCCCGAGAACCGGTGACACGCCCCGTGAAAAGGTAGTTTGAAAACCCCACACGTTCTCGCGGTAGCCATGCGCTCCGAGATTTACCTCCTCGCGGCGAGCATCGCGAGCTTGGGCTTCGCTGCGGCGAACTTCCTGTTCAACAATGGGTCGATCCTCCCCGGCTGGATCCTCCTCGGCCTCATCTTCCTCCTCGTCGGGGTGGGGACGGCGGTTTTCGGCTCGAACGACGACGACGGCACCGGCGCCGAGATCTGAGTCGACGCCGAGTGGACCAGGACCCGCGAGACAACGCGGAAAACCGACCACAGGCGTGGGCCTTTTGTGCTCGTACCGGGAAGCAGCAGTAATGATCGAGGGCGACGATGTCCGCTAACCGCAAGGGTGACCGGCGAGAGCGCGAGCTGGTGAACGAGCTCGACGAGGCGGGCTTCGCCGTGATGCGGGCCCCCGCCAGCGGGAGCGCGACCGAGCGGGAGCTGCCGGACGTGCTCGCCGGCGACGGCGAGCGCTTCTACGCGATCGAGGCGAAGTCGAGCTCGGGCGACCCGATCTACCTCTCGTGGGAGGAGGTCGAGGCGTTGCTGTTCTTCGCGCAGAACTTCGGCGCCAAGGCCCGCATCGGCGTCCGTTTCGACCGCGAGGACTGGTACTTCTTCCATCCCGGCGACCTCTACACGACGGACGCTGGCTCGTATCGGGTCAAGAAGGAAAAAGCGCTGGCGGAGGGCACCGACTTCGCCGAGTTCGTCGGCAAGAGCGACCGCACGACGCTCGACGACCTGTAGCCGGCGCGCCGTGGCCTGATTCTACGCTTTTCCGTCGACAGCGACGCCATCGCGTGATTCCGCCGTTGCTCCCGGGTCGACCTCGCGGAGCCGCGAGGCCGGGAAACCGTACCGCTTCGCGTTGGCCAGGTCCCGACTGGGGCTAAGCGAATCGACGTAGACGGCCTTGACGACGGGCTCGTGAGCGCCATAGTCGGCGTTCGTCGCGTACTCGTCGACCGCGCGACCCTCGCCGGTGTCGTACTCGTCGGCACGGACGCTCGTCACCTCGGTGACGACGACGAGCTGTCCGGCTTCGCGGTCGCGAACGACGGTGCCGACGGCCGGCTGGTGGGTCGAACAGAGCTGCGAGCCGGACTGCTCGACGGGCACGAACGTCTCCGAGCCGCAGACGGCACAGACGCCGATGCGCTCGTCGGGCGCGGGCAGCTCCCCGTTCGTCACGTCGATGGCGACGCGGCGCAGGTGCTTGCAGCGAGCGCCGCGGATCGCGTGGTCCGGGCAGGTGCAGGTGCCGGCCGCGAGCGCGACGACGTAGGTGCCGCCGTCGGTCTCGACGACGTAGCGCCGGTCGCGCAGCGGCCGGACGGTCATCTCCTCGGTGCGGGCGCGGTCGCCACGCGTCTCCGGCGACTCTCCAGATGAACCGGGTGGGTCCGGTCGAGATGCGGCGGATGACGCGGCTGTATTGCTGGTGTGCGTCATATGCGGGCCGAGGGCGAATACCCTCGTTTCATGTGGAAAGAGGGGCTGGAGGTATTTAAACACCGGGCCGGGAACGGGGACCGGAGCCGGCGATTCCGGCCGCGAGCGACGGTGGCAGCGGGGATCCGTCGAAACGGAACGGCAGTCGGACTTTCGAAGTGCTTTTTTAGCGGGATACCGGACTTCGACGACATGGACATCGACGCGGAGCTTCGTCGGCAGATACTCGTCTCACTTCTCGCGACCGCGGTGTTTCTCGCCGGACTGGTCCTCATCGGCGTCAAATACGGAACGGGAACCGCGCTGCCGGCGGCGGGCGGCCTCGCCCTCGTCGGCCTGCTCGCCGGGTTCGTGATCCTGATGGCGTTCGTCGGCGCGTATCTGGTGCAGGCAGGCGAAGAATAGGACGGCCGAGACGGGAGTCGACGATTTCCTGAATTCGCTCCGAATCAGCTCGATTCAGCGGCGCATTTGCGCCATCCCTTATTCAGCGGCGCGTTCGCGCCAGCCGACGACGTCGTCGCCGGCGTTCTCAAGTCGGGTTTCGTAGTACGCGAGCGGGTCCGCAGCCACCTTCCAGTGTTCCTCCTCGTTATGGCAGATGCCGTAGGCGGACAGCGTCTCGCACGTCGGCGGCGGGTACTGCGTCCCGCGGTCGTCGCGGAGGTATTCCGTCTGGTAGCGGATCCCCTCGGCGTCGAGGCTCGTGTCCGCACAAAAGGCGACGACCTCGTCCGGCTCCATGCCGATACCGGTGAGGAACGCCATCAGCGCGAAGCTCTCGGGGTGGGATAGCTCTGTCCCTCGCTCGGCTTTCTCGATGAGGTTCACCATGCAGGGCGGGAACAGCTCCGGGACGACGACGTCGATCTGGCCGACGCGGGTGCGCTCCGAGAGGAGCCGTTTCAGGTCGGCGACCTGCGATTCGAGCTCGGCGGCGAGCCCCTCGTCCTCGTCGAGTTCGAACGGGAGCCCCTCCAGCACGCGCGACCGGACGGCTGCCTCCAGGATCCGGAAGAGGTCCTCGCGCGGGATCCGGACCTCCCCGTCCGCGAGTTCGCGGTTGACCAGCCGCCAGCGTTCGCCCCAGTCCGCCGAGGAGAGTTCGAGGTACGGGCCGACGCGGAGCCAGTACCAGTCCGGGTCGCGGGCGCCGGAGACGGCCTCCGCGCGCACGTCATCCGCGAGGTCGAACTCCGTGAGGACGTCCTCGAAGTCGACGCTGGGCGTGGATACGGACTGGAGTTCGTCGTCGCGTTCGAAGTCCTCGGCGAAGCGCTCCGCGGCGGTGTCGGCCTCCGCGGTCGCGTACTTCTCGACGGCCGCGGTCGAGTCGAGCAGGGAGACGAGGATGCGAGCGATGGGGTACGAGAGCAGTTCCGCGCTCGCGTCGTACTCCTCGGGCGACTCGGAGGCGACGGTGCCCTCCATCAGCGCGCGCTCGACGCGCTCGCGGCCGCGCTCGACGGCCGGCGCGTCGGCCGCGACGAGGGCGGGCAGCGAGACGTCGGCCCCAGCGACGGCCTCGCGGGCGTCCTGGAAGAACGGGTAGCGCGCGTGCAGCGGGTCCATCTCGACGCGTGCTTATCGAGGCGGGTGAATAAGCGGTGCGATTATTCGAGGGAATACTGGCGCTCGCGTTCCGTGTGCTGGCTCAACTACGCTCGCGAGAATCAAGCTGCTGAAAGAGTGCACCCCGTGGCGCGGTTTTGCTCGGGTTAGCGACCATTGCCGCTGGCGACACTGCATAGCACATTTTGAAAACCCAGCCGCCGGTCGCTCACGACCGTTCGGCTGACTGGTTGTCATCGCCGGTGACACCACTCAGCATGCCTTGAAAGCCCCAGCCGCTGAGACGGTCGCGCTGCTCGCTGCGCTCCTCACCCGGCTCGCTCCCTCACTCCGTTCGGTCGCTCGCCGGGTTGCGGTGCCTGAGTCGGAGACTCAGACTAGCGAGAGCTTCGCTCTCGCGTCGCTTTCGTCGCAGTGCTTCCCGCTCAGCGGTTGCCCCTTTCAGTCCCACCCAGAGTAGTGTCCGGGCGTCGCTCGCGGCGGCCATCCGGCCAGCGACGTACGCCGGACAGCCGGCTCGCGGTGCAGTTGCGGTTGCGGTGCTGTCGCGGTCGCGGTTGCTGTTGCGGTCCTGGTGGACTGAAAGGGCGATGGCCGGTCGCGCCGCAGGGGAGTCGCTGAATCGACCCCTATCCACGCCGGGCGGTGCTGAGAGGCGTGGATATGTCGTTTCGCGAGAAATCGAAGATTTCTCGGAGCCCGAAAATCTCCGATTTTCGGGACAGCGACCGCGAGCGGCCGAGGGCTTTCAAGGAGTCTGCGGTGCTGTCCAGAGCAGCAGCGTCTGCACCTTTATATACGGTTTATAAGAAAGAGCGGTCGAGGGATTTCGATGGTCTGCGTTGCCGTCGAGTGCAGCAGCGCGTATAAAACCAATTTATAAGCAGAATACGGCGTTGACCTGTCTCACTTCACGACCCAGCTATTCGTCCGACTCGTCACTCGGCGGGTCGACGGCTGGCAGCGTGATCGTCACCTCGGCACCGTTGTCGTGGTTCTGAATGTCGATGGCGCCGCCCGCGTCGCGGACGACCCAGGCGACGAGCCAGAGCCCGAGGCCGCTGGTGTGCTCCAGTTGTGTCTCCCGTTCGCGTCTGAGGACGTCGATCTCCGTTTCCGGAATCCCGGGGCCGTTGTCGAAGACCCGGAGGGTATGCGGGTCGTTGGGGTCGACGGATACCCGGGCTTTCGGGTCCTCGCCGCCGTGGGACGCCGCGTTCTCGAGCAGGTTGTCGATGGCGACGCCGAGGAGGTCGTTCGCGCAGGCCCAGGCGGGCTCGTCCGACAGCGACACCTCGAGCGCCAGGTCCGGGTGCTGGTTCCGAGCGCGTTCGACTCGCTCGGCAACGACGGTTGCCAGGTCGACCGCCCGATCGTGTCCCGGATCGGCGTCGAGGACGCGCTCGACGATTCGGGCCTTCCGGCTCTTCTCGAGCAGCTCCTCGGCGCGGTCCCGGATCGCGTCGGCGGCCGCCTCCGGGTCCTCGTCCCCGGCCGCAAGGGTGTCGGCGTGGCCGACGACGACGTTCATCGCGTTCCGGAGGTCGTGTCGAAGTACCCGGTTGAGGACGCTCAGGCGCTGCTCCCGGCGCTTCTGCTCCGTGAGATCGACGTACGTGGCGAACCCGCGGTTCTCCTCGGCCGAGAGCGGGACGGTGTACAGCAGGAAATCGCCTTGCCCGTCGACCGTCGAGCGGGTTACCTCGACCTGGAGGTCCTCCACGCCGACGCGCTCGTTCAGTTCGTCGGCCTCGTCCCGCAGGTTGGGCGGGACGATCAGGTCGTCGACGGACTCGCCGACGATGGCGTCCGCGTCGTAGCCGAACTTCGACTCGAAGGCCGGGTTGGCGTCGAGCACGACCGGGTCGTCGTCGACGAGCTCGTAGTAGACGGTCGGGCTCGGGACGTTCTCGAACAGCGTCGCGAACCGGTTCCGCTCGCGCTGGATCCGGTGGCTCGCGGTTTCGTAGGCCTCGGTCCGCCGGTCGCCCTCGACGTCGTACGCGCCGAGCACGAGTCCGACGATCGCGCCGGCGGTGAGGTTGTCGGCGACGATGTACCAGAAGTGCTCGATCGGTTCGCCTCGCAGGAGTTCGTGCCCGAGCGTCCAGCCCATGGTGACGAGCAGGCCCGCGCAGCCGACGAGCACCCAGAGGAGGACCCGGCCCGTCTCGCGCCGGGTGAACTCCTCCCGGGTGAGCCAGGCCGACCCGGCGATGAGTCCGATCGCGAGCGCCAGCGGAAGCAGCGCCTCGAAGAGCCAGAGGGGCGATGCGCTGTCGAGCGAGAGCAGGTGGTGAACGTGGATCAGTCCGAGGAGCGTTCCGAGGACCCCGACCGAGAGCAGCCCCAGATCACTCACCCTGTCGCCCATTGAATCTTTGCGATGGTACTCACGTTGAAGTTTCTTTCCCTCGATCTGTTGTACAGCTAACCGATAATCGCCGTTTCGGCCGAAATATCGGCGAAGCGCCAAACTGGTGTCCTTTTGAGTGCGGGCGTCCACGATTCGAGTATGACAGAGACGCTCCGGCTCGCCACGCGCGGCTCCGACCTGGCCCTTCGGCAGGCCGCGACCGTGCGCGAGGCGCTTTCCGGCCGCCGCCGCGACGTGGAGGTTCGGGAAGTCGAGACGCGAGGCGACCAGATCCCCGACGAGCTGATCCACCGACTCGGGAAGACGGGTGCGTTCGTCCGTGCGCTCGACGAGGAAGTGATGGCCGGCGACGCCGACCTCGCCGTCCACTCGCTGAAGGACGTCCCGACCGAGGACGCCGACGACCTCGTCGTCGCCGCCGTCCCCGAGCGAGCCCCCGCGGGCGACGTGCTCGTGACGCCCGACGGCACGGAACTCGAGGACCTCCCGCCGGGCTCGACCGTCGGCACCGCCTCGCTCCGCCGCACGGCGCAGATCCTGGCCGCGCGCCCGGACCTCGACGTCGAACCGGTTCGCGGCAACGTCGACACGCGCATCGAAAAGCTGCTCGCGCCGGGGCTCCAGGCGGAACACGAGGAGCGCCTCATCGCCTCCGACGACGACCGCGTCGTGGAGGACGGTAAAGACGACGCCGACGGCGAGAGCGACGACGAAACCGACGAGGACGAGTTCGAGATGACCGTCGAGGAGTGGTTCGACTCGCTGTCCGACCTCGAACGCAGCGCGATGGAGCGCGAGGTCGACGTCGAGTACGACGCCCTCGTGCTCGCGGAGGCGGGCCTCCGGCGCTCGGACCTCTTCTACGACCTCGAAACTCAGCAGCTCCCCCGCGAGGAGTTCGTCCCCGCGGCCGGCCAGGGAGCTATCGCGGTCACCGCGAGCGACCCGGACGTCGTCGAGACGGTCCGACGCGCGCTGGACCACCCCCGAACCCGCGTCGAGACGACCGTCGAGCGCACCATCCTCTCGGAGCTGGGCGGCGGCTGCGTCGCCCCCATCGGCATCCACGCGATGGTCCAGGGCCAGTACGTCCACACGAGCGTGCGCGTGCTCTCGCAGGACGGGACCGAGGAGGTCGCGGACACCCGTGACCTCGAGGCCGAACGCTACGCCTCCGAGGCGAAGGCGTTCGCCGCCGACCTCGCCGACCGCGGCGCGAAGGAGCTGATCCAGGAAGCGCGACGCGAGGAGGACGAGGAGATCGACGACGTCGCCGTCGCCAGCAACGACGATGAGTGAGACCGCTTCCGACACCGACGGTGAACGAGCTGCCGGGAAGGTCTTCCTCGTCGGCTCCGGCCCGGGCGACCCCGACCTACTGACCGTCAAAGCCCAGAAACTCATCGAGTCGGCCGACGTGGTCCTCCACGACAAGCTGCCGGGGCCGGAGATCCTCGGTCAGATCCCCGAGGGAAAGCGCGAGGACGTCGGCAAGCGCGCGGGTGGCGAGCGCACGCCCCAGTCGGAGACGAACGCCCGCCTCGTCGAACTCGCGCAGGAGGGGAACCGCGTCGTCCGGCTGAAGGGCGGCGACCCCTTCGTCTTCGGGCGCGGCGGCGAGGAGGCGGAGTACCTCGCCGCCCACGACGTGCCCTTCGAGGTCGTTCCCGGCGTGACGAGCGCCATCGGCGGCCCGGGCGTCGTCGGCATCCCGGTCACCCACCGCGACCACGCCTCCTCCGTCTCGTTCGTCACGGGCCACGAGGACCCGACGAAGGCGGACAGCGCGGTCGACTGGGAGGCACTGGCCGCGACCGGCGGCACCATCGTCGTCTTGATGGGCGTCGGCAAGCTCCCGGACTACACGAAGGCCCTTCGCGAGGCCGGCAAGCCCGGCGACACGCCCGTCGCCCTCGTCGAGCGCGCGACGTGGCCCGACATGCAGGTCGCGACCGGCACGCTCGACACCATCGTCGACGTGCGCGACGAGCAGGACGTCAGCCCGCCCGCGATCACCGTCATCGGCGAGGTGGCGGCGACGCGGGACGCCGTCGTCGACGTGCTGGAGAACGCGGGCGCGGTCCCGGCAGAAGGATCCACAGGTTCGGAGGCCGGCGAATGAGCCGCGAGGTGCGCGTCGCCGTGTTCCGCCCCGCCGACGAGCGCCTCGACGGCGCGGTCGAGCTACTGGAGTCGCTCGGCGCGGAGCCGGTTCCCGACCCGATGCTCGCCGTCGAGCCGACGAGTGAGGTCCCCGAATCCGGTGCCGACTACGTGATCCTCACGAGCAAGACCGGCGTCGAGCTGGCCGCGGACGCCGGGTGGGAACCGGCCGCCGACACGACGCTCGTCGCGATCGGTCCAGCGACCGCCGAGGTTGCACGCGAGGCCGGCTGGACGGTCGACGTCGTGCCCGCGGAGTACTCCTCCAGCGGGCTGGTCGCAGCCCTGCGCGGGGCAATCGAGGGCGCGACCGTCGAGGTCGCGCGCTCGGACCACGGCAGCGACGTGCTCCTCGACGGACTTCGGGAGGCGGGCGCCGACGTCAACGAGACGGTGCTGTACGAGCTGGTGACGCCCGAGGAGTCGGGCGAGTCCGTCGACCGCGCAGTCGCCGGGGAGCTCGAGGCCGCGGCGTTCACCTCCTCGCTCACGGTCGAGAACTTCCTCGACCTCGCCGCCGAGCGCGGGGTGCGCGAGGAGGCGATTGCAGGGCTGAACGACGCCGTCGTCGGCGTCATCGGCGAACCGACGCGGGAGACGGCCGAATCTCACGGCATCGACGTCGACGTCGTCCCGGACGAGGCGACGTTCGACGCGCTGGGGACGACGGTCGTCGAGGCTGCGGCGCCGACGTATCACGGCTGAGGGAGCGCGGGTACCGGCTCTTTCCCGGTCACCGCCGCGTCCGGCAGGTTTTACCCGACTCAGCGGCTACGCACGTTTATGCAATGGAGCACGGACTGGGGACTTCGCGGACGCATGGCGTTCACGATGTTCCTGCTATTCGGCCTCTACCTGGCGTTCGTCGGCGCGCTGGTGAGCTTCTACGACGCCGGCATGCTTAGCGTGCTCGTCCTCTTGGGCGGGTTCTCGCTGGTGCAATACTTCTTCAGCGGCAAGCTCGCGCTGCGGAGCATGGGCGCCAGGAAGGTCAGCCCGGACGAGGAACCCGAGCTGCACCGGAAGATAGAGCGCCTGAGCCAGCAGGCCGACCTGCCGAAGCCGACCGTCGCGGTCGCTGACTCGCAGGTCCCGAACGCCTTCGCAACCGGGCGAAACCAGGAGAACGCGACCGTCTGCGTGACGAGCGGGCTCCAGAACACGCTCTCGGACGACGAGCTGGAGGGCGTCCTCGCTCACGAGCTCGCGCACGTGAAGAACCGCGACGTGATGGTGATGACCATCGCGTCGTTCCTGTCGACCATCGCCTTCTTCGTCGTGCGCTGGGGCTGGCTCTTCGCCGGCGACGACCGCAACTCGCCCCCCGTCTGGGTCGCCATCGTCGTCTCGCTGGTGGTCTGGGTGATCTCGTTCCTGTTGATCCGCGCGCTTTCGCGCTACCGGGAGTACGCTGCGGACCGCGGCGCCGCGTCGATCACCGGTAACCCGAGCGCCCTCGCCTCCGCCCTGATGCGGATCGACGGTCGGATGGACAACGTGCCGGACGAAGACCTCCGCGACCAGACCGAGATGAACGCGTTCTTCATCATCCCGATCCGGTCCGGGCTCATCGGCAAGCTCGCCTCCACACACCCGCCGATGGAGACGCGCATCGAGAAGCTGCGCGAGCTGGAAGCGGAGATGGAAACGGTCTGATTCGGCTTCGGAATCCTGAATTGGGTCGGTAGTTCTTTATATAGTATTTATAAGTATTTGGTGCCGTGCGATGTCGTGGTTTAAATAGCGGATATGTCTAGAACGCCCTCTTTTTGCTTATATACCATTTATAAAGGTGAATGCTGAAACGGTTGATAGCACCGCATACGCCCAGAAAGTCCTCGACCGCTCTTACTTATAAACTGTATTTAAAGGTGCAGACGCTGCTGCCCTTGACAGCAACGCAAACACCCAGAAAGCCCTCGGCCGCTCTTTCTTATAAACTGTATTTAAAGGTGCAGACGCTGCTGCGCTTCACGGCACCGCAGACTCCTCGAAAGCCCTCGGCCGCTCGCGGTCGCTGTCCTCGAAAATCGGAGATTTTCGGGCT
>JBDGPU010000140.1:0-14400 GCA_042219525.1 Halopenitus sp.
CGGCGCGCGCGAGCAACGCGTGCGAGGGAGGCCGGTGGCGCGCCGATGCTGTGCGGGCCGGCGCGCCCCGGTCGAGGCTGGGGAGGACTGAGGAATCGCGGTTGCGGTGCTGTCGCGGTTGCAGTGCTGTCGCGGTTGCTGTGCGGTGTTGTCCTGGCGGACTGAAAGGGCGACGGCCGGTCGCGCCGGAGGGGAGTCGCTGAGCCGACCCCTATCCGCGCCGGGCGGTGCGGAGAGGCGCGGATATGTCGCTCAGCGACCGCGAGCGGCCGAGGGCTTTCTGGACGTTTGCGGTGCTGGCAAGTGTAGCAGCGTCTGCACCTGTTCATCCGGTTTATAAGCAAGAGCGGCCGAGGGCTTTCTGGGTGTTTGCGCCGCCGTCGAGCCCAGCAGCGTCTGCTCTTTCAAATACTATTTATAAATAAGAACATCCGAAGACCTTCAGAGAGGTTGTATCGCTATCAAAAGCAACCGACCACCCAAAATGACCTCCAGCCATCCGGGAACTCTCCACGAACAGGAAGCCGAAATCGAATCAGTCGGACTTGATCAGCTCCCGATCACCGCCGAACGAGCGCTCCCGGATCGAGGCGGGCTGGCCGCTCGACTGGATGATGTTGAACGCGGTCATCAGGTCCGTGCGGGAGACGAGTCCGACGAGGTTGTCCTCGTCGTCGACGACGATCAGCCGCCCGACGTCTTGCTCCTGCATGCGCTGGAGCGCCTCCATCGCGTTGGTGTCCGGCCGGATCGTCTGCACGTCCTGCTCCATGATGTCGCCGACCTGGTAGGCATCGCGCTCGACCTCCGAGATGTTGCGCGCGTCCTCGAGCGTCACGATCCCGACGAGGTCGCTGTTTCGCAGGACCGGGTAGCCCGTGTGCCGCTCCTGGAACATGCGCTCGACGAGCTCCGCCACGGTGTCCTCCTCGGCGACGACGTCGAGGTCTTCCCTGGGCGTCATGATGTCGGCCACCGTCACGTCCTCGAAGGCGGCCTTCAGCGTCGTCTGCTGGGCCTCGCCGGAGGCGGCGATGTAGATGAAGAAGGCCAGCAGGATGAGGAACCAGTTGCTGACCAGCCCGATGATCCCGAGCAGGAACGCGAACACCTTGCCGACCTCGGCCGCGCGCTGGGTCGCCTTCGCGTGTGGGCGGTTCCGCGCGAGCAGCGCCCGGAGCACGCGGCCGCCGTCCATCGGGAACGCCGGCAGCATGTTGAACACGGCGAGGACGACGTTGAGCACCGCGAGGTACCCGAAGACGAACACGACCGGGTCGAAGCTGGCCGGGAACTGCTTCGTAAAGCGGAAGATGGCGTAGCAGACGCCGCCGATGCCGATGCTGACGATCGGCCCGGTGACGGCGATGAGGAGCTCGTGTTTCCAGTCCTCGGGGAGCTCCGCGAAGTCGGCCATCCCGCCGAGCAGCCACAGCGTGATCGAGTCGATGTCGTAGCCGTAGTGGAGCGCGACGACCGAGTGGCCGAACTCGTGGATCAACACGCCCACGAACAGCCCGAGCGCGGAGACAAAGCCGAGGATGAGCGGCATCGACCCCGCCTGTAGCGCCTCGGTGTCGATGCCCGCGCTCAGCGACCGGTTGATCACCATCGCGATTCCCCCGACGTCCCGGCTGATGAGGAACGCAAACAGCGGGAGAACGAGCAGGAACGTCCAGTTCAGTTTGATCGGGATGCCCAGTGCGCTCCCGATCTTGATCCCTCGCATGTCCACACGTACGACAGCCGCTGTTTAAAAACCGATGGCGGCCCAGGGTTCGCACCTCGCGACGCCGGAATAGCTGATATATAAACCCGCTCGGGCGCTAGGCCACTGTATGAGCGAATCTACCGATGCTTCCGACGCGGACGACGCGGGCGACGGCGACGCGAACCCCGCCAGCAACGCAGTGATCAAGCGCCGCGACGACGTCGAGTACGAGGTCGTCGAGGCTGCCGAGGCGATGGGCAAGGGCGTGCTCATCGGCCCCGAGGACGGCGCGCCGAACTTCTCGATGCGCCGATTCATCCTCGAACCGGACGCCGAGGTCCCCCGGCACACGAACGATGTGGAACACGAGCAGTACGTCCTCGCGGGCGAGTACACGGTCGGCATCGGCGACGAGGAGTACACCGTCGGCCACGGCGACTCCCTGCTCATCCCCGCGGGCGCTGAGCACTGGTACCACAACGATGGCACCGAGCGCGGTGCGTTCATCTGTGTCGTCCCCAACGAGGACGACGAAATCCAGCTGGTGGAATCCGAGGAGGAGGGCGACGTCGACGGCGACGAAGAGTAACTACCCGGAAACGTCGTTTTTGAGCTTTCTCTTTTACTTCGGCCTATCCGTGGTGATGACTCATTCGCGCGCGGCGGTGCGGACTGTTTCGCGGTCGAATTTATAAGTAAAGCCGATACCGTTGCTTGCGACATCACTCAGCATGCCCAGAAAGCCCCAGCCGCTGAGACGGTCACGCTGCTCGCTGCGCTCCTCACCCGGCTCGCTCACTTCGTTCGCTCGCTCGCCGGGTTGCGGTGCTTACTTCGCAGAGCTTCCCGCTCAGCGGCTGCCCCTTTCAGTCCCGCCCAGGAGTGGTGGCCCAGCTGTCGCGCGCGGCGGTCATCGGGCCAGCTTCGTCCGCCGGACAGCCGGCGCCCGCGGCAGTCGCGGTTGCGCTGCTGTTGCGGTCCTGGCGGACTGAAAGGGCGAGTGCCGGTCGCGCCGGAGGGGAGTCGCTGCGCCGGGCACTATCTGCGCGGGCGGTGCGGAGTCCGCAGATATCCCGCGTCGCGAGAAATCAAAGATTTCTCGGAGCCCGAAAATCTTCGATTTTCGAGGACAGCGACCGCGAGCGGCCGAGGGCTTTCGAGGTGTCTGCGTTGCTGTCAAGCGCAGCAGCGTATACATCTTTAAATATAGTTTATAAGAAACACCGGCCGAGGGCTTTCGAGGAGTCTGCGTTGCTGTCAAGCGCAGCAGCGTCTGCACCTTTAAATGCTCTTTATAAGCAAGAGTGGCCGAGGGCTTTCGAGGAGTCTGCGTTGCTATCAAGCGCAGCAGCGTCTGCAACTTTATATACAGTTTATAAGTAAGAGCAGCCGAGGGCTTTCGAGGAGTCTGCGGTGCCGTCGTGAGCATGTCCGTCTCATCAGTTGGATTCTGCTTATAAATGGCAGATAAAGCTCAACCAGTCTTTGTCGTCTTCTCCACCCCCGCCCACGGCCATGAATCCGACTTATAAACACGAAACGACCCGGAACCGATGAGTATTCCCGGGCGGGTCCGTTACAATTCCTTCAAGATGAGAAAGGACAACATCGAGGTCCGCGGGGCCGAGGAGCACAACCTCAAGGACCTCGACGTCCAGATTCCGCGGGAGGAGTTCACCGTCGTCACCGGCCTCTCGGGGTCGGGGAAATCCTCCCTCGCGTTCGAGACGATCTACGCCGAGGGCCAGCGCCGCTACATCGAGTCGCTGTCCGCGTACGCCCGCAACTTCCTGGGCCAGATGGACAAACCGCAGGTCGAGAGCGTCGAAGGGCTCTCGCCGGCCATCTCGATCGACCAGAAGAACGCCGCCAACAACCCGCGCTCGACGGTCGGGACCGTCACGGAGCTGCACGACTACCTCCGCCTGCTGTACGCCCGCATCGGAACCCAGTACGACCCTGTCACCGGCGAGGAGGTCGGCGAACAGTCCGCGCAGGACATGGTCCGCCAGATCTTCGAGCTACCGGAGGGGACGAAAGCGAAGATCGCTGCGCCCGTCGTCCGCGACCAGAAGGGCGAGTTCGAGGACCTCTTCGAGGAGCTCGTCAGCGACGGCTACAGTCGCGTCGAGGTCGACGGCGAGCAGGTCGACCTGACGCTCGACGAGCCGGACCTCGACAAGAACTACGACCACACCATCGACGTCATCGTCGACCGCGTCAAGATCGACGAGGCCGAGCGCTCCCGGATCACCGACTCCGTGGAGATGGCACTGGAGGAGGCCGATGGCGCGCTGAAGCTGATCGTCCCGGACCCACCCGAGGACACGCCGTTCGCGTCGAACGCGCGCTCGACGGGCTCGCTCGCGGGCGACGGCGACGACCGGCTCGTGGTCGAGTTCTCCGAGGCGCTCGGCAACCCCGCTTCCGACTTCCAGTTTTCCGAAATTGAGACGCGCTCGTTCTCCTTCAACAGCCCGTACGGCGCCTGTCCGGACTGTGAGGGGATCGGTAACACGAAGGAGGTCGACGAGGACCTCGTCGTCCAGGACCCCTCGAAGCCGATCAAGGACGTCTTCGAGGCGTGGAGCTACAACCGGTCGTACTACCGGACGCGGATCGACTCCGTCGCCGAGCACTTCGGCGTCAGCGTGACCACGCCGTTCGAGGACCTCGACGACGACGTGCAGGAGCAGTTCCTCTACGGCACCGACGAGCAGGTCGTCTTCAGCCGGTCGACGAAGAACGGCACGCGCCGCAAGCAGAAGCGCTTCGAGGGCGTCATCCCGAACCTCGAGCGCCGCCACGTCGAGACGGAGTCGGACTCGACGCGCGAGCACATCGAGGACTACATGGCGGTCACCACCTGCCCGTCCTGTGAGGGCACGCGCCTGAAGGAGCAGTCGCGCCACGTCCTCGTCGACGGCACCTCGATCACCGAGGTCAACGAGATGTCCATCGGCGAGGCGCGCGAGCACTTCGAGGGGATGGAGGCGAACCTCTCCGCGCGCGACCGCACGATCGCCGAGGAGATCCTCAAGGAGATCCGCGCGCGCCTCGGCTTCATGGAGGAGGTCGGGCTGGAGTACCTCACGCTCGACCGCGAGGCCGCCACCCTCTCCGGCGGGGAGTCCCAGCGTATCCGCCTCGCGACGCAGGTCGGCTCCGGCCTCGTCGGCGTCCTCTACGTGCTCGACGAGCCCTCCATCGGGCTCCACCAGCGCGATAACGACCGCCTGCTCAACACCTTAGAGGGCCTCCGCGACCTCGGGAACACCCTCATCGTCGTCGAACACGACGAGGAGACGATGCGCCGCGCGGACAACATCGTCGACATGGGCCCCGGCCCGGGCAAGAACGGCGGCGAGGTCGTCGCGCAGGGCGACTTCGACGACATCGTCGCGTCCGACGAGTCCGTCACGGGCGACTACCTCGCCGGCCGCGAGGAGATCCCGGTCCCCGAGGAGCGCCGCGACCCCGAGGGCGAGCTCCTGATCGAGGGCGCCCGCCAGCACAACCTCTCCGACCTCGACGTTCCCGTTCCGCTCGGCGTCTTCACGGCCATCACGGGGGTCTCCGGCTCCGGGAAGTCGACGCTGATGCACGACATCCTCTACAAGGGGCTCGTGCGCGAGATGAACAACAACACCTCCGTCGACCCCGGCGAGCACGACGCCATCGAGGGGATCGACGACGTCGAGACCGTCCGGCTCATCGACCAGTCGCCCATCGGGCGCACCCCGCGCTCGAACCCCGCGACGTACACCAACGTCTTCGACGAGATCCGCAAGCTATTCGCGGAGACGAAACTCGCCAAACAGCGCGGCTACAAGAAGGGCCGCTTCTCGTTCAACGTGAAGGGCGGTCGTTGCGAGGAATGTGGTGGGCAGGGCACCGTCACCATCGAGATGAACTTCCTCTCGGACGTCACCGTCCCCTGTGAGTCCTGTGGCGGCGCGCGGTACAACGACGAGACGCTCGACGTCACGTACAAGGGCAAGACCATCGCGGACGTCCTGAACATGTCCGTCGCCGAGGCGTACGACTTCTTCGAGAGCCACAACGGGCTCCGCCGTCGCCTGAAGCTCCTGAAGGACGTCGGCCTCGAGTACATGGAGCTCGGCCAGCCCTCGACGACGCTGTCGGGCGGCGAGGCCCAGCGCGTCAAGCTCGCCGAGGAGCTCGGCAAGCAGGACTCCGGCAACACGCTCTACCTGCTCGACGAGCCGACGACGGGCCTCCACAAGGCCGACGAGCGTAAGCTCGTGAACGTGCTCCACCGGCTCGTCGACAACGACAACAGCGTCGTCGTCATCGAGCACGAGCTCGACCTCGTGAAGAACGCCGACCACGTCGTCGACCTCGGCCCCGAAGGCGGCGAAGGCGGTGGTAACCTCGTCGCGTCCGGGACGCCCGAGACCGTCGCGCAAACGGACGAGTCGCACACGGGCCGGTACCTCCGTGATCTGCTGCCCGCCGTCGACCGCGAGGGGCCGCGCAGCGACCGGCGGAAGCCCGCGCAGGCCGCGGACGACTGAGGCGGGCGGCCGTCGCCGACTGATCCGGCTGCGCCGCGATATCGTCGACCGTTCTCGTCGTTTCAGTTACCTGTAACTATTTCTATGACAAAGTTTCATACCCCCGCCCGGTGAGAAGCCCGGTATGGAACGGGTCGAGGTCCCCCTGGACGATGACCTCGCTGGCGACCTCGCGTCGTACGCGAGCGACCGGCATCTCGACGCGGAGGACGCCGCCGAGCAGTTGCTCTCCGAAGCGCTCGCCGAGTGGCGTCGCGACCGTGCCGTCGAACGATTCGCCGACGGCGACCTCACTTTCGACCGGGCGGCCGAGGCGGCGGAGATGGACCCGTGGGCCTTCGCCGACCTCCTGCGCGAACGCGAGGTGACCTGGGTCGACTCCGAGCGCGTGGTCGCCGAGATCGACGGATGACGGTCGTCCTCGGCACGGCCGCGGCGGCGATGCTCGCCCGCGCGGGCGACTTCGACGTGCTCCCGGCGGTGCCCGAGGAGGTCCTGCTCGCCGAGCCGACGTACGAGCGCCTGGTGGCCGATGCGCCGAACCGTGCCCCGGCCAACGCCGTCGTCCGCGTCGCCGAAGCCGACGGCTTCCGCGTCGTCCCGGTGACGAACGACGACTGCTTCGATCGCCTGCGTCGCAACGACCGACTCACCGAGGCCGATGCCGCCACCGTCGCCCTCGCTGACCTCGTCGACGGCGTCGCCGTCGTCGACGAGCAGTACCTGGAGACCCTGGCCACCGCCGAGTCGGTGGAGACGACGACGCTGCCGCGACTGTTGCTGGCCGCGACGGCCGACGGCGACCTGCGGGCCCCGCGGGCGCTCGACGTGTTCGACGACCTGCTCACCGCGGGCTGGCACGGGCGGTCCGACCTCTACGCGACGTTCATCCGGGCGCTGGACGCGCAGTCGTAGCGACCGGGCCGACACGCTCCACTGTCGCCGCCGTCGTCGCTACCGACGGGTGAAGGTTTACTACTGATGCCGAAGGAACCCCGTTCGAACGGGACTCCGAATGCACACGACACCGAGGACCCATGACTGAGAGGCTGGAGCAAGCCGTCGCCGAGGCGGTCCCGGCGCGCTCCGTGGAGACGATCGCGTCGCAGAACACCCGCCACGGGAACGAGACGGCGTACGTCACCTTCGCCGACGCGGACCCAGTGTACGTGAAGACGGCGACCGACACAACGGTCCGCCTCGAACGGGAAGTCGCCGCGACGCAGTACGCAGCCGCACACTGTCCCGTCCGTGTTCCACCCGTCGTCGACGCCGACCCGACAGGTGAGGTGCCGTATCTGGTAACCGAACCGCTCCCCGGGACGGTCCTCAACGACCCCTGGACGGACTGGGTCGACGAGGAAACGGCCGCTGGTCCGGTCGATAGCGTCGACAGCCCCAATTCGGTCGCCGACTCGATTACCGATGACACTGGTCCGGAGCTCATGTGGGTGACTGGGTTCACGCTCGCGGGCGTCCACGACGCACGCTTCGACCGGGTGGGAGTGATCACCGGCGGGGACGCTGACGGCCTCGAGCTGACGGGAACCTCGTGGACCGAGACGCTCCGCGCGACCGTCGAGTGGCGGGCCTCGGACTGGTTCGCTGACCGGTTCACCGACATCCCGGAACGGCTCGTCGAGACGATCGACGAGATCGACCCGGATCTCGACGACACCTCGCCCGCGCTACTGCACGGGGATCTCAGCCGGATCAACGTCCACCTCGACCCGAACGGCCTCCTCGACTGGGAACGGGCACTGGTGGGCGACCCGGCGTTCGACCTGGTCGACGCCGAGAGTCACCTGATCGACCAGGTCGACGTTGACGAGGGCGACCGACCTGTGCTCTCCAGGGCGCTTCACGCCGGGTACCGGGAGCGCGCAGGTAGCCTGCCGGCGACGCTCGACGACTATCGCTCGCTCTACTGGGCGCTATCCCATCTGTTGGTTCCGCAAACGTTCGAGGAGTGGGCGCCGACGGTAGATCGGCCGACCGACGAACTCGCGTCGGACGTCCGCGAGGAGTTCGACTCGCGGCTCGCGGCGGCCCGGGAGGCACTGACGTAGAAGGGAGGAGGAAGAAGGGTCACGTCGTCGCCGTCGCGGGCGACGGCGGCGGCGTGTGCGACGGGGGCGACGTCGCGGTCGACAGCGCGCTTGCTGGCGTTAGACCCGGTCTTCGACCTTCGACCGGATCCCTTCCTCGTCCGTGATGAAGTCCGCCGGCGGCGCGAGGTCGCGGCGGCCGCCGAGCGTGACGACGAACAGGACGCCGATGCCGACGCCGTAAGCGACCATCAGCGGGACCGTCACGAGGAACATCGTGAGGATGTCCGCGGGGGTGAAGATCGCCGCGAACGTCAACATCGCGATGGTCACTTCCCGCCAGCGGTGCCGGAACGCGTCGTAGGGGACCCCCACCGAGTTGAGCAGCACCATCAGGACCGGAATGTCCGCGAGCAGCCCGATGCCGATGGTGGTGAAGATGATCAACCAGAAGAAGTCGTTGATCCGGTAGGTGATCTGCATGTTCGCGCTGAGCGCGTCGGTGACGAGGTAGGAGATGAGCCCCGGCGCGATGTAGAGGTAGCCGAGCGCGAAGCCGCCGACGAGCGCGGCCGCCAGCGAGCCTGTCCAGACGTACACCTGCCGCTGGTGTCCACGGACGAACCCGCGCTCTCGCAGGGCGGGCCACGCGTAGTAGGCGATCATCGGCAGGACGGCGAGGAGGCCGGCGAGGACCGAGAACTTCACCATGAAGATGAGCGCCTCGACGGGGTGCAGCGTGATGACGGTGAACGAGCTGGTGTCGAGCGTCGACGGCACCCGGCTGATGAAGTCCCGCCGCACGTCGCCGAGCCCGCCGAGGTACATCCAGGTGAACGTCGTCGCCATCACGGCCATGAACACGGCCACGATGCGGAACGCGCCGGAGCGCAGCGAGTCGACGATGAACCGCAGGTCCGTGTAGTACCCACCGATGTCCGCCTCCTCGTCCTCTTCAGTGATCCCCTCGAGGAACGTTTCGCCAGCGCGCGAGGCGCGGTCACCGACGTCCTCCGTGACGCCGCCCGCCTCGCTCGCGGCGTTCTCGGCGCTCGTTGCGGACTCGGGGACGGCTTCGGCGCCTTCGCCCCCGGCACCTTCACCCTCCGCGGCTTCACCCTCCGCGGCTTCACCCTCCGCGCCGCCGAGTTCGCCGGCCTCGACCTTGGCCTGCACCTCGTCGAAGCGGTCCAGGATCGCCTGTGCCTTCTCGGGATTGTCGGCCTCCATCGCCGCCTCGGCCAGCTTGAGCGACTCCTCCTCGCTCATGTCGACGAACGCCTGGGGCGGCGCGGCGCGGACCCCGGCCGCGTCAAGGTTTTCGACGTCGATGGCGGCCGGGTCGCCCATCTCCTGCTGGCCGGGCGGCGCCTGCATCTCCAGGTCGCGGTAGACGACGTAGAGGACGGCCAGCAGTGCGCAAAGCAGCGCGGCCGCGGTCCCGTACAGGCCGATCGCGACGATCGGCGCGACGCCGATCCCCTCGCCGGCCGGGAGGAAGCGGCGAGTCGTCCCGAGAGCGCGGAGCACGTCGTTGGCGACGGTTCGGCCGCCGTATCGGTAGAAGGCGTAGACGGTGGCGCCGCCGAGCAGGAGCGCGCCGGCGACGACGTTCCAGTACTCGCGGATCGAGGCCAGCACGTCGATCTGGTCGGAGGAGCGCTTGGCCGTCACGACGATCTTCGAGAGGTAGAGGCTGAATCCGTAGAGCCCGACGAGCGGGACGGCCCACATGATCTGCGTGAACGGGTCCGGCGGCGAGAACATCGCCCCGAAGACGAAGATGGCGACGACCGCGTGCCGCCACTTGTCGCGGAACGTCTCGTAGGGGACGATCTCGGCGTAGGAGAGCCCCGTGATGAGCAGGGGCATCTGCCCGGCGAGCCCGAAGGAGAGCGAGAGGAAGACGATGAACTCCGTCCACATCACGATGGAGTAGCTCGGGTTGAAACCGGCATCGAGGCCGAAGCTCGCCAGGAAGTTGAACATCACCGGGAAGAAGACGAGGTAGCCGTACGCGGTGCCGACCGTGAACAGCGTCGCCGCCAGCACGACGATGATCGCGATCTTCCAGGGCGAAATGGGCGAGGTCGGCCACAGGTCCCGGTCCTTGAGGCCGTCGCGACCGAAGTAGATCAGCGGCGGGACCGCGAAGAGGCCGCCGATGATCATTCCGATCTTCGCCTGCAGGAGGATCACCTCGAACGGCGTCTGGGCGATGATCTCGAGCTCCTTGGCGATCTCGGGCGGCATGTTGGCCTGCGTGACCGCCTTCAGCGCGTCCCAGATGTAGAGCCGCAGTGCGTAGAACGTGCCGATAAAGCCGACGAGGAAGACGACGAATACCTTCTGGAGATCCTTCTGGACGGATCGGAGAAACGTCCTGGCAGTTTCCTGCCCTTCCGCCAGCGTCTGCTGGGTGTCCTCGTCGAGGGCACTCGACATACCGAACGCGAAGTCCGTCCCAGTTATCAACCTTTTCGAACACGCCCGTGATTTCACGCGTGCGATGGCCCCATCTCGGCCCGTGACCGCGCCGTCCAGCCGGTCGCCGTCGACCCTATCGGAAAAGGCCTATAATAGCCGGGCGTTGAACTCCCGGTGAATGGGCGACGACCCGGACCCGTCGAACGACGAGTCGTCGGACGACGAGACGCAGCCGCCGACGGCGGACCCTCCGTCCGACGACCCCGATTCGGCCCCCTCCGACAGCGACGAGACGGTCGATAGCGACGAGGCGGGCAAGAGCGACAGCGACGTCGCCAGCGACGGGGTGGGCGTTGCCGCCGAGGACGACGTTGCCGAGGAGGCCACCGAGGACGACGTTGCCGAGGAGGCCACCGAGGACGACGTTGCCGAGGCGGACGACAGTGGCGGTGCGGCTGCCTTCGCCGAGGACGTGGCCGACGGCGACGAAGAAGACGACGAATTCCCGGACGCGGAAACGGTCAAGGAGAACGTCTACGGCGGCGGGGACGACGGGGAATCCCTCTGGGATATGGAACCCGACAACACCGCTGCTGTCGCCAATGGGCCGGACGCGGACGCTGATGGCGAGGCTGCCGACGCCGACACGGAGGACGACGAACCCTACGAGGAGCAGCTCGAGCAGGCTCGGGAGAACAATCCGCCGCTCGACCGCGACGAGGTCGAGGAGAACTCGAGCATGGTGCCGGAGTCGGACCCGTACGGGATGGACGACGACGGCGACGAGGGTGCCAGTACCGTCGACGACGAGTTCGACGACGCCGGGTTCGACGACGAGGAGGACGACCTCTTCGACGGGCCCGAGACGGACGAGGAGATGCCGCTCGCGGTCCACATCGAGGAGATGATGAAGCGGCTGGGCGTGGTGTTCATCTTCGCCGGCGTCGCCACGGCCATCGCGTTCCCGTACGCCAGCGAGATGATCAACTACCTCTGGAGCTACCACATCCCGTCGCCGATGGAGAACCGGCCGCGGCTGTACGGGCCCCTCGAGCTCGTCCTCACGCGGCTGAAGGTCGCCACCATCTCGGGCGTCATCGTCGGGCTCCCCGTCTTCGTCTACGAGTCCTACCTCTTCATGCGCCCCGGGCTCTATCGCACGGAGCGCCGCTACTACCTCGCCGCGGTCCCGACGAGCCTCGTGCTCGGCGCCATCGGGATGGTGTTCGCGCACTTCCTCGTCCTGCCGGCGATCTTCGCGTACTTCACCTCCTACACGACGGGCGTCGCCATCGTCGCGTACGGCCTCGCGGAGACGTTCAACCTGATCGTCATGCTCATCTCGTTCATGGCGGTCGTCTTCCAGATTCCGCTGTTCATCATGCTCGCGATCATGATGGGCCTCGTCACTCGCGAGTGGCTCGAGGACAAGCGGCTGGTGTTCTGGGGGACGTTCTTCGGCATCGCGTTCATCTTCAGCCCGGACCCGACCGGGATGGCGCCCATCATCGTCACGCTCACGATGATCGGCCTCTACGAGGGCACCCTGGCGCTGCTGCGCTGGACCGGGAACTGAGGTCGAGGGCGTCGCGGTCGCCGTCGACCCGCCTTTTGTGCACCGTCGCCGTCGACCCGCCTTTTGTGCACCGTCGCCGTCGACACACCGCTACTCCAGCCGTCGCTATCGCCAGCAGGACGTCGATGGAACTTCTCCAGAATTACCGACTCGCCGGGATCGTGTCGTACGTCGACCGCCTGCCTTCGCGCAGCTCCCACGCGTCGACGTCCGGCCTACGCGACGTCGAGGATGCGTACGTCGAAGACGAGCGTCTTGCCGGCGAGTTCGTGGTTGAAGTCGACCGCGACGGCGTCGTCGGTGATCGCCGTCACGTTGCCGTGGAGGTCATTTTGCGCCTCGACGTGGAGCCCGATCTCGGGGGGCTGGCCGACCATCTCCTCGAAGGCCTCGGGGTCGTACTCGCGACGCTTCGACTCGTCGATCTCGCCGTAGGCGGCCGCGGGCGGGACGGTGATCGTCGCTGTCTCGCCCGCGGCCAGGCCGACGACGCCCTCGTCGAGTCCCTCGATGACCTCGCCGCGGCCGACGGTGAAGACGAGCGGCGAGAAGCCGGACCGCTCGCCGTCGCCCGCCTCGATCAGGCCGTGCTCCGTGGCGACAGCCTCGCGGGTCGTGGCGAACACGCTTCCGTCCTCGAAGCGCCCGACGTAATCGAGTCGGACGCGGTCGCCCGCCTCGATGGTCACGACGTATCTCCGTGGCGGTCCTCCCGCAGTGCGGTCGTCGTTATCGATGCTATCGCGGTCTGCCCATCTGGTCGGTCCGTCATCGTTCGAGGTCGTAGAGCCGGCGGAACGCGGAGGGCGGGAAGCGTAGTTCGACCCGGCTCGGCGGGCGCCCCTTCTTGTTCTGTACGTCGGACTCGACGCGCTCGACGATGCCGTCCTCCGCCATCTCGTAGAGGAAGCGTTTGACCGTCCCGCGCGAGAGGTCGACGTTCGGGCTGTTGCTGATCGCCTCCGTCGTCCTCGAGACTGAGGTGCGGTCGTCCTCGTCGAGGTCGACCAGCTCCCGAAGGACCAGTTGCTTGTTCTCCGGGAGCGCGAGCACCCGCCCAAGCGAGACGCACGGCTCCGGCATCTCGGCGATGGCGGTGTCGACGTCCTCGTCCGTAAGGCGCGTCCGGTCCGCCCGCTCCGCGCGGTCGGCCGCGACGAACAGGACCACGAGTGCGTCGTGGGCGTTGCCGTCGGCCCACTCCGCGATCCGCCGCCCCAGATCGTGGGTCAGCCCCTGCTGGGCGAGCCCCTCGGAGGCGCGCGTCATCAGCACGTCGACGAGCATCTGTCGCTGGTAGCGCGGGACTGCCATCGAGGTCGCGGTGTACTCGGTGAGGTCGACGGTCGACGGGTCGGCCCGCCCGATCGCGATCCAGCTCGCGTTGCTCGGGAGGCCGGCGAACAGCTCCGTGAGCTCCGTCTTCGGGCCCTCGGCGTCCACGTCGTCGACGTGGTCGACGGCGATGACGACGCCCGTCCGCGACCCCCCGAGCAGGTCGTGGAGCCGGTCGCGTATCTCGGCCGTGCTGATGCCGTGTTCGGGCACCGACTCCTCGACGAGCGCGTCGAGCACGCTGTGGTAGAACGCGAACTCGCTGGTCGTCTCCCGCATGTCGAGGTAGGCGAAGCTCGGCGAGGTCGGCGACCCGGCTCGCGTACTCGTGTGGATCACCGACCGCGTTTCCGTCGACAGCTGGTTCAGGTGGGCGAAAAGCGCCGTCACGATGGCGGACTTGCCCGCGCCGGTGGGCCCGTAGAGGTACGCGTTCGGCGGGAGGTTCCCGTCGAACACCGGGTCCAGATGGTCGAGCAGCCGCTCGAACGTCGGTCCCCGGTCCGACGGTTCCTCCAGGTGCGCGACCGGCGAGAGCGACTCGTCGTCCTGGATCAGGCGCGGCCCGGTCTCGCGGCGCTGCCGCCGTTTTATTCTCGCGTCAATGTTCATGGCATCCCCACTGGTTCGTTACCGATAGTTCCCCCGGAACAATAAAAAGCATCAGGGTGACGCCACCAGGGGGGTCGGATCCCCGGCGTCTCGTCGTCGTGGACGTCGCAGTCGACGGTGTGGACGTCGCAGTCGACGGTGTGGACGTCGCAG
>JBDGPU010000055.1:0-14317 GCA_042219525.1 Halopenitus sp.
GCGAGAAATCGAAGATTTCTCGGAGCCCGAAAATCTCCGATTTTCGGGACAGCGACCGCGAGCGGCCGAGGGCTTTCTGGGCGTTTGCGGTGCTGGCAAGCGCAGCAACGTCTGCACCTTTAAATACAGTTTATAAGAAAGATCGGCCGAGGGCTTTCTGGGTGGCTGCGATGCTGTGGTGCCCAGCACCGTCTGCATCTTTAAATACAGTTTATAAGCAAGAGCGTCGGAGGGTTTTCAGCAGCCCAGCAACGCTATCCCCATTCTCGAGTATCGAGACACAGACACGCTTCAGCCGTCAAAAAACAGCAGTTCGAAGCCTCGGAAACGCCGAACTAGGCGAACTTCTCGTCGTAGAGGTCCTGGGCGTGTTCGATGGCGTCCTTCGCGGCTGCCTTGTCCTCCCAGCCGAGGGTCTCCACTTCCTTGCCCTCCTCGAGGTTCTTGTACGTCGAGAAGAACTCGTCAATCTCGTCGAGCGTCTGCTGCGGGATGTCGTCGAGGTCTTCGAGGTGGTCGAAGCGCGGGTCCTCCGTCGGCACCGCGATGATCTTGTCGTCCTTTTCGCCGTCGTCGTCCATCTTCATCATGGCGATGGGGCGGGCTTCGACGACACAGCCCGGGAACGTCGCGTCCTCGACGAGGACGAGGACGTCGAAGGGGTCCTCGTCGTCGTAGTACGACTGCGGGATGAACCCGTAGTCCGAGGGGTAGTGGACGTTCGAGTGGAGCACGCGGTCGAGGACGACGCCGGGGACGTCCTTGTCGTACTCGTACTTGTTGCGCTCGCCTTTCAGACACTCGACGACTGCGTAGATCTCGTCCGGTGGGTCGGGACCGGTTTCGAGGTCTTCCCAGAGGTTCGTCATGCGGCCGCAAGTACCTCCAACGTCGGCAAAGACCTTTCGGGACGGGGCGAACGGCGAGGAGACGGTCGTGAGCCGGCGCCCGCGACACAGTCGTCGTCGCGACGGCGGTTCGTGAGCGTCCACACTGTCTCCAGCGACGGCACCGACGAGCGCTTTCGGCTGGTCGACCTCGAGGTCTCACCCAGGAACCAGAAGTTCACGACAAAACCAAAGCTACGGCGTGGAATTTTTTGAGAGACCCGGCTCAAAGTATGTTTCGTCAGTGCCGAAACCGGCTGGTACAAGACGGTTGTTCGGACTGCGTCCGGGAATTTGAGCCGCTGAAAGCGGATTTTCCAAATTATGATGATATGGAAATTTGTATTCGTTGAGAAGCGTTAAGTAGCGGGCTACCGTTTATGTTCGTATGTCAGAGGCACAAGCAGTTAGCGGCGGTGCGGAAGTCGCAAGCGACCTGACGGCATTCCAGCAAAACATCCTAGTCATCCTCTCCGAGGAGCCGATGTACGGCCTCGCGGTCAAACGCGAGCTCGAGTCGTACTACGGAACCGAAGTGAACCACGGCCGGCTCTACCCGAACCTCGACGACCTCGTCGAACTCGGGCTCGTCGAGAAGAGCGAACTCGACAAGCGAACGAACCAGTACGAGCTCACCGAGGAGGGCCACGACGCGGTGCTCGGGCGCCTCGAGTGGATGCTCTCGAACTTCGTCACCGGTGACGACCGCGCGGACGAGGTCCGCGACGTCGTCGACGACCAGCTGTAAGCCGGGCGTCGACGCCCGAACTTCGCTTTTTCAGACCACAACTCGGTAGTTGCAACTCCGGCTTCGCCGTCGAGGAAAGCACCCGCTCTTCACTTTGTAACGTCGGAAACGGCGTGGCCATCCACGAAAAGCGTCCTGCTCAACTGGGGGAACCAGCGGCCTCGACTACGAAAGGTCCGCAGCGCAGTCGTCGATCAGGTCCAGGGTCTCTTCCACGATCTCCTGCTGGGTCTCGCTGGGCCAGGCGTTCCGCGGGTAGTACTCCTCGAGGAACTCCTCGCGCTCGTCGGGCGAGGCCGACTCCACCTCGCGGACGTAGTAGTTGTTCATGAACGCCGCGAACGCGCGAGCGTTGGCCTCGTGGTCCGGGCCGTGCTCCGTGGCGACGCGATCGACGACGGTCTCGTTGTGCTCGGCGACCGCTTCGAACCGGTCGGACTCGCCCGGGCCCGAGAGCGACACCTCGACGGCTCGCTCCGTGTCCTCGATACGGTCGAACTGGACCGTGCCGTCTTCGACCCACTCGTCGGGATAGAGGACGAGGGTGTCGTCCTCGTCGCGGATCCGGGGCGTGTACTCGTGTTCCGACACGAGGTCGTCTCGCTGTTCCCGGTACGCCTCGGCCGCGCCGTCGTCGACCGCGTCGCGGGCGTGGCGCGTCAGTCGCTCGGCCTCGTCGACTACGTCGACCGGAACGTCCGGCACGCGCTCGCCGGTCTCGTCGCCGTCGCTCTCGCCCTCCGCGACGGCCGCCCCGTCCGCGTCCGTCTTCGGCACGCCCGCACCTGCTCCAGCGCCCGGAACCGGACTGTCGATGCTGGCCGCCGCTTCCGCGTCGGCGATGCGGTCGGCCATCTCCTCGGCCCACTCCGGGATCTCGTCGTCGTTCCGTCGATCGATCCGTCCGTCGGTCTTGTTGGGATCCGCGTCAGTCATCGAGCGCCTCGTTTGCCATCTTGTCGGCGCGTTCGTTTACCTCCCGCGGAACGTGCGCGATGGACCAGCGGTCGAACGCCTCGAGCAGGCTGAGCGCCTCGACCCGCTTCTCGCGGAGCTGCGGGTCGTTCGCGTCCCATTCTCCCCGGACCTGCTTGACGATCAGCTCGGAATCACCACGCACGTCGACCTCGTCGAAGCCGTAATCGCGGGCGGCTTCGAGCGCGCGGATCAGCGCGTCGTACTCCGCCTGGTTGTTCGTCGCCCGCCCGATGGTCTCGCCGCCTTCCGCGGCGATGCCGTCGCTGGTGACGAGACACCAGCCGACGGCTGCCGGGCCCGGGTTGCCGCGGGATGCCCCGTCGAAGTAGACGTGCGCGCGGCCGCCCCCCTCTTTTAAAAACAGGGTGAGCGCGGCTGGATCCTCTCCCTGCACGACGACCTTGTCCTCGTACGCGACGGCGACGGCGCCGTCCCGCGAGGCGCGCCACCGTTCGTGTTCCGTGTTCCCCGGCTCGATCTCCACGCCGGCGTCGGTGAGCCGGTCGCGAGCGACGGCAGGGTCGCAGTCGATAGTCGGCATTTACACACCATCCGTCACGACGCAACTAAGGCTCCCCGATCGGGGGTCGGAGCCGTCCGCCCCGCTCACACCCAGACCAAAATTTAAGTCAGTCCGATGAAATACTATATAAATGCGATGACACGGCCTACCCGCCAGCGGGAGCACGACCGGCAGCGCACGCGGCAGGGCGACGAATCCGGGGACGTCGCGGAGGTCGAAGGGGAGGAGGAGGTCGACGTCGACGCCGACGACATCGACGTCGACGACCTCGACCCCGAAGACCTCACCCGGACGGCCGACGGAGAGTTGATACACGAGGAAACTGGCCTGATCATCGAGGAGGAGCAGATCGACCCCGGTCCCGAGTGGCGGGCGTTCAATCACTCCGAGCGGCAGGAGAAGTCCCGCGTCGGCGCCCCGACGACCCAGACGATGCACGACAAGGGGCTCACGACGACCATCGACTGGAAGGACAAGGACGCGTACGGCCGCTCCATCTCCTCGAAGAAGCGTTCACAGATGCACCGGCTGCGAAAGTGGCAGGAGCGCATCCGGACGAAGGACGCCGGCGAACGCAACCTCCAGTTCGCACTCTCGGAGATCGACCGCATGGCGTCCGCCCTCGGCGTCCCACGATCGGTCCGTGAGGTCGCCTCCGTCATCTATCGCCGCGCGCTGAAGGAGGACCTCATCCGCGGGCGCTCGATCGAGGGCGTCGCCACCGCCGCCCTGTACGCCGCCTGTCGCAAGGAGGGGATCCCCCGGTCTCTCGAGGAGATCTCCGACGTCTCCCGCGTCGAGCGGAAGGAGATCGGCCGCACCTACCGCTACATCTCACAGGAGCTCGGCCTGGAGATGAAGCCGGTCGACCCGAAGAAGTACGTCCCCCGGTTCTGCTCGGAGCTCGCCCTCTCCGAGGAGGTCCAGTCGAAGGCCAACGAGATCATCGAGACGACGGCCGAGAAGGGGCTCCTCTCGGGCAAATCCCCGACCGGCTACGCGGCCGCGGCCATCTACGCCGCGTCGCTGCTCTGTAACGAGAAGAAGACCCAGCGCGAGGTCGCCGAGGTCGCGCAGGTGACGGAGGTCACCATCCGGAACCGCTACCAGGAGCAGATCGAAGCGATGGGCATTCACAGCTAACGCTCCCGTTCTCCGGCGGTTCGTTGGATTCGGCAGACCGCCGGAGGCGAAGCCCTTTTACTCGCCGCGGCATCAGGTGAAGATAGTGACTGACGGCGTCGACGAGCAGAAACGGGCGACGCTCCGGCGGTTCGCCGCCATCGGAGCCGCGGCCCCATTCGTCGGGAGCGCCGCCGGAGAATCCGACGACGCTGACGCGCCGACCGACGACAACGAGACGCGGGACGCGATCCGCGGCTACGTGGCGACGACCCCCGGTGCGCACTTCTCGAAGCTCCGCGACGACCTCCGGCTTGGCACCGGTGAAACCCAGCACCACCTCCGGACGCTGGAGGACGCTGGCGACGTCGAGTCCGTCAAGGACGGCGACTACCGGCGCTTCTTCCCGGCCGGCCGATTCGACGCCTTCGAGAAGCGGGCCCTCGGCTATCTCCGGCGCGACACGCCGCGCGGCATGATCCTGGTGCTGTTGCGCAATCCGGACGCGAGCGGCGGCCAGCTCGCCGATCGGCTCGGCGTCTCCCGGCCGACGATCAGTGCCGCTGCGAGCGACCTCGCGGATGCCGGACTCCTCGACCGGTCGAACGGGTACCGTCTCCGGGACCCCGAACGGCTCATCGCACTCGTGGTCCGCCACGCGGAGTCGTTCGACGACGACACCGTCGCCTTCGCGGATGACGCGAGCGAACTCGTCCGCTACGACCCCTGACTGACGGTAAACGGAGCTGTAACTCGTTCTTCCACCTCGCTCGTTCCGGCTTCGAGGACCACCTGAAGCCGTCGCCTGCGCGTGTTAGGCCGTGACCATCCAGGTCGTCCCCGAGGAATAGCCCCACTTCTCGATGTCGACGTCGGTCGCGGCCTCCTGCACGGCGCCCATGTTCGCGCCGACCTCCTTCGCGGACATGTCGAGCTCCTCGGCGACGAGCCGCGACTTGAAATACGTCTGCGTGTCCGCCCGGTCCCGGAGGAACGACAGGATCCGGGCCTGTTTCTCCGTCAGCGACTCCGGCAGCATCGTGTCGGTCGTGGACGCGGTCGTACTCATACATCGGGATAGACAATACCCACCAAAAGGGCGTTTGGTAGGATCGATTAATCCGCCGCTGTCCGTCGGTTTCTGGGCCGAGATGGAGTCGGGGAGCCCCCGTAGCTGGTCCCCGCGGTACGAACGTCGAACGCGTGCTCGGCCTTGGGACCGGATCGATATCCTCTCTCGATCGGCTACTCGGTCGAACGTGATGCTATTCCTTCAGAAGGTACTTACCTACGCCCCCGTCACCTACTGGCAATGACCGGATCGGGCGGGGAGCGGACCGTCAGCGTGGTCCTTCCCGCGTACAACGAGGAAGCCACTATCGAGGAAACCGTCGAGACGACGCTGTCGACGCTCGACTCGTTCCTCCCGAGCGGAGCGTACGAGGTGATCGTCGCCGAGGACGGCTGTGACGACCGGACGCCGGAGATCGCCACCCGGATGGCAAGCGAGGACGACCGCGTTCGACACTTCCACAGCGACGAGCGGCTGGGTCGCGGGGGCGCGCTGGAGCGGGCGTTCGAGGCCGCCGCTGGCGACGTGCTCGTCTACTTCGACACGGACCTCGCGACGGACATGCAGCATCTGGAGGAGCTGGTCGAGTCGATCCGCTCCGAGGACTACGACGTCGCGACTGGGTCGCGCTGGATGCCGGGCAACGAGGCGGAACGCCCCCCGAAACGCGGGATCCCGTCTCGCGGGTTCAACCTGCTCGTGCGAACCGTCCTCCGCTCGGACCTCCGCGACCACCAGTGTGGCTTCAAGGCGCTCTCGCGGGACGCCTACGAACGGCTCGTCGACCAGGTCGAGGACGACCACTGGTTCTGGGACACGGAGCTACTCGTCCGCGCGCAGCGGTCCGGACTGCAGGTGCGGGAGTTCCCCGTCGACTGGGAGCCAAAGGGCGACACGAAGGTCGACCTCGTCCGCGACATATTCGGGATGGGGTCACAGATCGTCCGCCTCTGGTGGCAACTGTCGGTTCAGCCGCGGATCACCCGGACGAAGAGCGTCGTCGCGGGGCTGTTACTCGTGCTGGCCGCGCTCGCGCTGATGACAGTGTACCTCGACCCCTCGGACGTCATCGCCGAGATGCGGCGCGCGGATACCACGCTCGTCGGCGTGGCCGCGTTGCTATACGCGCTCTCCTGGCCGCTCCGTGGCTACCGCTACCGCGACATCCTCGCCGAATTGGGCTTCCACGAACACGTCGGCTTCCTCACTGGCGCGGTGTTCATCTCACAGACGGGGAACCTCGTGTTCCCAGCGCGGGCCGGCGACGCGGTCCGCGCCTACGTCGTGAAGATGCGCCGCGGGATCCCGTACGCCTCCGGGTTCGCGTCGCTGGCGGCCGAGCGCGTCTTCGACCTGCTGACGCTCGCCGGACTGGCCGGGGTCGTCCTGCTCGGCTACACCGCGACGGGGCGGCTCGGCGAGGTGGTGACGGCGATCACCGGCGGTGACGAGGCGGGCCGCGTCGCCGTCCTCGTCGCCGCTGGCGTCGGCCTCGCCGCGATCGCCGCGGTCATCGGGATCGTGCTGTCGGCGCGCTCCGACGCGAATCGCGTTCGCGCCGTCATCACGCGGATCAGCAGTGACTCCTACGGCGAGTACGTCGCGAGCGTGATCGAGCGGTTCGTCGGCGACGTCCAGCGTGTCGGCGGCGACCCCGCCGCGTTCTCGCGCGTTGCGCTCTCCAGTGTCGTCATCTGGACTATCGACGTGCTCGTCGCGACGCTGGTGCTGGCCGCGTTCGGCGTTGGCCTCGACCCCGTCACTCTGCTCTCTGTGTGCTTCTTCGCCGTCAGCGTCGGCAATCTCGCGAAGGTGCTCCCGCTGTCGCCCGGCGGGATCGGCCTCTACGAGGGCGCGTTCACGGCGATCGTCGTCGGGCTGACGCCGATCGGGCCCGCGGTGGCGCTCGGCGCGGCGGTCCTCGACCACGGACTGAAGAACCTCGTCACCGTCGTCGGCGGCGTGACGTCGATGCTGGCGCTCAACGTCTCGCTCACGACGGCGGTCGAGGAGAGCGAGGAGATACAGGAAGCCGGACAGGTACAGGAGTAGCTACGGGAGGCCGTCTTCCGGTGGTTGACAGGCGACACGGGCTCGTTGCGTTCGGGGTGGTTATCGCTACGGACCACGCGTCGTATCCGGGACGTCCGTGTCGCGCACCCGCGTGCCGTCCCGGACCGTGAAAGCGGGCACGGGGCGTCTGCCGCCTAATCGGTGAAAAACCTCCGCGTCAGTAGAGATCCGTCGCGAACGGGCCAAGTGCGCCGGCGACGGCGGCCGCGAGCGCTTCCGTCCGGTCGACGCGGCCGTTCGTGAACGCGCCGGCAGCACCCTGCTTCTGGGCGACCTCGTTTTCGCCGAGCACGTCGTCCATCACCGGGCCGAGCTCCTCGCCCTCGCGGACCCGGCGCTCGATCTCTCGAGGGAGTCGCATGCTCGGACCGCTCCCGCGGCCGACCGTCTCGCCGTCGTCGACGGCGGCCCACATGACGAGGTAGAGCCCCTCGCTCCCCTCGAACTCGGCGACGCCGCCCTCGACGCCGACGCCGAGGTCGTAGTCGTCCGTCTCGATGACGTTCGCTGCTCGATTCTCCGCGCCTGCGATGGTCTCCGCGTGGCCAGTCGGCTGTTCGCTCACGCCGGAGGCGACGGGGACGGCTTCGATGGCCGAGTCCGTGCCGAACTCGCCGTCGCCCTCGCCGAGCACCTGTGCAACTGCGTCGCGTTTCACGGGGTTCCCGCTGCCGACGCCAACTCGCATAGCCACTCGTCCGGCGGCCGGTGGCAAGGGCCTGTCGAAGGCGGCGACCCGTTCTCGTGTCGGCGACGCGGCGGCGGGCTCCGGGCCACGGTCAGTTTTCGAAGGCGTCGGGGTGGAGGATCCGCGCGAGGCGCTCGATTCCGTCGATGAGGCGGGGGCTCGGCTGGTTGAGAAGCGCGTCGTCGAGGACGTGAATCGGGGCGTCGAGGTTCCAGTCGCGCTCGCGGACGACCTCGGGATCGACTCGGTCGCCGTGACCGCAGACGTGGAGCACGACGTGGTCCGGGTCGGCGGCGGCGACTTCCGCGCCGTCGACCTCGCGGGATCGATCACCTGGGTCGACGAAGGGATACCGGCCGCCGGCCGCCCGGACCGCATCCGGGACCCAGTTCCCGGCGGCCATCGGCGGGTCGGACCACTCCTCGCAGTAGACGACCGGGGGTACCTCGTCGGCGAGGACGTCGCCGACGGCAGCCGCGACGGCGTCGAGCCGGTCGCGAGCGTCGGCCGCGAGTCGCTCGCCCGCCGCGGCGCGGCCGACGGCGGCTCCGAGGTCGGCGAAGCCTGCGACAGCGTCGTCGAGCGTCTCGGGCTCGCGATGGTGGACCTCGAAGCCTCGCTCGCAGAAGTCGGCGGCGAGTTCGGCCTGTAAGCCGTCGCTCGTGAGGACCAGGTCCGGGTCGAGTCGTTCGACCACGTCCGGGTCGGGCGTGAGCCAGCCGCCGACCACGGCCGGGAGTTCCGCGTTCGTCGGCTCGGCCGAGTCGAGTGAGTCGGGTGCGGGGGTCGAGCCGGTCGCGACCTCGCAATGGTCGGTAACGCCGACGAGACAGTCGGCGGCGCCGAGGGCGGACACCGTCGCCGTCGCGCTCGGCGCGAGCGAAACGACCCGTGGCTCCGTCATGCCCGGGGCAACGGCAGCCCGGCTGAAGGTCGCTTCGATGCCGTTCTCCAGTGTGCAACCCGGGCGTGTAGAACCGTGATATTCTGGCGACTGAGCGCCGACGAATTTCGCACTGTTTAAGTGTTGTCCTCTCATCGACTCCGTAAGAACTGCCTCGGGTTTTTATCTGGTCTCCGGGGGGTTAGAACCCATGAGCGAACGAGCACACACACGGGAGAGCCGCTCCCAGCGCGAACGAACGGACGAGAAGGAATCGAGCGAGGAGCGACTGACGTGCCCCGAATGCGACGGCAACGTCATCAACGACGAGGAGCACGGGGAGAGCGTCTGTGCGGACTGTGGCCTCGTCGTCGACGCCGACTCCGTCGACCGCGGGCCGGAGTGGCGCGCGTTCGACTCCCGTGAGAAGGACGAGAAGTCCCGCGTCGGCGCCCCGACAACGAACACGATGCACGACAAGGGGCTCTCGACGAACATCGACTGGCGCGACCAGGACGCCTACGGTCGCTCCCTGTCGGGTCGCCAGCGCCAGAAGATGCAACGGCTCCGCAAGTGGAACGAGCGGTTCCGCACCCGCGACAGCAAGGAGCGCAACCTGAAGCAGGCGCTCGGCGAGATCGACCGGATGGCCTCCGCCCAGGGGCTCCCGGACAACGTCCGCGAGACCGCTTCCGTCATCTACCGCCGCGCGCTCGACGAGGACCTGCTGCCGGGCCGCTCCATCGAGGGCGTCTCGACGGCCTGCGTCTACGCCGCCGCCCGGATGGCCGGCGTCCCGCGGTCGCTCGACGAGATCGCCGACGTCTCCCGCGTCGAGAAGTCGGAAATCGCCCGGACGTACCGCTACGTCGTCCGCGAGCTGAAGCTCGAAGTCAAGCCGGCTGACCCCGAACAGTACGTCCCGCGGTTCGCCTCCGACCTCGACCTCTCGGACGAGTCGGAACTCCGCGCGAAGCAGCTCCTCCAGAACGCCAAGGAGAAGGGCGTCCACTCGGGCAAGTCGCCGGTCGGCCTCGCCGCGGCCGCCGTCTACGCCGCCGCGCTGCTGACGAACGAGAAGACGACCCAGGCCGCGGTCTCGGAGGTTGCCGATATCTCCGAAGTGACGATCCGGAACCGCTACCACGAGCTGCTCGAGGCCGAGGACGGCCTCGTCGCCTGACGACTTCGACACGCGCTTTCGACTTCGGTACGGGCTTTCGACTTCGACACGCGCTTTCCGATCCGTCGCGCTGTTCGCGGAAGCTTTTCCTCACGCCACGTCCTCGCCCCCGTATGCGAAGTCGCGACCTCGGGCTCGGGCTGTTGCTCACGACCGGTGCCGCCTGGCTCCTCGTTCGCGTTCCCTCGGTCCGCGAGCAACTGCCGTTGTTGCTGGCGGTGGGTTGCTGCCTGCTGGCCGGGCTGGTGTACCTCGGCGGCGGGCTGGCCCGCCAGTTCGACTGGCAGCCGGCCGGGGTCAGGCTGTCGGTGCCGGTCGTCCGGATTCTCACGCGGGCGCTGCTCGGGTTCGCCATCCTGACGATCGGCCTCGACTCGCTCCTGCAAGCGCAGACGATCACAGCGGGAGTGATCACCGCCGTCGGCGTGCTCGTGCTCGGGATGAACGCCGCCCGCTGGCGACTGCGACGAAAGCGATCCCAGTAGCGGCCGACCAACGCAGGTCCCGTGCCCGCACCTGTCCCCGGTGTCGAGGCGAACACACCTAAGTCGTCGGCGGGACCACGGGCAGGTATGTTCGACGAGTTCGTGCTGGCAGCGAGTACTGCCGACCTCTCCGAGGAGCGGCTGGCCCGCGACGCGGCCGACGCCGTGGAGTTCCGGATGGACCTGGCGACCGATCCGGTCGACCAGCTCGCGGCGTACGACGGGTCGCTCCCGATCATCGCCACGAACCGCGCGTCGTGGGAGGGCGGCGAGGCGGAGGGGTTCGGGCGCTTCGAGGAGCTGACGACGGCGGTCGGCCACGACCACGTCGCCGCCGTCGACATCGAGCTCTCCGCGCTGCGCGGCACCGCGCCCGAGGGGGAGCAGTCGCACGCGACGGCGCTCCGCGAGACCGCCCGCGAGGAGGGCGTCGCGGTGATCGCGTCGGTCCACGACTTCGAGTCGACGCCGCCGGTCGAGGCGATGGTCGACCTGCTCGCGGACGCCGCGAGCGAGGGCGACGTGGCGAAGCTGGCGACGACCGCCGAGACGAAGGCCGACGCGCTGGCGCTGTTGCAGGCGACGGAGGAAGCGACGGCGGATGGGCATCGGGTAGCGACGATGGCGATGGGCGAACCGGGCCGGCATACGCGTGCCGTCGCGCCGGTGTACGGCTCCCGGATCGGCTACGCCCCGGTCGACCTCGGGAAGTCGACGGCGCCGGGCCAGTACTCGCTGGAGACGCTCGGCGACCTCGTCGACCTGCTGTCCGGCGAGTAAGGGAGCCTTTTCCGTCGCTGTCACCGCGGTCCCCGCTGCTATCGCCGCGGTTCTCCGCCGCTATCACCGTGGCCGACCACGGACGTTTATATCGTCGGTCCCTCTCCGACCGGTGTGCAACTCGTCCATCGCAGCGGGCCGCCGGGCGACCGAACCGAGGCGGTCCTCGCGAGCGACGTCGACGTCGCCGACTCGACGCTCGAACAGGCGCGAGGGCTGATGTTCCGCCGGTCGATTCGCGACGACTACGCGCTCGTCTTCGAGTTCGACCGGGCGGAAGCCCGGAACCTCCACATGCTGTTCGTGCCGTTCGCCATCGACGCGGTGTGGCTGTCGGGGACCGAGGTCACCCACACGAAGCGACTGCGTCCCTTCGTCGGCCTCGGTCGCGGCGTCGCCGACAGGATCGTCGAGCTTCCGGCCGGCGCGGCCGAGGACGTCGAGGTGGGCGACGAGGTCGTACTCGTCGAGGAGTGACCAGCGCGGATCGCTGTTCGGGTGGCTGGCGACTGCCCGGCCGCCGGAACGCCTTTTTGTGAACCGGTCGTCAGATTCGGTATGGATCGCCCCACGCTCGCGGCGCTGCTCGTCGTCGGGAAGGGGCTCGATACGGTCGGGACCGTCGTCGGCTTGCGGGTCGGGACCAACGTCAGGGAGACGGTGCCGCTCGCGATCTGGCTGATGGGCCGGTTCGGGATCGAACTCGGGATGGTCGTCCTGTGGGTCCTCGCCGTCGCCTCGGTGGCGCTCGTCGCCGAGGCCGGCGGCGTCCTCTACCGTCTCTATCCGGAGGAGGTCCCGGAGTGGTATCCCGACCGACTCCGGACCGCGGTGTACCTCGGCGGCGCGATCTGGTTCGGCGCGATCGGCGTCCGGGCCTTCTGGCTGGTCCTGTGAGCGCGTCTGACGGAGTTTTTATGTGATGGAGCGTAACGACCCGGTGTGAGCGTCGTCGTCGCCGTCAAACCGTCCGCTCGCAAGCGCAACGCAAAGGTCGGGACCCTCGTGTTCGAGGACGGCCCGCGCCACGCGTTCGAGAGCCGGGCGGCCGCCGAACGCTGGGCCGAGGAGCTCTCGACCGGCGACGGCCACGTCTGGGTCGCGACCGCCCACCCCGAGGACGACAGCAACGTCGACTGTTACCTGCTGTCGCGAGCGACGAACGCCAAGCTGGAGGCGGCCTACGACAAGCGCCGCCGTCGCCTGCGCGGTGACGACGGCACCGAGCAGCAGTCGATCGACGGCGCGAAGTGAGGAACGCGGCTCTTCCTGCCCGCGCTGACGACGGTGGAGCGACTGCTGGAAGCGTCGCGTCGGAAAGCAATGAGCGCCGAGGAGGAGATTTGAACTCCTGTGTCCGTAAGGGACAGCAGATCTCGAATCTGCCGCCTTGGCCAGGCTAGGCTACCTCGGCTCGTTTCATCGTACTCGACTGCTGCTGTTATGGGTTTCGATCTTCCGGGGTCGCCTGCTTGCGATCGGCGGGTCGTCGACGAATCTCACAGGAGTGGTTCCACCCTGTCACGGCGACAGACCTTAGTGCGGCCCACCGAATTCGCGGCCATGAAGGTCCCCGACGCCGCCGAGGTGTGCGACCGCGTAATCGAGGAGGTCGGCAGCGCCGTCGTCGCCGACCGACAGTTCCTCGAACGGGTCACGCTCGGCGTCCTCGCCCGCGGGCACGTCCTGCTGGAGGACGTCCCCGGTACCGGAAAGACGCTGACGGCCCGCTCGTTCGCGACGGCACTCGGCCTCGAGTTCTCGCGGATCCAGTTCACTCCGGACCTCCTCCCGACGGACGTCACCGGCACGAACGTCTTCAACGAGAAGGACGGCTCCTTCGAGTTCTCGCCCGGGCCGATCTTCGCGAACGTCGTCCTCGCCGACGAGATCAATCGCGCGCCGCCGAAGACCCAGGCCGCGCTCCTCGAGGCAATGGAGGAGGGCCAGGTCACCGTCGACGGCGAGACCCACGTCCTTCCGCAGCCGTTCTACGTCATCGCGACCCAGAACCCGGTCGAATCGGAGGGTGCGTTCCAGCTCCCGGAGGCCCAGCTCGACCGCTTCACGGTGAAGACCGCGCTGGGGTACCCCGACGACGCCGGCGAGGTCGAACTCCTCCGGCGCCGCGCCGGTCGCTCGGACCAGAGCCCGACCGTCGAGACCGTCCTCGATCCGGACGACGTCCAGGAGCTGCGCCAGGTGCCGGAAACCGTCCGCGTCGACGACGACCTGCTCGAGTACATGGCCGACGTCGCGCGCGCGACCCGTGAGGACCGCCGCGTCGAGGTCGGCGTCTCGCCTCGCGGCACCCAGCGACTCTTCGAGACGGCCCGCGCCCAGGCCGTCATCGAGGGCCGGGAGTTCGTCACGCCCGACGACGTGAAACGCGTTGCCGACCCCGTTCTCGCGCATCGGCTGATCCTCACGCCGGACGCGACGGTCAACGACGTCTCCCAGGCGGCCATCGTGCAGGACGTCCTCGACGAGGTGCCAGTCCCGACCGTGGCTGAAGTCGAAAGCTGAAACTGCTACGTAGCGCGGCTGGTTGGGTCACTTATCGTACTCGACGATGCTCGACTCGCTTAGAAGGACCGCTTAGACGAGGGTTGCGATCCTTCGGTTGAGTGGGTAATGCCGTCGGGGATACCACTCGGAATGCTTCGAAAGCCCCAGCCGCGGACCAGTCGTGCTTATAAATAGGGTCGGCTCGCGTCGCGAGCGACACCACTCGGCACACCCGGAAATCCCCTGCCGCTGGCCGGTCGCACTTATAAACAGGATTGGCTATCGTCGCCGGTGACACCACTCAGCATGCCCAGAAAGCCCCAGCCGCTGAGCGGTCGCGCTGCTCGCTGCGCTCCTCACGGCTCACTCGCTCCGCTCGTTCGCCGT
>JBDGPU010000153.1:0-13688 GCA_042219525.1 Halopenitus sp.
GCGGGGGCGGTGGCGCGCGCGAGCAACGCGTGCGAGGGAGGGCGGGGCGCGCCGCGCGGTGCCGTGCCGGCGCGCCCCGGCCGAGGCTGGGGAGGCCCGAGGTATGCGGTTGCTGTGCAGTGCTGTTGCTGTCGCTGTCGCTGTCGCGGTCCTGGCGGACTGAAAGGGCGACGGTCGGTCGCGGTGTAACGAAGTCGCTCCGACGACCCCTATCCGCTCGGGCTGTGCGGAGAGAGCGGATATGTCGCGGAGCGACCGCGAGCGGCCGAGGGCTTTCAAGGAGTTTGCGTTGCTGACGAGAGCAAGTCCGTATCACCCGTCCAAATCTGGTTATAAAGTGCGGCCGAGGACTTTCTGGGTGTTTGCGGTGCTATCGAGCGCAGCAGCGTCTGCACCTGTTCAACTGTCCCCTAATAAAGAGCAAGCGAGGGCTTTCGAGGAGTCTGCGGTGCTGTCGAGTGGAGCGGCGTCTACATACTTAAATACGGTATATAAGGAAGTGCAGCCGAGGGCTCTCAAACTTTTCTCAGCCCTTGTAAGTACACATCGCCCGGACAATCTTATTTATAACCGAGAACCAATCGCTCCCCCTCGATCTGCGACGAGAAACGTCCACGGAAAGTTGCAACCGGCGTTCGCCCACTGTCAGCCACTCGCATCGGGGGTCGATGATCGTCAGCTTTTATCCTCCGGTTGATGTACCTGCGACATGGACCAGTTGCGGCAGTCGCTCCTCGACGCGCCGATCATCGAGAAAGGAGACTACGAGTACTTCGTCCACCCGATCAGCGACGGGGTTCCGATGCTGGAGCCGGAGCTCCTCCGCGAGATCGTCATCCGGATCATCCGGAAAGCCGAACTCGAAAACGTCGACAAGATCGTCACGCCGGCCGCGATGGGGATCCACATCTCGACCGCGCTGTCGCTGATGACGGACATCCCGCTCGTCGTCATCCGCAAGCGCCAGTACGGGCTCGAAGGCGAGGTCCCCCTCTTCCAGGAGACCGGCTACTCCGAGTCCGAGATGTACATCAACGACGTCGCCGAGGGCGACCGCGTCCTCGTGCTCGACGACGTGCTCTCGACGGGCGGCACGATGAAGGCCATCCTCGACGCGCTGACGAACGACGTCGGCGCGGAAGTCGGCGACGTGCTTGCCGTCATCAAGAAGGCCGGCGAGAACGAGCTCGACGACACCGATTACGACGTGAAGACGCTGATCAACGTCACCGTCGAAGACGGCGAAGTGATCATCGTCGACGAGCTCGGCGACGGGTAGACGGGCGGACCTGACCGAACCAACCCCGGTCGTGGACACCACCTTTTCGCGGTCGCCGACCCCATCCACCCACTGTCGAGAATACCACCAATTGAGCCCGCTATACCCGGTCGATTGACCGAAATTCGCGCACAGGCGCCATGACGTTATGTCGTCGAGCTTTCTGACAGATTCCGGAACAACTCCTCTTTTGAGTCTCCCATTCCTTGATCAATCCGTATGACAAGCGCACTGTTCGTCGTCAGCGAGGACGGCTACTGGGGCGAGGAATGTATCGAGCCGCTCACGTCGCTGGAGGACGCCGGCGTCGACATCACCGTGGCGACGCCGACCGGCTCGCCGCCGGTCGTCGACGAGCGGTCCGTCGACCCCGACACCGTCGGCGAGGAGACGGCCGAGGAAGTACGAGTGGTCCACGAGAACCACCCCGGGCTCAACAACCCGGAGCGAGTGGCCCGCGTCTCCGCGGCCGACTTCGACACGGTCGTGTTCCCCGGCGGCCACGGCACGGAATGGGACGTGAATCAGGACAGGCACGCACGCCAGTTGCTCCTCGACGCCGTCGCCGGCGACGAGGGGAACGCGCTGGTCGTCTGTCACGCCGTCGGCATCCTCGCGTTCACGCGCGAGGCTGACGGCTCCTTCCTGGTCGACGGCCGCGACATCACCGGCTTCCCGAACGCGTGGGAGGAGGACATCGTCGACGAGGACGACCTGATGCCGGACGGGCGCAAGCTCCCCTACTGGGTCGAGGACGAGGTGAAGGCCGCCGGCGCGAACTGGGACGCCGAACTCGACGCCGACACGAGCGTCACCGTCGACGGCGACCTCATCACCGCCCGTGGCCCCGGCTCCTCCGCGGCCGCGGCCGAGACGCTACTCGAGGAACTCGGCATCGACGCGTAAGCCGTCAGGAGGGTCCGCTGATTTTTTTCGAAGGCCCACGCTATCGGGTGAGCGACTGCTATCGCGAATGGCGAGAACCACCGTTGCAAACGGCGAGAACCGCCATCACGTACGGTGAGAACTGCTGGCGAACGCAGAGTACAGTAGGGTCGAGACCGACATCAGGCCTCGGTTTCGATCGTGAACGCGGGTTCCGCGATGTTCTCGGATTTACACTCCGGACAGCGGGAGGGGTAGTTCACCGGGTCGTCGAAACGGTCGAACCCGCAGTCGTTACACTCGGGCGGGGCGACGAGAAACTCCTCGTCCTCCTCGACCGACTGCGCGACGTGTTCGAGATGCTCGTAGACGACCGGCGTCGGCAATGCCAGCGTCTCGGCCAGTTCGCTGGCCGTCGCTGGCGACTCGCGTAGTTCCTCGGCGATGCGCTGGCGCGTCGTCGACTCCATACCCTTCGTTCGTGACTCGGGGTTATAAACCGCCTGTCGAGGGGCCAACCGCATGCGGCAGCGGGGATCCCGAGTCACAAGAATCTTAACGTCCGGTTTGAAAGGTGGACCATGAAGGCGGTAGTCCTAGCAGGGGGATACGCGACGCGTCTGTGGCCGATCACGAAGCACCGCCCGAAGATGTTTCTCCCGGTCGGTGAGAACACGGTCATCGACGAGATCTTCGCTGACCTGGAGGAAGACGACCGGATCGACGAGGTGTTCGTCTCCACGAACGACCGGTTCAACGGCGAGTTCCAAGCGTACCTCGACGAGAGCGACTTCGAGAAGCCGACGCTGTCCATCGAGGATACGACCGAGGAGGACGAGAAGTTCGGCGTCGTCGGGGCGCTCGCCCAGCTCGTCGACCGCGAGGGTATCGACGACGACCTCGTCGTCGTCGCTGGCGACAACCTGATCAGCTTCGACGTCGGCGAGTTCGTCGACTTCTTCCAGGCGAAGGAGACGCCGACGATCGCCGCGTACGACGTCGGGAGCCGCGAGCGGGCGAAGTCCTACGGCCTCGTCGAGCTCGATGGCGACAGCGTCGTCGACTTCCAGGAGAAGCCCGACGACCCGAACTCCACGCTCGTTTCCATCGCGTGTTACGCGTTCCCCCAGGATTCACTCTCACTGCTCCAGACGTATCTCGAGGAAGGCAACAACCCGGATGAACCCGGCTGGTACATCCAGTGGCTCCAGAATCGTGGTGACGTTCACGGGTTCACGTTCGACGGCGCCTGGTTCGACATCGGTACGGCCGAGAGCTACCTCGACGCGGTCGAGTGGGAACTCGGCGGCGACGCACTCGTCGACGACTCGGCGACGGTGACGAACAGCGAGATCGGCGACAACGTGCAGGTGATGGCCGACGCCACCGTCGAGGACGCGACCCTCGAACGCGCCGTCGTCTTCCCGGGAGCAACGATCCGGGAGTCGGAGATCGAGAACTCCATCGTCGACAACGAGGCCCACATCGTCGACACCGACCTCGAAGGCTCGCTCATCGGCGAGCATACGACGATCACGCCCGGCGAAGAGTTCTAGAGACCGCAGCCGGTCTCCTCCCGCGATCGCGGCCGTATTCTCACCGATCGTGGCCGCATTCTCACCGATCGCGGCCGCATTCTCACGTGGTTACTCCGCCAGCGACGCGTCCGTGATCTGCAGGTGGCCGCGGGTTCCGTCCCAGACGGTGTCGTACTCGAGGTCGATGGCGCGGTCCATGTGCGGCCCGTCGGTGACGAACGTCTCGAACTCGCCGCCTTCGCCGATGACGTGGACGCCGTACTCCTCGTTGAGTTCCCGGAGCTCGTCGAGGGCGTCGTGGTCGAGCGTTCGCCCGAGCCACGACTCGTCGAGCCCGTAGGCCGCGACCTGAATGATCGTGATCTCGAAGCCGGTGTCTATCATCTCCTCCGCGAGGGTTTCGGGGTCGCGTTCCCAGAGCGGGGCGAACAGGTCGATACCGAGTCGGTCACACATCGACTCGATGCGGCTGGTCTGGAACTCGCTCTCGACGGCGCCGGCGGTGACTCCCGCGAGGTCGAGCTCGGTCGCCAGCTCCCGGAGCGCGGCTTCCATCGGCTCGACCTCCGCGTCGCCCTGAGCCCCGGAGTCGCGAACGTCGTCGGCGCCGAAATCGTCGGGTTCGACGTCGACGAGCTCGATCCCCATGCTCTCGGCGGCGAGGCTGGCGAGCTCCGTCGCCGGCGTGTGGTACATGTAGGAGTCGCCCTCGGGATGCACGGTCAGCAATCGCGACACGTCCATCCCCTCCGCCAGCGCTCGGTACAGCGCCCACGAGGAGTCCTTCCCGCCGGAGAACAGGCTCACCCACTCGCCTTCGTTCATACCAGTGATTAGCGCAGTGGCGTTATACAGCCAGCGGTCCGGGGGCGACGGCGGACCTGAAAACCCCACGCCGCGTCAGAACAGCCCGACGTTGAGCGCGTAGGGCCACGACGTCCCGCCGATCGCGAGGAGCGCGAGAGCCGCCCCGAACCCCGTATGTTCTTCAGGAATTGGGTCATCTCCGACTGTTTCTCCTCCGGATCCTCGATCGTCCAGAAGTCGTGCATCTGGACGGCGCCGACGAAGAGGAACGTCGCCAGTGCCCCCGCCGACAGGACGGGATACGCGCCGACGACGATGCCGAGCCCCCCGAAGAGGAGCATTCCGCCCGACACGAGAACGGCCGCACGCGGATAGGGAACGCCCTTGAACTCCGCGTAGCCGACCATGCTCTCGGTGTCCATGAAGTGGTTAAGCCCCATGAACGCCAGTACGCCACCGAACAGCAGCCGGCCCAGCAGGAACAGCTCGGCCGCGCCCGTGCCACTGAAGGCTTGCGCTACGACCGCATTCATCGTGTGACACCCCTCGTTGCCGTGGTTTGTCGGTTTGGAGCCATTCCAGGCCGGAATACTCCGGTGACACTTAAATTATTTATTGCAGATTCGACGTGAAAGTATCAATAGTAATGCAAATATTGCGTTGCAACAGGTATTTTGTCCACCGAGCGGCCGTCTGGGGCGGATTTCGCGATCCGATCAGTGAGAGCGGACGTTACAGATAGATGAAAAGAGGCTTAGGAAATGGCTTGGCAGGGGTCCAGAATGTGCTGGACAGAGCTCGAAACAGGAGCAGAGTCGTACACAGCAACCCGCCTGTCGGCAGTCAGGAGGAGTCAGCGGCCGTCTCGCGACTGCTCTCCAGTGCGTCGGGGTGGACCTCGGCCGCGTCGACGGCGATCTCGCGGAACGCCGGCCACTCTTCGTCGTCGACCGCGGTCGCCGCCGAGAGGTCGCCGCCGGCTATCCGCTCCAGCGTCCGCCCGTACTCCCCTTTCAGCGTAGCGAAGGCGTCGCTCAGCTCCGGCGACAGCTCCTCGGGGTGTTCGACCTCCAGCCGCTGTCCCTGCTCGACGTTTCGAATGATGAGTTCAACGTCGCCGGCATCGATCGCGTCCGCGATCCGCGCTACCGCTGATTCGTCGTCCATATCCGGAGCCACGCGGGGCTGACCTGTAAAAGCGACCGCCGACCGGGTCGTTCGAGCGTCCCATTGGCGCCCTCACTCAACGTCGACGCGGGGGTCGAGCCACACGTACAGGACGTCCTGCAGGAGGTTCCCGAGCACGCCGACGACGGCGACGAGCAGGGTTGCTGCGAGGACGACGCCGATATCCCGGGAGTAGATAGCGTCGTACGCGAGCGCGCCGGCGCCGGGGAGCCCGAAGACGGATTCGACGACGTAGACGGTAACGAGCAGCAGCGCAACTCCTTCGATACAGAACAGCGAGACGAGCGGGAGCGCCGCGTTGCGAAGGACGTGTCTCGCAACGTCGCGGGAGCTGGCCCCGCTGGCTCTGAGCGTGCGGACGAACTCCGCCGGCACGTACTCCAGCGCCTCGGCGCGCGCGTAGCGGGCCTGCACTGCGAGCAGGTTCGCGCAGACGACGGTGGCCGGCAGTATCATCGACTGGAGGTTGGCGGGGTGCCAGAGCCCGTAGCGGTCGTCCCAGGCGATCTCAACCCACCCGAGTTCGTGCACGGCGACCGCGATGGCCATCTCGCCGAGCCAGAAGACGGGAAGCCCGAACCCGGAGTAGACGGCGGCCGTGACGAACCGGTCGAGGTAGCCCCCGCTCCGGATGGCGGTGTAGAGCCCGGTCGCGACGCCGAGGATCGTGGAGACGACCACTGCGGGGACCACGTAAAGCGCCGTCACTGGCAGCGTCTCGCGGAACGCCTGCGTCACGGGCTGGCCGCTTTGCGTGGTGCCGAGGTCGAGGGTGAGATACGAGGAGAGCCACAGCCAGTAGCGTCTGTACAGCGGCAGGTCGTAGTTCCGGGCCTGGCGGTACGCTTCGGCCGCCTCGGCACCTGCCGCCCACGAGATGATCACCTCGTTCGGGTCCGGCGTCAGCGCCACCAGCAGGAACGCCGCCGAAATGACGATCCACACGGCGACGACCGACCACGCGAGCCGCTTGAGTACGTATCGGCGCATCTGAGAGGCTGCACTGACCCACGGGGACGTGTCGCTTAAGCGTCACGGTGGCTCCAAACTCGGTTTGACTTTTGGCAGAGTTTAACATACCCCACCGCGACTGCGGGACACATGGGCGGACACGTCGACACTGTAGCGAGGGCCGATTCCGCCAGCGGAGGCCAGTGAGCCAATGACTGGTGACGTCATTGAAGACGAGGGCGACGGCGACGCCAGTGACGTCGTGGGCGACGGCGACAGCAGCGACATCGTGGGCGACGACGACGGCCCGACGTTCGAAACGGTCGAGCTAGGCGACAGCTCGGTTCGCTGGCGGCCGAGCGGGAGGACGGCCGCATATGTCGCCGGCGCGGTTCTCCTCCTCGCCCTCGCGGTGTACGACGCGCGCGTGGTCCCGGAGGGCGAGGCGCTCTACGGCTCATTTTCGCCGTCGACGATCGACTGGCTCTACTGGCTCTCGCTGTGGTCCATACTGGCCCTTCTGGTCGTGCCGGTTGCGCGGAGTCGCGGGCTCGTCGCGTACTACTGGCGTCGCCTGCGACGGAACCGGGTCGCCGTCGCGAGCCTGGCGTACCTCGGGGCGTTTGGAGTCGTCGCCGTCCTTGGCCCGCACCTCGTCGGGAGCCCCGCGGAGCCGGTGTTCGGCACGGCGACCGGGCGCGAACCGTATCCCTCCCAGCCGCCTGTGGGCTTTGGAGTGCCTCGCTCGCTCGTCTACTGTGCGGAGGAGACCCTCGTCGACGGCCAGTGCATGGGCACCTGGCAGTACCCCCTCGGAACGACGAGCACGGGCGAGGACGTGCTTACCCGGGTCGTCCTCGGCATGAACGTGGCGCTCAAGGTCGTCGCGATCACCGGGACGCTGATGGTCCCACTGGGCGTCGGCGTCGGGACGGTCGCCGGCTACTCGGGGGGCCGCGTCGACGACGCACTGATGCGGTACGTCGACGTCCAGCAGGTGCTGCCGGCGTTCTTCATCGTCCTCCTGCTGCTCGTCATCCACGACGGCGGGCTGCTCCTGCTCGTTGGGGTGTTCGGCCTGCTCAACTGGGGCGGCATCGCACGGCTCGTCCGGTCGGACGCGCTGAAGACGCGGGAGGAGGGGTACGTCTGGGCCGCGCGCAGCGCCGGGGCGCGGCCGCTCCGGGTCGTTCGTCGACACATCGTGCCGAACACGTCGAGCACGATCCTCACCGCGGTGACGCTCCAGTTGCCCCTTATCGTTATCATGGAGGCGACGCTGGCGTACCTGTTCTCGACGCCAAAGCGCGGTGCCGCGCGAGCCTCCATCTGGCAGGTCGACTACTCCTGGGGGTGGACCATCGCCCTCGGCTTCTCCGACCGCGCCTTCCCGACGCTCTCGTGGTGGGTCGCGCTCGCGCCGGGGATACTGCTGCTAGCGACGACCGTGAGTCTCAGTCTGCTCGGCGACGCCATGCGGGACGCGCTCGACCCGCGGGTGGAACGATGATCGATCCATTGCTCGCTGTCGAGAACCTCCACGTCCAGTTCGACACGCCGGACGGGACCCTCCGCGCCGTCGACGGCGTCTCCTTCGCCGTCGACCGCGGCGAAACCGTCTGTCTCGTCGGCGAGTCGGGGTCGGGCAAGACCGTCTCCTGTGAGGCACTCACCGGCCTCCTCCCGACGCCGCCGGGCGAGGTCACGCAGGGGACGATCCGGTTCGACGGCGCTGACCTGACGACCTACTCCGAAAAACAGCTGCTGGCGGTCCGCGGTGACCGCATCGCGCACGTGTTCCAGAATCCACAGGGTGCCCTCGACCCGGTGTACACCGTCGGTGAGCAGCTGGTCGAGGCGATCCGGTACCACAGAGACGTGCCGAAGGCGGCGGCCCGTGAGCACGCCATCGACCTCCTGGACCGGGTCGGCATCCCGACGCCCGCCACCCGGGTCGACGAGTACCCCCACGAGTTCTCCGGCGGGATGAAACAGCGCGTCGTCGTCGCGCTCGCGCTGACCTGCGAGCCGGACCTGCTCGTGGCCGACGAACCGACGACCGCGCTCGACGTGACGACCGAGGCGCAGCTGCTCGACCTCTTCGCGGACCTGCAGGCGGAGTTCGACATGGCCGTCCTCTTCGTCACACACGACCTCGGTGTCGTCGCCGAGATCGCCGACCGTGTCGTCGTCATGTACGGCGGCAAGGTGATGGAACAGGGTGACGTGTTCGACGTCTTCGACCGAACCGCCCACCCCTACACGGCCGCGCTCATGAACACCCTCCCTGGCCAGGGCACGCTCCAGCCGATCGGGGGCGACCTCGTCGATCCCGTCGACCCCCCTGACGGCTGCCGATTCGCGCCCAGATGCGAGCACGCGACGCCCGCCTGTGCCTCCGGCGGCCAGCCGCCCCTCTACGCCACCGGCGACGGGCGCCGAGCACCCGCGGACGACGAGGTCCACGGCGGCGCCACCGCCGGCCACAGCGCCTCCTGCGTCTACTACGGCCCGCACCACGACCGCGACGACCTCGATCTGGACGGTGATTCCGATGCCTGATCCAAACCGCGCCGACGCGGACCGGGACAGCACCGTCGTCGGCGATGGGCCCGCCGACGGCGACGATACCATCGGCAGCGACGACCGGGATCGGGAGCCATTGCTCGGCGTCGACACCCTGGAGAAGCACTACCCGATCACGAGCGGGTTCCTGCAACGAGAGACGGGCCGAGTTCGCGCCGTCGACGGCATCTCCTTCACCGTCGACCGCGGCGAGACGGTCGGGATCATCGGGGAGTCCGGCTGCGGGAAGTCGACCGCGGCGACCTCGCTGCTTCGCCTCGAGGAGCCGACAGGCGGTCGGGTCGGGTTCGACGGCGAGGACGTTCGCGGGTTCGACGACGCGGAGCTGCGAGCGTTCCGCCGACGTACCGGGATGATCTTCCAGGATCCCACGGGGAGCTTCGATCCGCGGATGACCATCGGCGAGTCCATCGCGGAACCGCTCCGCGTCCATGGCGTCGCCGATTCCGGGACGCGGCGGGCGGTCGTCGAGGACCTGCTCGAACGCGTGGAGTTGCCGGTCGAGACCTTCGACCGGTACCCGCACAAACTCTCGGGCGGGCAGAAGCAGCGGGCTGCACTGGCCCGGTCGCTGGTGCTCAACCCGGACCTGCTCGTCGCCGACGAACCGGTGAGCGCGCTCGACGTGAGCGTGCAGGCGGAGATCCTCGCGCTTCTCGACGAGCTCCAGGCCGACCTCGGCCTGGCCGTCCTCGTCATCAGTCACGACATCGGCGTCGTCCGCGAGACCTGTGACCGGGTCCACGTCATGTATCTCGGCGAGATCGTCGAATCCGGGCCGACCGAGGCCGTCCTCGCGGACCCACAGCACCCGTACACGCAAGCCCTGGTCGCCTCGGTGCCGACGCCGGACCCGCATGCGCCCGACCGCGACGTGACGCTTTCGGGGGACGTCCCCGACGCCGCGAACCCGCCGAGTGGCTGTTCGTTCCATCCGCGATGTCCGTCAGTCGTCCCGCCGGCGTCGTTGGACGTCGAGCCGGAGCAGTGGCGACCCATCTACGACTTCCGGCTCACGCTCGCTGCCGACGACGTCGACCGCGCGGCGCTGGCGACGAGGGTCGGCGTCGACCCCACGGCCCTCGACGTGGCGGCGCTTCGCGACGAGTTCGACCTGCCGGCCGAACTCGCGGACGAGGAGATCGACGAGGCCCTGGCGGATGCCCTCTCCGCGGCCGTCGCCGGCGACGTCGACGACGCGCTCGACGCGCTGTCCCCGTTCGCATCCGTCTGCGAGCGGGAGGATCCCGAACCGCGCCCGACGCCTGCCGGTCGGTCCGTGCCGTGTCACCTGTACGAGCCGGGGGGTGAGTGAGAAAACAGCGGGTCGAACGTGACCCCTTCGATTCAGGCCTTCTTGAACCCGGCCACGGCGCCGACGGCGAACCCGCCGCCCATCGGGATCGTGTTGGCCATCTCCATGAGGTAACCGCTAGCCTCCGCGTTGATCTGGCCGGCTTCCGGCGTGATGCCGGAGAGTTTGCTCCAGTTCACCTGGAGGACGCCGCGCGTTTCGAGGTACTTGAACACGGCCAGCTGGAGGCCGGCGAGCACGGCGATGACCTTGGCGATCTTCTTCGCTGCGTAGCCGGTGACGAACCCGAGTAAGCCGCCCATCGTGATCTCTCCACCGACGGGGAGCAGTGATTCGATGCCTACCATGTCGCCCCCTCGACGGTCGTCCGGCAAAGGGGTTTGGTCCCAGTTTCGTGGTCTGGGAACGGGGGCAGAGAGGAGGTCGGCATCGGAGCAGGTGTCAAGCAGAGAGCGACAGCTGTGGGTCGGTGTGACCGAGCGTTCTATTGCACGGAGAAACGAAAAAGAAAGGCCATTTTTACCCAAGACGTCGGGTGTTCAGCAGAGGAGAGCAGCAGAAAGCCGTCCCGCCGATTACTCCGAGATGAACTCGTTGTCGGGCCAGTCGACGCCGCCGTTGCCCTCGCCGTTACCCTGGGGACTCTCGACGACCTCGACGGAGGCGGGCCGATCCTCGCCTTCGACGATGCGCGTCGCCGACAGCTCGCCGTCCTTGTCGGTGATCGCCGTGAGCGTGCCCTTCTCGGCCTGCAGGGCGATCTCGCGGAGGACGAGGAACATCGGGTACTGCAGCGCCGTGTTCTGGAGGACCGTCTCGCGGTCGCCCTTGAAGCACGCGAACTCGACGAGCTCGGAGGGGATCTCCTCCTCCTCGTCGTCCATCCACTGGGGACCGCCGGCCCGCGGCGGCTCCTCCTCGTACACGCGCGTCTCCGTGACGGAGGCCTTCAGCTGCGCCGTGGGCGTGTATTTGCTGATGGACTCGTCGTCGGAGACGGCCTTGATGATGAGTGTGTTATTGCGACGGGTGATGTCCACGTCGTCGATCTCCGGGGGCAGCTCCGGATCGTTCTCGAAGTAATCTTCTACGTCTTCGAGTGGCAGTTCGAGCGTCGAGTGAAGTCGGAACACGCGGCCTGACATGGGTAATGTGGAATGGGTGGTCGGATGATTGAGACACCGAAGTGACGACCGTACCTATCTGAATTACGGCTCGTAGCCTTATAGGGTCTGTCCTTAGGGCCACTCCGGGAACGCCGCTGCAGTCAGCCGGCCGAAAACCCGCGTGAGCGGGCGTCTGACGACTACTCGACGTCGAGGGTCTCCTCGAGCTCGCCGCGTTCGTCGAGCTCAGCGAGCACGTCGCTGCCGCCGATGAACTCGCCGTCGACGAACGCCTGCGGGGTAGTCTCCCAGTCGCTGTGGGATTCGAGCGCTTCGCGGAACTCCGGGAGCGCCGGCAGGACGTCGACCGTTTCGAACTCGTCGACGTACTTCGAAATGAGATTGACCGCCCGCTGGGAGTAGCCACACTGCGGCATGAGCCGGTTCCCCTTCATGAACAGGACGACGTCGTTGTCGGCGATCGCCTCGTCGACTCGCTTTTGAACCTCAGCAGAAGACAGCTCGCTCTCGGGGCTGAACGTCATACCTTGCCATAGGCGACCGGACCGGAAAGAGATTGCGCTGTCGGCCGTGGAGGCCGACTATTCCACCCTGGACACCCACCGCTCGGCTAGCATCTCGTCGAGACAGGCCTCACAGAGCTCCAGTTCGAGCCGTTTCGACTCCCCGCGCTTGCGCTCGAACTGGAGATGCTGGACGGCCGAGTCCGACTGCCAGCCACAGTTGACGCAGGTCATGACCCCGTCAAATTACTTGTGGTTACATACTTGTTATTTGCGGTCATCAGTGTTGCAATGTCGTCGGAGTCGACGACTCAGTCGCCGCGTTCGACCCGAACGACGTCGATCAGCGAATACACCGGGACGCCGTCGATTTCCTCGGCGGCGCCCTTGTCCGCCAGCACGCAGCAGGCGACCGGTTCGCCGCCCTCGCGGCGGATCGCCTCGACGGTCTCCTGCATCGTCGTGCCCGACGTGACGATGTCGTCGACGACGTAGCACTTCCGGTCCCGGATCCCGGCGAAGTTCCGGGAGAAGCCGCCGCCCTGTTCCGCGATTGCCCCCTCCTCCCACTGGTGTTTTGCCGGCGCGTAAGTCGCGATGTCCGTATCGAGTGCGCGCCCGATGGCCGTCGCGAGCGGGACGCCGGCCTTCTCGATGCCGACGGTGAGGTCGATGGCGTTCCCATCCTCGGCGCCGTCCTCGGCGACCTCGTTCTCGGCAGCCATCAGGTCCGCCATCGCCTTCGCGGCGTACGTCAGCCGCGAGGAATCACGACCGATAGCCGACCAATCGACGTGGATGTCCGAGGTCGCGGTGGGTTCCGTGCCGGTCTGGACGTCCGCCACCTCGGTGGTGTCGGCCCGGTCGACGAGCCAGCTCGCCGTCTCGCGGGAGACGTTCAGTTCGTCCGCGATTTCGCCCTTCGAAAGTCCGTGACCCGCCAACTCGGCGGCACTGGCGTTGAGGTCGTCGACGTTCTTCATGCTCGCTGTGTTTGACGGCCGATTTAATAGGCGTGTCGTCGGCGACAGGCGAGTTCGTCGGTTTGTGTGCGCGTTGTTCTGTAGATGGTGGAGAGATAGCTGGAGGTCCTCAGCCGCTCACGCCCCTTAGGTTTAGATAGGTGATACGGTCTTGCTCTCGACGTCAACGCAATCACCTAGAACGTCATCTGCTGCACTTTTTTAGCAGGCCTGATCGGATGATACGGTCTGCTTTTGACGGTACCGCAAACACCCAGAAAGCCCTCGGCCGCTCTTGCTTATAAATCATATTTGAAGGTGCAGACGCTGCTGCGCTTGACAGCAACGCAGACTCCTAGAAAGCCCTCGGCCGCTCTTGCTTATAAATCATATTTGAAGGTGCAGACGCTGCTGCGCTTGACAGCAACGCAGACTCCTAAAGCCCTCGGCCGCTCGCGGTCGCTGAGCGACATATCCGCGCCTCTCCGCACAGCCCGGCGCGGATAGGGGTCGGCTTCGCGAGAAATCGAAGATTTCTCGGAGCCCG
>JBDGPU010000199.1:0-13366 GCA_042219525.1 Halopenitus sp.
CTTCGCAGGGCGTCCCGCTCAGCGGCTGCCCCTTTCAGTCCCACCCCGGAGTGGTGGCCCGAGCGTTGCTCGCGGCGGCCACCGGGCCAGCGACGTACGCCGGACGGCCGGCGCGCGGTACAGTCGCGGTTGCGTTGCTGTCGCGGTGCTGATGCAGTCGCGGTCCTGGCGGACTGAAAGGGCGACGGCCGGTCGCGCCGACGGGGAGTCGCTGAGGCAGGCCCTATCTGGACCGGGCGGTGTCTTCGTGAGCGAAGCGAACGAAGGGCCGAAAGTCGCAGCCCGGCAGCGCAGCGAAGCGAGCAGCCCGGACCGTCTTTCGAGGCGGAGAGGCGCGGATATGTCGCTTCGCGAGAAATCGAAGATTTCTCGGAGCCCGAAAATCTCCGATTTTCGGGACAGCGACCGCGAGCGGCCGAGGGCTTTCAAGGAGGTTGCGTTGCTGTTGAGCGCAAGACCGTATCATCTATTCTAACCCATGCATAGCGAGCGGCCGGGGGCTTTCTGGGAGTCTGCAGTGCTGTCAAGAGCAAGACCGTATCACCTGTTTAAACCAACTCATAGCGAGCGGCCGAAGGCTTTCGAGGAGTTTGCAGTGCTGCCAAGCAGAACAGCGTCTGCGCCTTTATATACAGTTTATAAGTAAAGGCGGCCGAGGTTTTTCAATTAGCTCGTAAGTCAACAGAACACGACACCGCCACGAACACTCCAACTTCCATCCCTCAGATACCAATCAAAACCCGATCAGAATCCACATGAGCGGGATGCTTACGGGCGTCGAACCCCTTCCGTAACACGTGGCGCACAAGCAACTCGTCATCGGGCTCGCGGGGACGTTCATCGGGCTGACGGCGGTGCTCGTCATCTCGGGGATCGTCGTCAACCCGATCCTGCTGTTCGTCGCGATCCCGTTCGGCGTTGCGGCCTACCTGCTCTGGGAGCATGCCAGCGGCCGGCTGGCTGACCGAATCCGGCGGCGTGCGAGTCAGAGCACCGGTCGGGAGCGAGCCCGTGCCCGCCGTCGCGCTCGCGCGAAGCGGAACGGCCGGCGAGCGACCGCCAGCGCACGGGGGGAGCGCTTCGTCGGCGGTGGAAGCGGCGGGCGCGGGAGCGGCGGGAACGGGCGCGGGAGCAACGGGCGCCGGAGCGGCGCGGGCGACCCGCGTGACCGCGCGCCGCGAACCAACAGCGGGCCGACGGTCGAGGAGGCGTACGCGACGCTCGGCCTCGACCCGAGCGCCTCCGCGGGAGACGTCCGGCGCGCCTACCGCGAGCAGGCGAAGGAGCTCCATCCGGACTCGGCCGACGGCGACGAGGAGGCCTTCAAGGAGCTCACTGCAGCTTACGAGTTGCTCGACGAGCGAGCGGAGTAGCTGCCAACTGGCGAGGGGTCCGCGGATCGACGCTCAGTTTTCGAAACATCACCCTTAGCGGGGTCTACACCGTGATATCTCGCGTGACACGGGTACACATCGCACGAAAACCGTTATAGGGGTCAGTCGCCTACGGACGTTTATGAGCGCTGACCGGTCCGTCCTTCGGCGGGCCATCGAGCGCGGCGAGCAGGACGGTGGCGCCATCGAGTTCAAGGAGCGCCTCACCCGCGAGGTCCACCTCGCGGACGGCCGCATGGAGTCGCTGGCGGCCCAGCTCCGACACCGCGTCCTCTCGGGTGACGGGGAGGCGACGTACGTCGTCGGCGTCACCGACGACGGCGGCCTCGCCGGCATCACCCCCGACGTCTTCTCGGAAACCATGGACGTGCTCTCGCTCCTCGCCGAGGAGGCGGGCGCCCACATCGACGACGTCGACACCTGGAGCGTCGGCGACGTCGACGGCGGGGTCGCGGTCGAGCGTCCCGGCGAGAGCCAGCGCGACCAGTCAAGCGACGATACCCGCCTCGTCGGCCTCGCAACGATCCGCGAGGGCGCCATGCTCGAAACCGACGACGACCACATCGTCGTCGGCACCGCGGGCCACGTCGACCACGGGAAATCGACGCTCGTCGGCACGCTCGTGACGGGCATGGCCGACGACGGGCAGGGCGGCACCCGCGGCTTCCTCGACGTGCAGCCCCACGAGGTCGAGCGGGGGCTCTCCGCGGACCTCTCATACGCCGTCTACGGCTTCGGCGACGACGGCCCGGTCCGGATGGACAACCCGCACCGGAAGCAGGACCGCGCCCGCGTCGTCGAGGAGGCCGACCGCCTCGTCTCCTTCGTCGACACCGTGGGCCACGAGCCCTGGCTCCGGACGACGATCCGCGGGCTCGTCGGGCAGAAGCTCGATTACGGCCTGCTCGCGGTCGCGGCCGACGACGGCCCGACGGAGACGACCCGGGAGCACCTCGGCATCCTGCTCGCGACGGAGCTCCCGACGGTCGTCACCATCACGAAGGTCGACGCCGTCAGCGACGAACGCGCGGACGAGGTCGTCAGGGAGGTCGAATCCATGCTCCGCGAGGTCGGCAAGACGCCGCTCCCGGTCGAGCGCCACGGCGTCGAGGCCGCCGTCGACGAGATCGGCGACTCCGTCGTCCCGGTGTTCCGCACGAGCGCCGTCGAGAAGGCCGGCATCGACGACCTCGACGAGCTGTTCCGCGCGCTCCCGAAGCGCGCGACGCCCGACCGCGAGGAGTTCCGGATGTACATCGACCGGACGTACGACGTGAAGGGGGTCGGCGCCGTCGCCTCCGGGACGGTGAACTCCGGCGCCGTCGAGGCCGGCGACGAACTCCTGCTCGGGCCGATGCCGGACGGCTCCTTCCGCCCGGTCGAGGCCCGCTCCATCGAGATGCACTACCACCGCGTCGACCGCGCGACCGCGGGCCGCATCGTCGGCATCGCGCTGAAGGGCGTCGACGAGGCCGACGTCAAGCGCGGGATGGTGTTGCTCCCGCGCGAGGCGAACCCCGACCCCGTCCGTGAGTTCGAGGCCGAGGTCGTCGTCCTGAATCACCCGACGCGAATCCAGGAGGGGTACGAGCCCGTCGTCCACCTCGAAACCGCCAGCGAGGCCGCGGAGTTCTCGCCGGCCGGCGGGCGCCTGCTCCCGGGCGACACCGGTCGCACGCGCGTCCGATTCAAGTTCCGCCCATACCTCGTCGAGGAGGGCCAGCGGTTCGTCTTCCGCGAGGGGCAGTCGAAAGGAGTCGGGACCGTCACCGACGTGACCCCCGACGGCACCGTCGGTGCCGCGGGCGACGACTGAGGGCAACATCGGCGTCGCATCCGGCGACTGAGGGTCGCGCTGGCGACGGGTCTGTGCGTCGGCGCGACTGTGGAATCGTTGCGCTTGGCGGTGTTCAAATAAGGATGAAGAGTGGGGTACTGAGAATATCTCGCCCCCACTCAGCGAACAAGATGACAAATTCCCATCATCAAATGTATTCAAACAATGAGGGTCGAGGAAGTGGCAGCTTTTATTTACCAAAAGAAGGGAAGAATACTATAAGGTGAAACGGACGAAACGGTCGGTCCTGCGGGCGCTCGGTACGGGATTCATCGCGTCTTTGACTGGGTGTACCGCCCACCACAACGGAACCGAGACGCCAACCAAGACAACCTCACCGACGCCGACCAAAAGCTCAACCGCAACAACGACGGAGAGTCCAACTCCGACTCCATACGGTACCCTCAAGACTGAGCGAACGTACGCATTTGCGGAATGGCACACGCGGAGCAAGAAGGATGACAGTTTCTCATTCACCGTCGACTCGGTGATACTGGCGACGACGTACCAGTTCGATGGGACGGAACAGGAAATGCCTGAAAGCGATCAACTGGCGTTCGTGACGCTCCGATTGAAAAACGTTGGAGATAGCAAGATACACGTCTATGGCCGGAGCGGGCCGGTGACCAGTTGGGCGGTGGTCGCTGAGGACAGATGGCACCGCGAACGGAGGCGCCTCTCGGGCGAACCAGTTCACAACCTGGAGCGCGTCGGGTTCCAGAACGCGCAGCGGTACTCAGCAGAAGGGCAGCGAATAAAACCAGGGGAAACCGTTCAGGAGAAGGTCGTTTGTATCGTCCCGCGGTCGCTTTCCCGAACCGACCTCGAAGTCGGCTTTGACCCTACGGGCGACGACGAGACGCTGTACCCGCTTCGATGGCTGCCCGGAAGGGCGAAGAGTGAGCGCTGAGAACATCTCGCCCTGGGGTGCTTGTCATGCTCATCCGACGGAGGATACTACACGCCACGTAACACGAGGCCAAGGAGGGTTATTAGCAGCCCAGCACCGAACCATTGTAGGGCGGAAGGCGTTATCGCTTCGGCGAGACCAGTGGGATGTGACTGTGCGACGAGGAGATCGATCACCTGTGCGACCCCGATGAAAACCAAGGCTATTCCGACGAGCCAGACCCAATTCAGCACCAAACTGACTTGCTCACCTGTTTCATTTTTCGGATTCATGGGAATTATCCTATTGAGAACGGATGAATAACTTTGGACGGACACCCGGGGCAGCATCCAGATAATACCGTCAGTAATCGATTGCGGAGAGTTTCGACTTACAGACGTTCAACAGCGTCAATTGCTGAGGTTTTGGTTTCGATACGCCGGAACTCGGATGACCTCGCTACATGGTAATGCTCTCTCTTCCCCTCAGAAATCGCTTCGATAGTGTTCAAGACCTTAATTGGAACTCTGGGGCCTATTTGAACACTGGCATGCGCGTGGAGGCCGTGGGTTTATGGAGCAAAACCGTGTGGGATCGCATATGTTCGACCGGCAGCGGGCGTGGGAGATCTACCGCGAGTCCCTCCCAATCCTCGTGGTGAGCCTGGTCGGCGGCATCCTCGCCGGGACGGTCCTCGGGACGGACGGCATGCGACAGGCGTTCACCGACTTCCCGGGCCTGCTCCTCCTGTTGCCGGCGTTCATCGCGACGCGGGGAAACGTCTACGGTGCGATGGGCGCGCGCATCTCCTCGGGGCTCCACCAGGGGCTTCTCGAACCGAAATTCAGCCGCGACGACCGCCTGGTCGCCGCCGTCGTCTCCTCGTTCATCAACGGGATCGGCATCTCCATCTTCATCGGGATCCTCGCCTGGACCATCCTCGTCGTGCTCCCCGGTCGCGAGCCGGCGATGCTCGCTGAGCTCGTCGCGATCACGTTTATTTCGGGGGTGCTTACGTCGATCGTCCTCATCTGCGGGCTGCTCCTGTTGGTGTTCGAGGGGTATCGACGCGGCGTCGACCCGGACAACCTCATCGGCCCGATCGTGACGACGCTCGGTGACGTCTTCGGCGTCGTCTTTCTCTTCGTGGCCGTAACGATCACCGGGAGGGTGCTCTGATGGTCGACCCGCCGCCGAGCAGCCGGGACGCCTGGACGGTCAGACACATCGTGGCGACGATGTTCCCGCTGCTCATGGTGTTGTCCGGGCTCGAGATGATCTCGGGGATGGTGCTGGAGGGCGTCGAGGAGACGTACCTCACGAACCCGACGCTGTTCGTACTCGTGCCGGTGATGATCGGCATGGGCGGCAACCTCGGGTCGATCTTCGCCTCCCGCCTCTCGACGCGGCTCCACCTCGGGACGCTCTCGTTCGAGCTCCGGGACGAGACGCTGTGGACGAACGTCGTCGCCATCGTCGGCCTCGGCACGACGATCTTCGTCCTGCTCGGCCTCGCCGCCTGGGTCGTCGGGCAGGTCATCACCGACTCGCCGCTCCCCATCGTGGACCTCCTCCAGGTGTCGGTGATCAGCGGCCTCCTGCTCACCGGCTCCGCCATCCTGCTCGCGATCGGCGCGACGTACGTCTCCTTCGTCCGCGGGTACGACCCCGACGACACGACGATCCCGGTCGTGACGAACCTCTGTGACATCCTCGGCGTGGTGATCCTCTCCGCAGTCGCCCTCGTCGTCCTGTGAGTTCGACTGGGAGAGCGGCCACGACATGTCGCCCGCGCCCACCACGACGCGCCGTTTAAAAGGGTCCACGGGCTAGTTCGGGTATGTTCGAAGACCGGCCGAACCGCGACGCGGAGGTCGTGCTCGTCGGCCGCTCCAACGTCGGGAAGTCGACGCTGATGCGGGAGCTGACGGGCCACTCGTTCTCGACGGGCGGCAAGCCCGGCGTGACGCGACAGCCGAACCACTACGACTGGGCGGGCGAGGACTTCATGTTCACCGACCTGCCGGGGTTCGGCTTCATGTCCGGCGTCGAGGACGAGCACCGCGAGGCGATCAAGGAGAACATCGTCCACTACCTCGAGGACAACGCCGAACAGATCCTCGCGGGCGTCGTCGTCCTCGACGGGAAAAGCGCCGTCGACATCATCGACCGCCACCGCGAGCGCGGCAACATCCCCCACGACGTCGAGATGGTCCAGTTCCTCCAGGCCAACGGCATCGAACCGATCGTCGCCGTCAACAAGATGGACAAAGTCGACGACAAAGACGAGCGCCTCGACGCCATCTGTGACCGCCTCGGGTTCTACTCACCGTGGCAGCAGTGGGAGGGCGAGACGATCGCGCCCATCTGCGCGAAACGCGGCTCCATCGAGGCCCTCGAGGAATGCCTCGGCAACCGGTTCAGCGAGGCGAACCGCGACGACCTGCTGAAGTTCGTCTCGTAACGTCACTTGATTTTCCGCGTCGCCGCCCCGCCAAGCTACAGCTCGACCGGCTCGCCACCCTTGTACACGGCCGCGACCTCGCGAACGGCGGAGATGTCCGCGAGGGGGTCGCTGTCGAGCGCGAGCACGTCGCCCGCGTTGCCGGCTTCGAGGGTGCCGATGTCGTCGGCGGGGACGGTCCGGGCCGCGACGCGCGTGGCAGACTGGATCACGTCGCGCTCGGCCATACCGACCTCGTTCGCGAGCAGCTCCAGCTCGAGCGCGTTCTCGCCGTGGGGGATCAGCTCCGGGCCGAGGAAGTCCGTCCCGACGGCGATGGGCACGTCGTTCTCGTACGCGCGCTCGACGGAGTCGAAGTGCGCCTCACGGGCCTCCCGGGCCTTTTCGAGGCCGTATTCCGGCACGCCGTGGTCGGCGCCCTCCTCGACGAGCCGGTGCATGATCGACAGCGTCGGGACGAACGTCGCGCCCGTCTCGTGAAACAGGTCGAGACAGCGCTGGTCGAGATAGAAGCCGTGCTCGATCGTGTCGACGCCGTTGCGCAGGGCCGACTTGATGCCGCCGGCGCCCTGCGCGTGGGAGGCGACCGGGATGCCGACGCGGTGGGCCTCTTCGACGAGCGCCTCGACCTCGGCGTCCGTGAACTGGGTCTGGTCCGGCGCGTCCTTCTCGCTGAGCACGCCGCCCGTCGTCATGATTTTCAGGACGTCGACGCCCTGGCGGATCCGCTTGCGAGCCTCCTTCCGGCACTCGTCGGCGCCGTCGGCCAGCGTGCCGACGCCCTGGTCGCTCTGGTCGACCCAGTCGTGCGGCAGGAAGTGGAGGTCGCCGTGGCCCCCTGTCTGGCTGATGCTCTGCCCGGTCGTGAACACGCGCGGGCCGGGAATCTCGTCCTCGGCGACGGCGTCGCGGAGGCCGAGCGCGGTCGTCGAGCCGACGTCGCGGACGGTCGTGAAGCCCGCCGCGAGGAGGTCACGCAGGTCGGCCGTCGCCCGCGCCGCCCCGAGCTCCGAGGACTCCGTCAGCCAGCTCATCGGTTCCATGTCGCGGACGCCGAGCAGGTGGAGATGGGCGTCGATGAGCCCCGGCATCGCGACCGGGTGCGCGTCGTGTGTGGCGTCGTCGGGCGCGTCGACGTCCTCCTGTGTCCCGACGGCGTCGATAGTACCGTCGTCGGCGATGACCATGCGGCCGTCCTCGATGGGTGGCTCGTCGTGCCCGGAAATCAATCGGTCCGCGTCGATAACTCGCATGCACCACGATTTCCGGAGCCACGTGATAGGCTTTGCCAGTCGGAACCTCGCATCCATCGAGCCCGACCACGCGCGAGACTTCGCAGGCCGACGTCGACGGCGGCGGAGTCGAAACGGGTACTGCCGCCGATAGCGGGTGGGTACGTACGGCCCACGGGACCGGGCGCGGTCAGCTACGTCGCGACCGACTCGGCGCCGCTGGACTCGGCTTCGGCGAGCTGTCGATAGGCGCCGACGAGAACCCCGAGTCCGTAGAAGGAGATGACGCTACTGAGGGCGTTCGACAGGATGCTACCGAGGGTCGGGGCGACGAACCCGATCGCGGAGCCGACGAAGCCGACGAGGACGCCGGCGACGACGACGAGCAGCCCCAGCGCGAACAGCCGGATCCGGTTACCGCTCGTCAGCGACCAGCTCCGACGGAGCGCTTCGACGACGCCGGCGTCCTCGATGACGACCGCAGTCTGCGCGAACGCCAGGCTCACGGCGAGGAAGATACCCGGAATGACGAAGAGGACGAACCCAACCGAGACGGCGAGGAACACGACGATCGTGACGGCGACGTTGACGGCGACAGTTCGGCCGAGTTGCCGGGTATGCTCCCTCGTCGGGACGTCGTCGATGTCAGCGTAGAGCGCGCGGAGCGCCACGACGGTGAACACGAAACTGGCCAACAGCACCAGGACAGTCACGAGCACGCTGGCGGTGACCGGGATCCCGACCGCCAGGGGGTACGTCTCCGCCATCCGACCAGGCGGCATCATGCCGGCGAACAGCCCCGCGAACGCGGATTGGAAGCCGACCAGATTCAGTAGTTGCAACACGATGTACACCGCCAGTAACGACGCACCGCCGCGAGTTAGCACTTGATCCAGTCCGTATTCGAGCGCATCACTGACGTCTAGCTTCGGGGACATATCCGATAGGCTGCTGGGTATACATATTAAATCCGGTGTTTTCAGTGTGTGGACGTGTGGATCCGCGTCGGCCCACCCACCTGCGTCGCTGGCGGGGTCCCTCCACGTCGTCAGTACTCCCGGTCACGCGCCGGCCCGAGCAGCCCACGCTCGACGCGGTCGGCATCCCGGTCACGAGCTTCGTTCGGTCCACAGCCCGGAACGGTCTCGATACTCCCCGGATCGCCACAACAGCAAAAAACCTCGCCGCGGTCGGCCGTCAGTCGTGGTCGTGGTCGTGATCGTGGCCGCCGTCGCCGACGACCTCCGCGCCCTCGCCGTCGATCATGTCCATGTTCTTCAGGTTGTCTCGCTCCTCGAAGTCGGCGACGGCGGACATCACGTCCTCCTGGGTGATCGTCCGACGGTCCTCGGTCAGCGCTTCGAGGACGGCTTCCCGGAGGACCATCCGCAGGTCGGAACCGGTGAGCCCCTCGGTGCGCTCGGCGACCTCGAGCGGGTCGAAGTCGGCGATCTGCATGTCGCGCGTGACGACGGTGAGGATGTCCGCGCGCATGTCCTGGTCCGGCTTCGGGAAGTTGACGATCTCGTCGAAGCGCCGCCAGGCGGCGGCATCGAGCTGGTCCGGATGGTTCGTCGCGCCGATCAGGAGCACTTCGTCCCTGATCAGCGAGACGTCGTCGATGGACTTCAGCAGGGTGTTGACCGCGCGCTTGAGGGCTGCGTGCTCGTCGGAGCGGCGCGTCTTCGCGACGGAGTCGAACTCGTCGATGAAGAGGATACAGGGGGAGAGCCGCTTGGCGACCTCGAACGTCTTCTCGACGTTCTTGGCCGTCTCGCCCAGGTACTGGCTCGTGATCATCGAGAGCTTCACCTCGACGAACGGGAGCCCGAGCTCGTGGGCGAGCGCGCGGGAAATGGTCGTCTTCCCGGTCCCCGGCGGCCCGACGAACAGCAGCTTCCCGATCTCGCGGAGGCCGATGTTCTTGAGGTACTCGCGGTGTTCGATCGCCTTCACGATCTTCTGGATCTCGCCCTCCTGGTCGCCCGTGAGCACGAGGTCGTTCAGCGTCGTCTCGATCTCCTCCGGCGCGCGGACGTTAACGAGGTCGAGCATCTCGGCGTCCTCGTCCTCGTCGAAGTACTGGTCCAGCAGCGCGTCGATCCAGACGCGGTCCGCGTGGATCGGCCGGTTGTTGTCCCGCGCTTCCTCGTGGGACACCGGCGCGGTGAGGTCGTCGTCGGCCTCCAGCGCGGCGACGATCGTCGGGTTCGTGCGGATGCGCTCCTCGTCGGCGCGCTCCGCGAACCAGTCGAGCGCCATCTCGGGCTGGGTCAGCGATATCTCGCCGGAGAACTCCGTGCGCTGGGTGAACAGCTGGTCAGAGACCGCTTCCCAGGGGTGATCGACCCCGGTTGCGGTGCGCGCGTTGCTATTGGTCGCCTTCAGCGGTCGTTCGACGCCGCCTGGATCCTCCGCGTCCGCATCGCCACCGCTCCAGAAAACCTGCCGAATACGGGGCGGAAGATCGTTCTCGTCGAGGTCGCGTTGCTCCGTGTAGAGGTGCGTCGTCAACACGAACTCGACCACGTCGAGGGCCGGGTCACTCATCTCACATAAGTTGGGACGGATGGCGTTTAAGGCCGTCGAACCGGTCACCCATCGGCAAGAATCCGGGATTCACGCGACGCCAGCGTTCTGCCGGCCGTTTTGCGACGTCCAGCGGCCGACTCGCAACACTCACCAGTCGTTTGCCACACCTGATTGGCCCGATGGACCGCTGCCGTGGCCAGTCGCGACAACGGCGACTCCGTTCTCTCTGGTTCCCCCTGCATTTATCATTGTTAAGCCCCGCATCATTACCATGAGTAGCGAAACCACACCGGTCATCGCGGCGGCGTACCGAACACCCCAGGGACGGGAAGGTGGCGTTTTCAGCGACGTTCGCAGCGAGGACCTCTCGGCGACGCTCATCGACCACACGCTGGAGGAGACGGGACTCACCAGCGACCACATCGACGACCTGATGTGGGGCGTCGCGCAGCAGCGCGGGGAACAGGACAACAACGTCGCGCGCGTCATCGCCCTCCTCTCGGAGCTGGGCGAGAACGTGCCCGCGACGTCGATCAACCGGTGGTGCGCCTCCTCGATGCAGGCGGTCATCTCCGCGTCGGATGCCGTCGCCGCGGGCAACCGCGACTGCGTCATCGCGGGCGGCGTCGAGAACATGTCCCGCGTGCCGATGGACGGCGAGTCGTACGGGCATCTCCACCCGGAGCTCTCGGAGCACTACAACGTCTCCGCGCTCCAGATGGGGATGACCGCGGAGAAGGTCGCCGAGGAGTACGGCGTCAGCCGCGAGGCGCAAGACGAGTACGCCGCGCGGAGCCACCAGCGCGCCGCGGAGGCGACGGAGTCCGGGCGATTCGACGACGAGATCGTTCCCGTCGAGACCGACGAGGGGACCGTCACCGAGGACGAGGGGATCCGCCCGGACACGACGCCGGAAACGCTCGCGGCCCTCGATCCGGTCTTCCAGAGCGACGGGACGGTTACCGCCGGCAACGCCTCCCAGATCTCCGACGGCGCGTCGCTGACACTCGTCACGAGCAAGGCGTTCGCGGAGGATCACGACCTCGACATCCTCGCGGAGGTCGGCACAAACAACGTTGCCGGGGTGGACCCGACCGTGATGGGGATCGGTCCGGTGCCCGCCACGCGCGGCCTGCTCGACCGCGCCGGGACGTCCATCGACGACTACGACCTGGTCGAGCTGAACGAGGCGTTCGCCTCCCAGTGTGAGTACGCGCGCCGCGAACTCGGCGTGCCGGAGGAGATCTACAACGTCAACGGTGGCGCCATCGCCATCGGGCACCCCCTGGGGGCGTCCGGCGCGCGCCTCCCGGTGACGCTCATCCACGAGATGCAGAAGCGCGATGCCGAGCGCGGGCTCGCCACGCTCTGCGTCGGCTTCGGCCAGGGCGCGGCGATCGAGTTCCTGCGGTAAGTCGCGGACTGGCCATCTTTTAAGCCGTACCCGCGACGAATCTGTGATATGGTCGACACGCTCGGTATTCACACCTCGGTCGAACAGGTGTTCCCGCCCGCGACGCTCGCGGAGTACCTCACGGACGAGGCAGCGGACCGCGGCTTCAACATTCTCGTCGTCGACGCCGGCGACCGGCAGATGCTCGCGGACTGTGACGCGCTGGTGACGTTCGACTACGAAGAAGCGTTTCTGGAGGCCGATCTCGACTGGATCCACTCCGTGCAGGCCGGCGTCGACCGGTTCCCCTTCGACGCGCTCGACGCACACGACATCGCCCTCACGAATTCGACGGGAATCCACGGCGACAGCGTCGGGGACACCGTCGCGGGCTATATGCTCTCGTTCGCCCGCCGGCTCCACCGCTTCCGTGACCAGCAGGCCGCCAACGAGTGGTCGAGGTCCGCCCACGACGAGCCGTTCTCGCTCCGCGGGGAGCGACTCTGTATCGTCGGGCTCGGCGGGCTCGGTCGCGGCATCGCCGCCCACGCGGACGCGCTCGGGATGGACGTCGTCGGCGTCAAGCGGACCCCCACGCCGGTCGAGGGCGTCGACGAGGTGTATCGCCGCGACCAGCTTCACGAGGCCATCGCCGACGCCCGCTTCGTCGCGCTCGCGGTCCCACTCACCCCCGAGACCGAGGGGCTGTTCGGCGCCGACGAGCTCGACGCGATGCGCGAGGACGCCTCCCTGATCAACGTCGCACGCGGCGAGGTCGTCGCTCAGCAGGACCTGATCGACGCTCTCGACGACGAGATCATCGCGGGGGCCGCCCTCGACGTCTTCGAAACGGAACCGCTCCCCGAGAGCTCGCCGCTGTGGGACTTCGAGGAGGTCATCGTCACGCCCCACGCGGCGGCTGCACACCGGGAGTACGGGGAGCGCGTCGGTGACATCGTCGTGGAGAGCCTACAGCGACAGGAGCGTGACGAGGGCTACGCGAATCGCGTCGTTTGAGGTGGATTTGTGCTATCATTGGAAGCTGATTCTGCGCTTGATCTTTACAACGTTGGATAGGCGTGGGTCAAGGATGCCGACCGTCGTTGGTTGGGGCCCGGAACAGGGCAATGCTACGGGCGGTACTCGGTCGCTCTCTTTTCGTCACAGTTGACTGTTCTTTATAAGAGGATTTAAGTTGACTACTGGATCGGGCTCGACAGCACCGCAGACTCCTCGAAAGCACTCGACCGCACTTTCTTATAAACTGTATTTAAAGGTGCAGACGCTGGTGCGCTTGACACCAACGCAGATTCGTTGAAATCTCTTGGCCATTTACTTATATACTATATTTAAAGGCGCAGACGCTGCTGCACTTGACAGCACCGCCAACATCCAGAAAGCCCTCGGCCGCTCTTGCTTATAAACTGGATGCACAGGTGCAGACGCTGCTACGCTTGACGGCAACGCAAACTCCTCGAAAGCCCTCGGCCGCTCGCGGTCGCTCCGCGACATATCCGCTCTCTCCGCACAGCCCGAGCGGATAGGGGTCGTCGGAGCGACTCCGTTACACCGCGACCGGCCGTCGCCCTTTCAGTCCGCCAGGACAGCACCCGCGACGGCGACGG
>JBDGPU010000024.1:0-13072 GCA_042219525.1 Halopenitus sp.
TCAGCAGCAACGTTGCCCAAGCAAACCACGCACAAAGCGACCGTCTCAGCGGCTGGGGCTTTCTGGGTGTGCTGAGTGGTGTCGCTAGCGACTATACCAAACAAAAATCAGCGACGACAAAATCCGAACTTGTACTATTTGCGGTCCAGCACGAACTCGGCTAATGTAGGCACGAACGTGCCGATGTCGGTGACGATACCAACAGCCTGCGCGGAGCCGCGGTCGACGAGCTGAGTGACGGTGGCCGGGTCGATGTCGACGCAGACGGTCGGCGTCGTCGACGGGAGGCAGTTCCCGACGGCGACGGAGTGGAGCAGTGTCGAGAGCATGATGACGAGGTCGGCCTCGCGAGCCTGCTCGCGGATCGCGTTCTGGGCCTCGACGGAGTCGGTGATCGTGTCCGGGAGGGGCCCGTCGTCGCGGATCGAGCCCGCAAGGACGTAGGGCACGTCGTTCTGGACGCACTCGTACATCACGCCGCCGCCGACGATGCCCTCGTCGATGGCCTCCTCGATGCCGCCCGCGCGGATGATCTCGCTGATCGTCCAGATGTGGTGTTTGTGCCCCTTTCGCGGGTTCTCGAGCGTCTCGACGTCCATCCCGAGCGAGGTGCCGTAAACGGAGCGCTCCAGGTCGTGCGTCGCGAAGCCGTTGCCGGCGGAGAGCGCGTCGACGTATCCCTCCCGGACGAGGCGCGCGAGGTCGTCGCCCGCGCCCGCGTGGATCACGGCCGGGCCGGCGACGACGAGGACCGAGTCACCGTCCTCCTTGGCCGCCACGAGTTCGTCGGCAACCTCGCGGATGAGGGATTCGGAGGGGCGTTCCGCGGAGACGCCGCCCTGCATGAAGCCGAAGGGGCCCCCCGAGCCGCGGGGCCGCTCCGGCGGGCGTACGCGGATACCGGCCTCGTCGGTGCCGACGAGGTCGCCCGCCTCGACCGCGTTGAGGACTTTCGTCTCCGCGCGCGGGCCGCCCTCGGGGCCGCCGGTCGGATCCACGACGATGGCGCAGTCCATCTCGATGTTCTCGACCTCGATCCACTCGCCCTCGTACCGTATCTCGGTCGGGTGGTTCGTCGTCGAGTAGAAGCCGGACGGGACGACCTGGTCGGCAGGGGCGGGTTCGAGCGTGGCGTCGGAGGGGTTCGCCAGCACCGCGCCGTTCTGGTGGAGCTCGTGAAGGATCTCCTGGATCGTCGCCTCCTCGTCGGCGGAGATAGCGAGTCGGCAGTACGATTCCTCGTCCTTGTGCTTCCCGACCTCGAACTCCTCGACCTCGAAGGAGCCGCCGAGTTCCATCACCGTCCCGAAGGCTCGCTGCATGAGCCCCGAGTCGATGATGTGGCCCTCGAGTTCGACCGTCCGCGTGTGAGTCATATCGAAGCATCGAACCCACGGCGCTTGTGGGTTTCCCCTTCCGCAGAAGTCGACATCTGGCCGGAGAGTGGCGGTCCCCTCCGGGGAGATTGAACACAATCGTGTACATCTATCTATTTTAATAGACTGGACTGGGCACGAAAGTGAAAGATTCATGGGTCAGGCCCGCGGGGTATCGACCATGACGAGCGTGAAGGAGTTCCGCGTCGTGGAGTCCGCGAGCGACGACGCTCTCGGCCGGGGACGGTTCGTCTTCACCGACGCGTACTCCGTCTTCGACTGGGGGCAGATGCCCGACACCATCCCGACCAAGGGCGCGAGCCTCTGCACGATGGGCGCGTACAACTTCGAGCTGCTCGAAGCCGAAGGCGTGCCGACCCACTACCGGGGCGTCGTCGATCCGGAATCCGTCGATGCGGGCGCCGACCCCGAGGATGCCGTCGTCGCTCTCGACGACGCCGACGCCGCGCCCACGGAGATGGCCATCGAGCTGACGCAGGTCCCCGACCTCCCCTACGAGGGCGACGCAGGCTACGACTACGACGCCTACCACGCAGCCGCGGAGGGGAACTTCCTCGTCCCCCTGGAGATCGTCTTCCGGAACACGGTCCCGATCGGGTCCAGCCTCCGGAAGCGCCGCGATCCCGCCGACTTCGACCTCACGTTCGACGAGTGGCCCGACGAGGTCGTCAACCTCCCGGAGCCGGTCGTCGAGTTCTCCACGAAGTACGAGGAGCAGGACCGGTATCTCACCCGCGAGGAGGCCGACCGCATCTCGGGCGCCGCCGACATCGACGCCCTCGAAGCCCTCGCACGCGACGTGAACCGGGTCATCACCGACCGCGCCGACGAGCAGGGGTTCGTCCACGAGGACGGGAAGATCGAGTGCCTCTACGTCGACGGCGAGGTGCGCGTCGCGGACGTCGTCGGCACGTTCGACGAGAACCGGTTCGCGTACGACGGCCAGGAGGTCTCGAAGGAAGTCGTTCGACATTGGTACAAGCGGAACGACCCCGAATGGGTCGAAGCCGTCGCCGAGGCGAAGGACGCCGTCGAGGAGCGCGCGGACATCGCGGACTGGCGCACCATCTGTGAGGACTCGCCGACCGAGTTGCCGCCGGTCGTCCTCGGCGCTATCGCGGACCTCTACGGTGCCGGCGCGAACGCGTACACCGGCACCGACTGGTTCGACGCGCCCAGCATCGACGCGGCCGTCGACGCCGTTCGGGACCTGTAAGCGTGTCTTCGCCGGACGAAAGCGCGGCTTCGCCGGATGAAAGCGTGCCTTCGCTGGACGAGCTCTCTTTATAAGAGCAGCATCGCGAACTCCGGCAGCGGATCCGGTAACCCCGAGAGGACGCGGACGATGTAGTAGAGGAACAGCAGAAGCGCGAGAAACGAGAGCAGGAGCAAGAGCAGGAACGTCGTCAGATTTCCGGATCCCGGCATCGTACTAGAAAACGTGCCGACCTCATTTAAATCCGGGAGGCGTGGCCATTAGCAGGCGCGGTGCTACTCGTTCGACGTGGGGGACCACGTCTCCCCAACGGCGATACCGCCGGACCCCGCGCGCTACGTGCAGTCGTTCAGTCCCGGACGTGGATCGACGAGCCGAGGTACTTCCGAACCACTTCCTCGACCGAGTCGGCTTTGAACAGCGTCAGGTCCTCGGCGATCTCCTCGCGGAGCTCGTCGAGGTACTCCTGGTCCGTCCGCAGTTCGCGGAAGTCGACGGCGACGACGTCGACGCCGAGCCGGTCGCTGGCGACGTCGCGATAGCGGTCCGGATCGCCGAGTTCCCCGCGCCAGAGCCGGTTGCGGAAGAAGAGCCAGCCCGTCGTCCCGGGTTCGACGGCCGGCACCTCCATCATCGTCTCGAAGCGGTTCGGCGAGACGCTGACGCCCGTCGGCGTCAGCTGGAACTCGACGTGGAAGACGTAGGCGGCGTCCATCCCTCAGAACTCGTCGTTGACGAGTCCCGCGAGCCGGATGTCCTTCTCCGTGATGCCGTCGGCCTCGTGCGTCCGGAAGCGGACCTCGACCTCCTGATAGCCGATGACGATTTCGGGGTGATGGAACTCCTCCTCGGCGACCTCGCCGACGGTGCTCGCGAACGAGACCCCGTCGAGGTAGTCATCGAACTCGAACGTACGCGCGATTTCGCCGTCCTCGTACTCCCAGCCCTCGGGAAGCTGGCGCTCGACCTCCTCCTCGGATAACACGTCGGGCATGTCTGGCGATGTTGTTCGCCCGGCGGAAAAGTGTTCCCGCGGAGTCGGATCCCCCACCCCGACTCATCGCAAAAGACACATATCCACCGGCCCCGTTCAGTCAAACGTGCTGGGTCGACTCACCAACGTTTTCGAACGCGGCTACGAGCGACTGCTACGCCGGGAGATCGGCGACGCCCCGACCCACGTCGCCATCATTCAGGACGGGAACCGGCGCTACGCCGAAAAACAGGGCGCGGACGCGCCCGACGGCCACCGAGCCGGCGCCTCCACCACCGAGCAGGTGCTCGACTGGTGTGCCCAACTTGGCATCGAGGAGCTGACGCTGTACGCCTTCTCGACCGAGAATTTCGAGCGCCCCGACGAGGAACTCGAACCCCTCTTCGACCTGCTGACGGAGAAGCTCCGCGAGTTCGCCGACGCCGAGCGCGTGCACGCGGAGGAGGTCTGCATCCGCGCCATCGGCGACGTCGACCGCCTCCCCCCACGCCTCCGCGACGCCGTCGAGTACGCGGAGCGCCGGACCGCCGACCACGATGGGTTCCGGCTCAACGTCGCCCTCGCGTACGGCGGTCGCAACGAGCTCCTCCGGGCGGCCCGCGAGGTCGCCCGCGACGTCGACGAGGGGGACCTCGCCCCCGAAGACGTCGACGTCGCCGAGGTCGAGGACCGCCTCTATCGCCAGCCCGTCCGCGACGTGGACCTCATCGTCCGGACCGGGGGCGACGAGCGCACCTCGAACTTCCTCCCGTGGCACGCCAACGGCAACGAGGCCGCCGTCTACTTCTGTGCCCCGTACTGGCCGGAGTTCTCCCGCGTCGACTTCCTCCGGGCGGTCCGCACCTACGAGTCGCGCGCGGCGTCCTGGCAGCGCGCACGCGCCAGACGCGCCGCCGCGCTTGTTCGCGCCGTTGCGGAGGTCGAGGTCACCGACGCCCGCGCCGTCGCGAGCCGGCTTCGCGAGCAGCTGTCCGGGACCGAAAGCGACGCCGCGGTCGTTGCCGACGCGGTCCCGGAGGAGTTGTCCGGATCGGCGGACCCACCAGAACCGACAGAGCCGGACGTCGAGACGGGGGACTGAGTTGAGAGCCGAAACAGCGGGCCGAGCCGCGTGGAGAAACAGCGGGCCGAGCCGCGTGCCGAAACAGCTGACCGAGCCGCGTGGAGAAACAGCGGGCCGAGCCGCGTGCCGAAACAGCTGACCGAGCCGCGTGGAGAAACAGCGGACTGAGCTGAAGGCCGAGACGGCAGCGGCGAGCTACTCGATCGGAATCTCCGTCGGCCCCCTGCTCCCCTCGCGTCGTTGCTCACGCTGTTGCTCGCGAGATTCGGCCTTCTCCGCCAGTCGCTCGATGCGCTCGTCGGTCGAGGGGTGCGTCGAGAGCCAGCGCTCGATGCGGCTCTCCGATTCGCGGTGGGAGGAGAGCGGCGCGAGCGGCCACGTCGGCTCCTGCGCCCGCTCGATCTTTTTCAAGGCCCGGGCCAGAGTCTCGGGATTCCCGGTCACCGACGCGGCGCGGTCGTCGGCGGCGAACTCGCGGCGGCGCGACCGCGCGCGAACGAGCAGTGTCGTCGCGAGGAACAGGAGCATCGGCGCGCTGAGAACGAGCCGGCGGAGGCGCGCGAAGGGACCGGACCGGTCGAACGGCTGCCCGCGCAGCCACGCCGACCCGCGAGCGAGCCCCGACAGCGCGAGGATCGCCGGCACCAGCGCGACCGTCACCAGGCCGACGACCGTGCGGCTGAGTCCCTGCACCACCGCCAGCAACAGGCTGTCGTTGTGTTCGAGGTGGGCGAGCTCGTGGGCAATGATCACCTCCATCTCGGCCGGCTGGAGCAACCGGAACAGCGACCGGTCCAGCACCAGCGCGCCGCGCTCGGCACTGCCGATGGCGACCGCGTTCGGTGCGTGCGCCCGCGTGAGGAACAGGTCCGGGCGGTCGACGTCCATCCGGTCCGTGAGCTCGTCGACGCGCCGATGGAGGCCCGGGGCGCGACTTCTGGGAAGGCGGTTCGTTTCGAGCGCGGCCAGAAGTTGACTCGTCCCGAGTCGGTAGCTGAGGTACGCGGAGCAGATACCAGCGCCGACGACGATGGCGACGAGTGTCGGGAGGTCCGGTCGATTCGCCCAGAGCCAGTAGAACCCGAGATAGCCGATGTACGCGGCGGCGAGGTAGCCCGCGAGCAGGGTCACGCCAACCGCCGCCATCGCGAGTCGCAGTCCGAGTCGGCCCATAGTCTCGCCCACGACGGCGACAGCCAAACAGGTTCTGGCGGGGTGTGCGACGGACGGACCGGTGGCGTCGCAAGCGACGAACAGTCCAGCGACGTCGCCGGCGACTCGGCCGGACTCCGAAACCACTACCTCCCGGGCGCGAAACTGCGGGATATGGACCCCCGTATTCGCGAACACGCGGAGATCATCGCCACCCACTCGACGGGCATCGAGTCGGGCGACAACGTCGTCATCCAGCTCCCGAGCCAGGCCGAGGACCTCGCGGTCGCGCTCCACGAGATCTGTGGCGAGCGCGGCGCCAACCCGCTGTTCGTCAACTACTCCGACCGCGCCGACCGCGCGTTCAAGCGGGCCGCGGACGACTTCGAGGAGCCGGACCACGAGCTCGCGCTGTACGAGGAGACCGACGTGTTCGTCATCGCCCGCGGCGGCCCGAACGTCTCCGAGGGCGCCGACGTCGACGCCGACACCAACGCCGCCTACAACCGCGCCCGCGAGGAGGTCAAGCGCGAGCGACTCGACAAGACCTGGAGTCTCACCCAGTTCCCGACGCCCGCGCACGCCCAGCTGGCCGGGATGAGCACGGAGGCGTACGAGAACTTCGTCTACGACGCCGTCACCCTCGACTGGGACGCCCAGCGCGAGTTCCAGGAAAACATGGTCGAGATCCTCGACGACGCCGACGAGGTCCGGATCGTCTCCGGCGAGGAGACCGACGTCACCATGTCCGTCGCCGGCAACGAGACCCTCAACGACTACGGCGAGGCCAACCTCCCCGGCGGCGAGGTGTTCACCGCGCCCGTCACGGACAGCGTCGAGGGCGAGGTGTACTTCGACCTCCCGCTGTACCGCTACGGCCGCCAGATCGAGGGCGCGCGCCTGCGCTTCGAGGACGGGCAGGTCGTGAGCCACTCGGCCGAGCGCAACGAGGAGCTACTCGGCTCCATCCTCGACACCGACGAGGGCTCCCGCTACCTCGGCGAACTCGGCATCGGCATGAACCGCGCCATCGACCAGTTCACGAACAACATGCTGTTCGACGAGAAGATGGGCGACACCGTCCACATGGCCGTCGGCTCCGCGTACGGCGAGACGGTCGGCGAGGAGAACGAGCAGAACGAATCCGCCGAGCACGTCGACATGATCGTCGACATGAGCGAGGACTCCCGCATCGAGGTCGACGGCGAAGTCGTCCAGCGCGACGGGACGTTCGTGTTCGAAGACGACTTCTGAGGACCCGTCACCGGACGGGTATACCCGCAGAACGGCGATTCCGGCCGCTACGGTCGGCGAGGCGGACTCGTCACCGAATAAGGTGTTACCGACCGCACAGATTAAGCGGGTTGGGGCGAAAGGGGTGAACAATGAATTCCGGTGGGATGGGTGGGTCGCTGGTTGGGTTCGAGATCGACGAGTCCGAACTCACGATCCACGACGAACTGGAGGATCGGACACAGCGGATCCTCGTCGATTCGCCAATCGACCCCGACCCAGCGCTCGCGGAACTGTTCCACGTGCCGATCGACGCGGCGGTGTCGTTCAGCGCCGAGACGTTCACGATCGCTTCTTGTGGGGGCGTCCTGCTGCGAGACGAGGTGGGTGAGGTCGTCACACAGCCGACCGACGAGACCGTCACGGCCCCGCGGGGGACGTACTATCTGGAGGTCACCGTCCCGATCAAGTGCTACCTTCGACTGCCGGACGTCGAGGTGTCGGTTGGCCATACGGGCGAGCCGTTCGACAGCCCGGTCCGCGTCACGCTGGGCGGCGAGCGGACGGTCACGGCGGGCGCGCGCTCCCTGCACTCGCGCCCGGAGGCGACGATCACCGTCCCGGACGACCCGGTCGCGCGGATGGAGGCGATGTCGTATCTCGGCTCGTCGATCAAGGAGTTCTCCCCCGAGCGGTCGTGGCCGACCCTCCGGGGGTATCCGCCACGGATCGAGCGCGGATCCGAACTCGACGTCCCGTCGTCGCTCACGAAACCGAACACCGGGATCACCGTCACAGTGCCGGAGAACCACGCCGATATCTATCGAGTCGCGCCGCTAGCGTTCTATCTGGGCGCGACGGTCGAATCAGGTAAGGAGCCGACGCTTCACCTCCCGAACGGCTACACGGAGCCGCTCGTCACGTCGGACCGGTCCTTGGAGGAGTCGGTCGAGCGGATCGTCGCGAAATGTCTCCTGCTCGACTCCCTCGCCCGCCAGGAGGGATACACGCCGATCACGGTCAGGAGCTACGCCGACGTCGGCCCACATCTCTCCTTTTATCCCGAGGCGATCGCGGACGACCCGCTCGCGGACCAGCTACTGGAATACCTGGAGGCGCCGGACGCCCCCGTCTTCGACGCGCTACCGCACTGGCCAGCCGCAGCCGTCCTTCGCCCGGACCCGGCGGACGTGTCACTCCTGCCACACCTGCTCGATTCGATGGCGCTCATCTCGGTCGCAGGCGACGCGAGTACCCGGCCGCCGTCGACTGCGCGGGAGGGGCCGTCCTCGCCCATCGCCATCGGCTACTCGCACGACGAGGTTCCGGCCGGGAGCGTCGCCCTCGCCGACGCCGCCTTCGAGCGGAAACTGACTGGCGAGGCGGTCGTCAGGGAGGAGGCCGTGGTTGCGGTCGTGACGGACGATCCGGACCGGGCCGAACGTCTCTCCGCGGGGCTCGAATCCGCACCGTTGGCCGACATTCCGGCACGTATCGACGTCCGGCAGTCGCCGACGTCGGCGGATCTGCGATCGGTGCTGACAACGGAAGCGGACCTGCTCCTGCTCGACCTCCCGGTTTCGGTCGAGTCCCCGCCCATCGATGGCGACGCGGCAGGGCCAGTCGTCGACTGCGCGGACGGGGCACTGGATCTATCGACACTCCAGACGTTTGGACCGCGGGCGGTGCTCGTCGAGGGCGACCGCGCGCCATCGACGGCGGTTCGCAAGTTCGTTGCCGGCGACGACGGCGTGGCCGCCGGTGGCGACGGCGGGAGTGTCATCGCGCTCGTCGCCGAGGGTGTGGCCGAGCCCGACCTGGCACTGTCCGTTCTCGGCTGCTTGCTCTGTGCCTGGAGCGTCGCCGGGACCGCACGACTCCACTTCGACCCGGGGGACTACCGACTCGCCGGCGTGCCCGACGCCACGGCCGTGTCCAGGAGCAGTGGCATGGAAGCCGAGCTGTTCATTGCCGACCAGGTGGGCCCGGACGAGTTCTCGCTCCGATACGTCGTGTCGCCGATGGGCGCTTCCGGGGTCGGTTCCGTCGCACAGAACGTCGAGGAGTTCAGCCACGACGAGTACCAGCTGCTAGGAACCGTTACCCGAATGCCAGCAACGGTGTCGGCCGAGCGCGTCCAGGAGATCCTGGCCGACGACGAGGTGGTCGTAATCGTGAACGGAAAGTTGGACGCCAACGTGGTCCCGCATTCCGCGGAATTCGTTCGCCGGTCCGCTCAGACGGCGCCCGAGCCGGACACTCGGTCGCCGGACAAATGGAGAGGAACGCCAGCAGACCGGCGAGACGACTGGATCGTGAAATGATTCGGTCTGAGCGGGCACCGCTGTCTCCGCTTCCGGACATTCTCCGGCCGCCGCCTCGTTGTCTCCCCGCGAAAACGACGTGATTCGAACGTGACAGGCGAGTGATTTACATTGTTGTAACCACGTGTCAAGGGTGTGCCTAAGGTCCAGTGTCCAGACTGTGAACGTCGGATCGCCATGCACGAGCTGGAGGCGAAGACGGTTGCACAGTCGAACGGGTTCGACACCCACTATCGGTGTCCGTTCTGTCGCACAGACGTGAACAACGTGACCGAACACCTCGTTTGAGCGGCACGCTGCCGTGATTCTCTTCGCCTCCACACAGCGAGGTCCCGAGCCGGCCACCGTTCGTCCGGTTATAAGTGGATCCTTCCTCAGGGTTTGCACATGCAACTCGATCGGATCGCCGACCTCGTCGGCGTCGGTCCCAGCGTCGTCGCCGCCGCGCTCGGGGTCGCCGGACTGGTGGTTCTCCTCCTCGTCGTGACCCGAGTGCGGGGCGGCCAGTCCGCCTCGGCCGGGGAGTCACAGCGTGCGCACGAAGCGGCCCGGGAACGCGCCCCGCCGGTCGACGTGGGTGAAACGCATACGTTCGGCGTCAAGGAACTGACCGAACATCACAGCGGTGATCAGGTCGCCGTCGGCGAGGTCGAGGGGTTCGTCCTGTTCGTCGAGGACATCCCGTCGTCGCTGTCCCCCGGCGACGTCATCCGCGCGAAGGTCCTCTCGTTCAACCAGGGCCGAACTTCGGCGGACGCGACCTTCCTCGAGCGGGCCTGACTCGCCCCCGTCGCCGGCGACGGTGACGACGTCGAAACCGTTGCTAACGGAGGTATCGACGCCAGTAGCACGTCTGCGTAGTTACCGATGTCAACGATATTGCTTCCAGAGTTAGCAATGTGAACGGCGTTGCTGACCTGACCCACTGCGCCGTGATACGCTTCGAGCGATTGGACAGCGGCAACGCGGCGAGCAAGTAACGAATCGAACCGGGGACCGCCGGAATAGCGATGGGTTACTCGCGAATGTCGAGGTCGAACTGCTCGTTCTCGGTAACGGCGTTGAGCACGACGGAGGTGTTCGACTCGCGGATGTTGACGTCCGTAAGCAGGGACTTGATCTGGTCGTTCATCCCGTCGGTGTCGGTGAACTTCCCGATGGCGATGACGTCGTAGTCGCCGGTGACCTCGTAGACGCTGATCATCTGTTTCTCCTCGCGGAGCGTCTCGGTGATCTCGGGGAGCGCGTCACCCTCGACCTTCAGCTGGAGGATGGCCGTCACGTCGAACCCGAGCTTGCCGTAGTCGACGGTCGGGGTGTAGCCCTCGATAACGCCTTCCTCCTCGAGGTCACGAAGGTGATTCGAGACAGTCGTCACGGACACGTCGAGCTCCTCTCCAAGGCTCCGGAGGCTCGCGCGGCCGTTACCGAGGAGTTCGTTCACGAGTTTGGCGTCGAGGTTTTCGTACGTCATCACATGGGACCACGAGATGTGGGGTTTAGAACTTTACGAACATCCAATTTCAGAACAGACTTCGCGGGTCATGCACCAATCGACAAGACCTTTATACTGGGTGCATACGATAGAGACGTCCAGAACATGACGGACGACCACGCAACCCCCGACGGCGGGCTGACGGCGAAAGAACAGGCGGTACTCGACAGCATCGAGGAGGAAGGCATCGACTTCCTGCGGCTCCAGTTCACCGACATTCTCGGTGTCGTCAAGAACGTCTCCGTCCCGGCCCACCAGGCCGAGAAGGCGTTCACCGAGGGCATCTACTTCGACGGCTCCTCGATCGAGGGCTTCGTCCGGATCCAGGAATCCGACATGCGCCTGATCCCCGACCCGGACACGTTCGCGATCCTCCCGTGGCGCAGCGAGGGCGAGGGGGGGACCGCGCGGCTCATCTGTGACATCGTCGACACCGAGGGCGAGCCGTTCGTTGGCGGCCCGCGGCAGGTGCTGAAGTCCGTCCTCGACCGCGCCGACGAGATGGGCTACTCCGTCTCCATCGGCCCGGAGCCCGAGTTCTTCCTCTTCGAGAAGGACGAGAACGGCGACGCGACGACGATCCCGCACGACAACGGCGGCTACTTCGACCTCGCGCCGAAGGACCTCGCGTCCGACGTCCGCAAGGAGATCATCTTCACGCTCGAGGACATGGGCTTCGAGATCGAGGCCAGCCACCACGAGGTCGCCGAGGGCCAACACGAGATCAACTTCAAGTACGCTGACGCGCTCGAAACCGCGGACAACATCGCAACGTTCCGCGCGGTCGTCCGTGCCGTCGCCGAGCAGCACGACCTGCACGCGACGTTCATGCCGAAGCCGATCGGCGAGATCAACGGCTCGGGCATGCACACCCACATCTCGCTGTTCGACGAGGACGGCAACAACGCCTTCGCGAACGAGGACGACGAGTTCAACCTGAGCGAGGAGGCCTACAGCTTCATGGGCGGCATTCTCGACCACGCCCCCGCCTTCACGGCCGTCACGAACCCGACCGTCAACTCCTACAAGCGTCTCGTCCCCGGCTACGAGGCGCCCGTCTACATCGCGTGGTCGGACGTCAACCGCTCGGCGCTCATCCGCGTGCCGGACGCCGCGGGCGTCTCCGCGCGCTTCGAGGTCCGCAGCCCCGACCCGTCGAGTAACCCCTACCTCGCGCTGGCCGCGCTCATCGCGTCCGGCCTCGACGGCATGGAGAACGGCGCCGACCCCGGCGACCCGGTCCGCGAGGACATCTACGAGTTCGACGAGGCGAAGCGCGAGGAGTACGGCATCGACACGCTCCCGTCGAACCTCGGCGAGGCCGTCGACGCCCTCGAGGCCGACGACGCCGTCTCGAGCGCGCTCGGCCCCCACGTCTCCGAGAAGTTCGCGGAGGCCAAGAACCAGGAGTTCGCCGAGTACCTCACCCACGTCTCCGGCTGGGAGGAAGACCGCTACCTCGAGAAGTTCTAATTCGGCTGCTTGGCGGCAGTTTGGGTTTCTTTATTTTGCGGTCGCTTTCTCCTCGGTTTCTGCCTTTCTCGATTTTCCCGATTTCGTCTCTCCGATGGCGAACTTCGAGCCGTTTGTCCGACGAGCGCCAACGTCCTCTTTCGCTTTTACTTATAAATGGTATTTAACTGTGCAGACGCTGCTGTGATTGACAGCACCGCAGACTCCTTGAAAATCCTCAGTCGCTCTTACTTATAAACTGTACTTAAAGGAGCAGGTGCAGACGCTGCTATGCTTGACAGCACCGCAGACTCCTCGAAAGCCCTCGGCCGCTCGCGCTTATAAACTATATATAAGTGTGCAGACGCTGCTATGCTTGACAGCACCGCAGACTCCTCGAAAGCCCTCGGCCGCTCGCGGTCGCTGCGCGACATATCCGCGCCTCTCCGCCGTGAAAGACGGTCCGGGCTGCCTGCAGTAGCGGGCTGCCGGGCTGCGACTTTCTGGCCTTCGCTCGCTCCGCTCGCGAAGACACAGCCCGGCGCGGATAGGGGTCGTCGCAGCGACTCCCCTGCGGCGCGACCGGCCGTCGCCCTTTCAGTCCGCCAGGACAGCACCGGAACCGCAACTGCACCGCACGCCGGCTGCCCGGCGCACGACGCTGGTCCGGTGGCCGCCGCGAGCGACACCTCGGCCACCACTCCCGGGTGGGACTGAAAGGGGCAGCCGCTGAGCGGGACGCCCTG
>JBDGPU010000025.1:0-6011 GCA_042219525.1 Halopenitus sp.
TGTCCTGGCGGACTGAAAGGGCGACGGCCGGTCGCGCCAACGGGGAGTCGCTGAGCCGACCCCTATCTGAACCGGGCGGTGCTGAGAGGTTCAGATATGTCGCTTCGCGAGAAATCAAAGATTTCTCGGAGCCCGAAAATCTCCGATTTTCGAGGACAGCGACCGCGAGCGGCCGAGGGCTTTCGAGGTGTTTGCGTTGCTGTCAAGAGCAAGACCGTGTCACCTGTTTAAACCAACTAATAGTGAGCGGCCGAGGGCTTTCTGAGCGTGTGCGGTGCTGACAAGCGCAAGACCGTCTCACCTCTTCAGACCTTCTTGCAAAGATCAGCTGAGTGCCTTCAAGAAGCCGACGTCGCCGACGAGCACCTCAGCGGTTCCTCTCCAGTACATCAAAAATAGCGCTTCGCCGAAAGCAACCCATTTACGAGTTGACTCCGAACGCCGGGCTATGACCTGTGAGGGGGCGGTTCTATGCGCGTCGTAATTATCGGTGCAGGGGAGGTCGGCGAGAGCATCGCGGACGACCTCCAGTACGACCACGACGTCGTCATCGTAGAGCAGGACGAGGACCGCGCGGACGAGCTCACCTACTCGCTCGACGTGTTGACCATCGCGGGCGACGGCACCGAGGTTTCGACGCTCGAGGAGGCGGCCGTCGCGGAGGCGGACATGGTGCTGGCGACGACGGACGATGACGAGACGAACATCGTCGCCTGCTCGACGAGCAAGGCGCTCACGGACGCGTTCACGATTGCGCGCATCAAGAACACGAAGTACCTCGACACCTGGGAGCGCGACGAGGGGACGTTCGGCATCGACCACATGGTCTGTACGAACCTCCTGACCGCGGAGACGATCACGCGGATCGTCGGGCTCCCCGCCGCGCGCGACGTCGACGTATTCGGCGGCGGCTGCGTCCAGATGGCGGAGTTCGAGATCGGCGAGGACTGTCCGATCACGGACCAGACGGTTCAGGAGGCGGACCGCTTCGCGTCGCTCACGTTCGCGGCGATCCTCCGGAACGACCACGTCGAGATTCCGACGGGGAGTACACGCATCCAGGCGGGCGACCGGATCGTCGTCATCGGCTCCCCGGAGAGCGTCCGGGAGCTCGCTCGCGACCTCGAACCCGAGAAGTCGCCGGGCGAGTCCGAGGAGGTCGTCGTCATCGGCGGTTCGGAGATCGGGTACCACGTCTGTCGCCTGCTGGAGGAGCGCGGGCTCTCCCCGCGACTCATCGAGGAGGACGAGGCTCGCGCGCGACAGCTCGCCGAGGCGCTGCCCGGGACGCTCGTGATGGAGTCGGACGCGACGGACGTCGGGTTCCTGGAACGCGAGCACATCGGCGAGGCCGACATCCTCGTGTCGACGCTCGATTCCGACGAGAAGAATCTCCTCGAGTGTCTCCTCGCGAACCGCCTCGGCGTCGAGCGGACGGTCGCCGTGATCGACCAGACGCGGTACGTCGACCTCTTCGAGACGGTCGGGATCGAGGTCGGGATCTCCCCGCGGAGCGTCGTCGCCGAGGAGATCACCCGGTTCACCCAGGCCGACACGACGGAGAACATCGCCTTCATCGAGACGGACAAGGCGGAGGTCATCGAGGTCGAGGTCGACGCCGAGAGCGTGCTGGGGGGCCGGCAGATCAAGGACGCCATCGGCGAATTGCCGGACGGGGTCGTCATCGGGGCGATTATCCGTGACGGGGAGTTCGTGGTTCCACGCGGGGACACGGAGGTCCAGGTCGGGGACAACGTCGTGGCCTTCGTCGACGCGGCGGCCGTCGAGGAAGCCACCTCGAGGCTGTAGATGCCTGGAAGGCTGTAGTTGCCCGGAAGGCTGTAGATGCCTGGAAGGCTGTAGTTGCCCGGTAGGCTGTCGGCGTCCAGGGCGCTCTTTGTAGAGATCCTCTCGGCTCGATCAGTCTCGGAGGTTTCTTGCGTGGCCGATATGATTTTCGACCCATGCAACGGTGCGAGGTGAGCCAATGTCGGGCTCGCTGAAAGTCGACTGGCGCAAGAGCGTGGCCCTGACCGGGATGGTTATCAATGCGCTCGCGGTGACGATGCTCGTTCCGGTCGCCGTCGCCTTAGTGTACGGCGACGGGCTGTGGACCTTCCTGGCGTCGATGGCGATCGTCGTCGTGGTCGGCCTGGGACTCGAGCAGCTGGACAGCGGCAAGGACCTCGGCCCGCGGGAGGCGCTGCTGTTCGTGTCGCTCGCCTGGCTGGCGGTCGCCGTTTTCGGCGCGATCCCCTACGTGATCGCGGGCTACGGAACTGCGTCCACGCTCGCGAGCCCGATCAACGCGCTCTTCGAGTCGATGTCGGGCTTCACCACCACCGGGGCGACGGTGATGGGCGACATCTCCTTCGAGACCCACTCTCGGGCGATCATGATGTGGCGCCAGCTCACCCAGTGGCTCGGCGGGATGGGGATCATCGTGCTGATGGTCGCCATCCTGCCCGAGGTCGCCGTCAACGGCGCCCAGCTCATGGAGTCGGAGGCGCCGGGCCCGCATTTACAGAAGCTCACGCCGCGGATCGCCGAGACAGCGCGCGCGCTCTGGGGCGCGTACTTGGCGTTCACCGTTCTCTACATCGCCCTCCTCTACGGGCTGCACCTGAGCGGCTTCGCGCCGGGGATGGACTTCTACGACGCCGTCGCGCACGGGTTCACGACCTTGCCGACGGGCGGGTTCTCGCCGGAGGCTGACAGCATCGCAGCCTACTCAGCGGCCGTCCAGTGGCTCGTCATCCCGTTCATGGTCGTCGCCGGGACGAATTTCGCGCTGTTCTGGCACGTCTTCGAGCGCGAGTTCCACTACGTCGTCGAGGACCACGAGTTCCGTGCCTACGTCGGCGCACTCGGCGCGCTGACCGCAGTCACGAGCGTCCTGCTGTTCTTCGGCGGCGCGCCGACGCTCACTCTCGGCGGGGTGACGCAGGGCGTCTTCGGGAACTCGGTCCGACAGGCCGCGTTCCAGGTCGTCTCGCTGATGACCTCGACCGGGTACGCCAGCAGCGACTTCGCACAATGGGGGACGAGCGGGCAGCTGGTCCTGCTGTTCGCGATGTTCATCGGTGGCTCGGCAGGGTCGACCGGTGGTGGGATCAAGGTCATCCGCTGGCTCATCATCGTTAAGGCTGCAAAACGAGAGCTGTTCACCACGTCGCATCCGGACGCGGTTCGCCCGATCCGCCTCGGCGGAACCATCGTCGACGAGGATGCCATCCGGGCGATCATGGCCTTCTCGCTGTTCTACCTCGCCATGTTCGCGGTCGCCGTGGTCCTGATAAGCGTCGACGCGAGCCGCGTCGGCCTCACGCTCACGCCGCTGGAAGCTATCAGCGCGAGCATCGCGACGCTCGGGAACATCGGCCCGGGCTTCGGCCTCGTCGGGCCCTTCGGAAGTTACCTCAAGTTCCCCGCGACGACCAAGGTCCTGTTCGTGTTCCTGATGTGGATCGGGCGCCTTGAGATCCTGCCCGTCCTCGTCGTCTTCACTGGCGGCTTCTGGAATAAGTAGGGTAGAGATCCGTCGCAGGGGACCGTCGCGGTTTTTAACGTAGAACCGAACGTCGGCCGGGGGCTGCGCTTGGACCGCTTCAGGGCCCGAGTCCGTAGATCACCGACCGGGCCAGCGCCAGCACCGGGATGATCTCCAGCCGGCCGATCCACATGTTGAACACGAACATCAGCTTGGCGGAGGAGGCCATGTTCGGGCCGGTGATCCCCGTCGACAGACCGACGTTGCCCTGCGCGCTCGCGACCTCGAAGAGCGCGTCGGCGAAGGTGAACTGTGGCCCAGCGAGGTTGACGAGGACGAGGCTCCCGAGCGCCAGGAAGCCGATCCAGAGCAGGCTGACGATGGCGGCCTCGCCGAACTCCTGATCCATCTGGTTGCGGTTCAGCACGCGGCCGTCGATGCGGGCGACGGGGATCGCGTTCGCCGGCAGGAAAGCCCGGGAGAACTGCCAGATCGCGCCGCGGCCGACCATGTACGCCCGGATGATCTTGATACCGCCGACCGTGCTCCCCGCCGCCCCACCGATGAGCATCGCTGTGCTCGTGATGAACTTGCCGCCCGCGCTCCAGTCGCCGATCGGGGCCGACTGGAAGCCGGTGGCCGAGAGCGCACTCACGAACTGAAAGATCGAATCGCGCGCGGCGTCGGTCTCGGCCGGCGATAGCCCGAGCACGGCGACGTCCCCGCCGAACGCGGCACCGGCGATCGGGATGGAGATTAGATTCTGGACGGCGAGGAGTGCGCCGCCGCCGACCAGGAGACCGAACAGCCACCGGGTCTGGAGGTCGGCAAGTAGCTCCCGCGGGTTCCGGTCGGCGACGACGGTGTAGTGGACTGGGAACGCGATCGCCCCGAGGGTCATGATCGGCAACAACACGGATTCGACGAGCGGCGAGCCGTACGTGGCGATGGAGTTGTCGGTGACGCTGAACCCGCCCGTCGTCAACCCGGTCATTGCATGATTGAGCGCTTGCCAGGCGGCCTCGCCGGTGGAGACGCGCTCGCCGTACTCGCTCCGGGAGATGGCGGCGAACAGCAGCACCGTCGATAGTGCCGTGTAGGCCACGACGATTTTCCAGACCGTCTGCACCGTCGAGACGATGCTCGGGTGGATCTTCTTCGAGCGTGCCTCACTCCGGTAGAGCGCATAACTCCCGCTCCCCGGGCGGGCCAGGATGGCGACGGTGAGGACGATGACGCCGACGCCGCCGACCCACTGGATAAACGAGCGCCACCACTGGATCGCTCGCGGCAGCGACGGTTCGTGCGTGGCCATCGTGAGCCCGCTTCCGGTCCACCCGCTCATGCTCTCGAAGAGGGCGTGGAGCGGGTTCGTGAACGTCGCAAGGCTGGAACTCGAGTAGGCGGCGCCAGCCGGGACGTACCCCTGCATGACGCTCGCCGGCACGACGTGCGCGGACAGGAAGAACGGCAGCGCGCCGAAACAGGCCGTCGCGAACCAGCCGGTCGACGCGATCAACATGCCGTGTTTCATGCGCGGCGCGGGCGCGTCGGCGAACGTCGACCGCGCGGCCAGCCCGACGACGGCGGTGATCAGCGCCGCGCCGAGGAAGCCGACCGCGACGTATCGCTCCCCGAACCCGAGCGCGACCAGTGCCGAGAACGCCATCATTGCGGCCTGGAGGGCGACGAGCGACCCGACGTCGCGGGCGACGGTCGCGATGTCGGTGGGGACGTCCGCCGAATGCAGCGTCCGGAACATCACTGCACGTGGCCGAAGACGTCGGTTACGTCCTCGGGGACTCCCGAACTGGAGTAGACGGTCAACACGTCGCCGCTGTGAATTCGCGTCCCGCCGCGCGGGGTGATCGGTCCCTCGCCGTCCGGTCGGTCGACGGCGACGACGAGCAGCTCCTCTCCAAGGTAGCCGGCTTCGGCCGCCTCCGAGAGGGTCAGTTCGTCGATAGGCGCGTCCGGGCCGACCTCGACCTCGAACACCTCGGCCTCCTCGCCGATCTGCATGTAATCGACGACGGACGGCCGCTTGGCGGACCGGTAGAGGTGCTCGGCGATGAGCCGCTGGGGGTTCTCCATCGTGTTGACGCCGATGCGCTCGAACAGCGGCATGTGCTCGGCGTCGTGAACGACGGAGACGACCGACGGAACCTCGAGTTCACGGGCCAGCAGGCAGACCATCACGTTCGTCGCGTCGTGGTCGGTCGTCGAGACCAGCACGTCCGCGTCCTCGACGTCCGCGTCCTCGAGCGTGTCCTTGACCGTGGCGTCGTCGTGGATGACGAGACAGTCGAAGCTCGTTGCGGCGTCGTTCGCACGTTCCTCGTCGTTCTCGATGACGACGACTTCGTTGCCCTCGGTCGTCGCCATCTCGATGAAGGGGCGCCCGATGCTTCCGGCTCCGACGACCACGATAAACATGGCAATACGTGCGCGGAGTCACAGTAAAAAGTACCCGGTTGCGACGGTTTGCGGCCGGTCTTCGTTCCGGCCGGTCCGCGACCCG
>JBDGPU010000025.1:6111-13069 GCA_042219525.1 Halopenitus sp.
ACCTCGCCGCCTACTCGTGACCTCGCCGCCTACTCGTGACCTCGCCGCCTACTCGTGACCTCGCCGCCTACTCGCCTTCCGTTTCGCCCTCGACGGCTCCGTAGAACCGCGTCTCCGGGAACAGCGTGTCGACGTCGACGTCCGCTTCGGCCTTCACGAGCCTGTACTCGGTGCCCTCCCGCGCCACGACGCCCGCGTCCACGAGGTGGTCGAGGTGCGCGTAGGCCTCCCCCGGACCGTGGAGAATGTGGATCGTGTGGAGGTCGCCGAAGAGGTGCGCGGAGACGGTCCAGGCGTCCGCAGGCCCGTGTTCGGCGAGGACGTCGACGACGCGATCGGTTCGCTCGCGGTGGTGTTCGAGGATGACCGCCGCGCGTCGGCTCGGGTGGTCGATCGCGTCGCGGTGCCCGGGATGGGCGCGTTCCCAGTCGCGCTCGATGATCCGGACGAGGCTCTCGGCGTACTTCTCCAGGGGGTTGTCGACGCGGACGTCCGCGCCGCCGACGTTCGGCGTGTACTTCGGGAGGATAGCGTCGCCGACGAACGCCTGCATGCCGCCGTCCCCGAAGAGGTCCTCCGTGTCGGCGTTCGGTCCTGTACTCTCCAGCGACGCGGCCATCGAGGACGCGTCGAACGCGAACGCCGTCAGGCCGGCCGAGTGCCCCGGCAGGTGGACGGCCTCGAGTCCGACGCCGTTGATTTCGAAGCGCTCGCCGTCGGAGAAGGGGATTACCTCCGGCATGCGACCCGTGAGCCCGTGGTCGTCGCCGCCGGCGAAGTTCCGCAGCTCCTTGCGAGCATCGGCCGGCATGCCCCAGTCGTCGAAGACGCGCTCCTGGGCCGCCTCGTCCTCGAAGAAGAGCGGTTCCTCGCCGGACACGAGCGGGGCATCGGCCTCGTGGACGTAGACGTCCGCGCCGCTGTCGGCCTGCAGGTCGCCAGCGAGTCCAGCGTGGTCGGGATGCCAGTGGGTGAGATAGATCTCGTCGAGGTCGGCGACGTCGAGCCCCGCGTCCGCGAGGCCGCCCTCCAGCGTCGCACGGACGCCGGGCATGGCGACCCCGGTGTCGATCAGCGCCGTCGTCTCGCCGTTGAGGAGATAGGCGTTGTTCTGCCCCTCGAAGACGTTGTTTCCCAGGCGAATGCGTTTCACGTCTGTTGTGGTGACGGACTGGCATTTTACGCTTCCCCTTCGGTCGTTTGGCTCATTTGTTGTCGGGGAACCGGGTTGAACAGTGATCGCGTTTGTTTTCGGAGACTGCGTGAGGGTTCTTGACGGCACTTTCTCATCCACTGGATTGGCGAGTGCAGACACTGATCGCTTCGGTAGCAGCGCAGACTTCTCGAAAGCCCTGGGCTGCTCTTATTTATAAACTGTATATAAGGGTGCAGACGCTGCTTCGCTTGCCAGCAACGCAAACGCCCAGAAAGCCCTCGGCCGCTCGCGGTCGCTGAGCGACATATCCACGCCTCTCCGCACCACCCGGCGTGGATAGAGGTCGGCTCAGCGACTCCCCTCCGGCGCGACCGGCCGTCGCCCTTTCAGTCCGCCAGGACCGCAACAGCAACCGCGACAGCGACAGCACCGCACGGCAACCGCACTCCTCAGTCCTCCCCAGCCTCGGCCGGGGCGCGCCGGCCCAGCACCGGGCGGCGCGCCCCGCCCTCCCTCGCACGCGTTGCTCGCGCGCGCCACCGCCGCCGCGCCGCGACTGCCCGCCAGCTGCCGCGAGCGACGCCCGGCTACCACTCCTGGGTGGGACTGAAAGGGGCAGCCGCTGAGCGGGACGCCCTGCGATGCAAGCACCGCAACCCGGCGAACAAGCGACCGAAGGGAGCGAGTGAGTCGGGTGAGGAGCGCAGCGAGCAGCGCGACCGCCTCAGCGGCTGGGGCTTTCTGGGTGTGCCGAGTGGTGTCGCTTACGACGACAACCAACCAAACCACGCAAAAACCGACCACCTCAGCGGCTGAGGCTTTCTGGGCATGCTGAGTGGTGTTGCTGGCGACAACGAAGACTCCGACCACCTCGCAGAATTCGCGGTCCGTTACGCCTAAGCGAACCCCCGCCGACCCATCAACCATGCGCTACCACGAGGCCGCGAACTTCCTCTTCGACCTGCGGCGGTTCTCCGTCAAGCCCGGGACGGAGTCGGTCGAGGCGCTCCTCGACCACCTCGGGAACCCCGGCGAGGACGTCGACTTCCTCCAGATCGCCGGCTCCAACGGCAAGGGCAGCACCGCACGCATGACCGAATCCGTGCTGCGCGAAGCCGGGCTCTCCGTCGGCCTCTACACCTCCCCGCACCTGACCGACCTCTCCGAGCGCGTCCGCGTCGACGGCCACCCGATGAGCGACGACGCGATCGTGGAATTCGTCGCCGAAGTCAAACCCTGGCTCGTCGACCGCGCGGCCGACGGCAACCCGCTCACGTTCTTCGAGGTCGTGACTGCGATGGGGATCTGGCAGTTCGCGCGCCGCGACGTCGACGTCGCCGTCCTCGAGGTCGGGATGGGCGGCGAGTACGACGCCACCAGCGCGATCGAGCCCGCCGTCACGGCGATCACGAACGTCTCGCTGGAGCACACGTCGGTCCTCGGCGACTCCATCGAGGAGATCGCGCGCACGAAGTCCGCCATCGCCGAGGGCGGCACGCCGATGGTGACCGCCTGCGGCGGCGAGGCGCTCGACGTCGTCAGCGAAATCGTGGCGGAGACCGGCAGCGACCTGACGACCGTGGACGGGCCGGGCGTCGTCGATCCGCGGACGGACGCGGACGTGCACGCGAGCTACGAGGGCCGGCTAGGCCCGAGCGACGCGAGCATCGAGCTCCACGGCCCGGACTGGGACTACGATGCGCGGATCCCGCTCGTGGGCGAGTTCCAGGCGACCAACGCGGGACTCGCCGTCGCCGTCGCGAGGCGAGCGGCCGAGGTGCTCGAAATCGACGCGCTTGCTGCAGGACCCCTCTCCGACGACGCCGTTCACGACGGGCTCGCCCGCGCGCACTGGCCCGGGCGCTTCGAGGTGCTCGGCACGGAACCGTACGTCATCCTCGACGGCGCACACAACCCGGCCGCGTGCGCCACGCTCTCCGACACCCTCTCGACGTACGAGTACGACGACCTCCACCTCGTCTTCGCGGCGATGCACGACAAGGACCATCCCGGCTCCGTCGAGAACCTCCCGACGCCCGACGTGGTCTACACCTGCGAGCCGGACCTCGAGCGCGCGGAGGACCCCGACGTGCTCGCGACCGTCTTCGAGGAGGCGGGCGTCGATGACGTCCACGCCGGCGCGTCGGTGCAGGGCGCGCTCCGCCAGGCTCGCGAGGCCGCGGGGCCGGAAGATTGTGTGCTCCTGACCGGTTCTCTCTTCGCCGTCTCCGAAGCGCGCGCGACCTACACGCGCCAGTTCGTCCCGAAGGACGTCGATAGCATCGACGAGGCCACCGCGACGCTCGAGGACGCCGACGTCTCCCCGCCGGGGGTTCGCCACATGCGCGGGAAGCTCGACCATCGCGTCGTGAAGACCCAGCTCGAACCGCGGCAGGCGAACTACTGCAAGCAGCAGCTCCTCGCGCTCGGCGGCGAGTGTGCCGTCTCCGGCATCGACACCGGCGGCGAACTGATCGACGTCGTGATGGCCGCGACGATGTCGGAGTTCCAGCGCTTCGTCGACGCGCTCGGCGACCAGCCGTACGGGCTTCCGGAAGTCGGCGAGAAGCTCCGGCGCGAACTCGGGATCCGCGTCGACGACAGTGAGACCGACAGCGAATCGGCGGCCGACTACCCCTGGACGGACGGCACCGCCATCATGGGCATCCTCAACGTCACGCCAGATTCGTTCCACGACGGCGGGCGCCACGAGGCCTTCGCGGACGCCGTCGCGGGCGTCGAGCGGATGGTCGAAGCGGGCGCGGACGTCATCGACGTAGGCGGCGAGTCGACCCGACCGGGCGCCAAGGAAGTCCCGGTCGACGAGGAGGTCGAGCGCGTCGTCCCCGTCATCGAGGCAACACAGGAGGTCGACGCCGTCGCCGACGACGAGGTGCTCGTCTCGGTCGACACGCGCAAGCCTGCGGTCGCGGAGGCCGCCCTGGAGGCCGGAGCCGACGTCATCAACGACGTGACCGGGCTGGAGAACCCGGAGATGCGCGAAGTCGTCGCCGAGCACGACTGTCCGGTGGTCGTGATGCACAGCCTGGAGGCGCCGGTCGACCCCGACCACGAGGTCGAGTACGAGGACGTGGTCGAGGACGTGCTCGGCGTCCTCGAGGAGCGGCTCCTTCTGGCGGAGACCGCGGGTATCCCGCGCGAGAACGTCATCGTCGACCCCGGCATCGGCTTCGGCAAGTCGCCTTCGGAGGACTTCGAGCTGCTCGGCCGAATCGACGAGTTCGCGGCGCTCGGCTGTCCGGTGCTCGTCGGCCACTCCCACAAGTCCTTCCTCGGCGGCGTCGACTGCGACCCGGGAGCGCGGGAGCACGCGACCGTCGCAGGCACCGCCGTCGCCGTCGAACACGGGGCCGACATCGTCCGCGTCCACGACGTTGCGGAGAACCGGGCCGCCGTCGACGTCGTCGAGGCGGCGACGGACCCCGAACTGGTCGACGAGGACTGAGATAGCGCCTTTTTATAAGCGACACCCCGAAGCGCAACGGCCAAGCCCCCCGCCCTCGAACCCTGGTCTATGTACGAAGCGGTCCACGCGCACCCGGACGGCGACGCGACGGTTGCGCGATTCGCTCGCACCGCGGCCCGACAGGGCTACCAGGGGGTCGTGGTCCGCACGCGCGACGCCGAGTTCGACGCCGAGGCGGTCCGCGAGGAGTACGACGTCGACGTCGTAGACGGCGCCGAGATCCGCGAAAGCGACCCCGGGAGCGCGGGCGGCGCCGTCGGCAACTTCCGCACCGACGTCACCGTCCTGCTCGTCGCGGGCGGCGACAACGCGATGAACCGGTTTGCCGTCGAGGACGACAGCGTGGACGTGCTGACGCGGCCGATGGCCGACCGCGGGGATTTCAACCACGTGCTCGCGAAGGCGGCCGACACCCACCGGACGTACGTCGAGTTCGACTTCGGGCCCGTCCTCCGAACGACTGGCGGCGAGCGCGTGCAAGCGCTCTCCGACCTCCGGAAGCTCCGCGAGATCGTCGACCACTTCGACGCGCCATACGTCGTCAGCGCGAACGCGAGTTCCCACCTGGAGCTGCGAGCACCCCACGAACTCCGCGCGGTCGGCGAGGCCATCGGCTTCACGGCCGAACAGGTCGAGGCGGGGCTGGCCGCCTGGGGCGAACTGGTCGCCGAGAACCGGCGGCGACGCTCCGAGGAGTTCATTGCACCCGGCGTCGAACGTGGACGATATGAAGAAGAGCGTTGAGGAACACGCCGAGCGATTCTCGGCGAAGGCGGCGGAGTACGACGAATCGAAGACGGACGAGTACCACGCGTGTGCGAACCTCGTCATCGAGCACGCGGCCCCCGACGCCGACGACGTGGTCATCGACCTGGGCGCCGGCACCGGTGCTATCGGCCTGTCGCTTGCGCCCGATGCGGACCGCGTGGTCCTGCGCGACGTGAGCGCGGGCATGCTCGAACAGGCGCGTGAGAAGATCGCCGACCGCGAACTCGACAACGTCGAAACGGCGGAGGGGACGTTCCGCGAGCCCGACTACGCGGGCCCGGCCGACGTCGTCGTGTCGAACTTCGCGCTCCACCACCTCTCCGACGCGGAGAAACGCGAAGCCATCGAGGTCATGGCCGACTTCGAGCCGGAGCGGATCGTTCTCGGCGACGTGATGTTCTTCGGCTCCCCGGACCCGGCCGCCGAGTTCTACAGTCCCGAGGTGGACGACCCCTCGACCGTCGGCCACCTCGTCGACTGCTTCACCGACGCTGGCTACGCCATCACCACCGTCGAGCGCGTCCACGACCAGATCGGCGTGCTGGTCGCCGAGCGAATCGACGACGGGAACTCCGGCGAGTAACCCCACACTCATGAAACACCTCCCGAAACACCTGCGACCGCGGTGGCGGTACGTCGCCATCGGTATCGAATCGAACCCTGACGCGAGCTTCTCGCGGGGGTCGTTCCAGCGCGCGCTCTGGTACGCCGCCGGCAACCTCCTCGGTGACGCGGGCAGCGCGGACGCCGACCTGAAGCTGTTGACTTTCGAGTTCGCTGACGGGGACGGCGAAGCGATCGTTAGAGCTCGCCACGGCCACGTCGAGCAAGCGCGCGCAGCGATCGCGTCCGTCTCCACCGTCGACGAGGAACCAGTCGGGATCCACGTTCGCGGGATTTCGGGGACGGTACGTGCCTGTGAAGAAAGATATATGGGTCGTGCGAGCCGAGACCACTCCAAGAGAAACGCTGTGTTCGCGGGGTCCGAGTACCCGGTCGTCGAGCGAGACGACGCGGTCGACGTGCTGACCGACTCGGGCGTTGTCGGCGCGACGCAGCACGATCTCGAGTGATACTATGCAGGGACAAGCCCAACAGCAGGCGTACGACCGCGGCATCACGATCTTCTCGCCCGACGGTCGACTGTACCAGGTCGAATACGCTCGCGAGGCCGTCAAGCGCGGCACGGCGAGCGTCGGCATCCGCGCGGAGGACGGCGTCGTCCTCGCCGCCGACAAGCGGACCCGCTCCCCGCTGATGAAGGCGGAGAGCGTCGAGAAGATCCACAAGGCCGACGACCACATCGGCATCGCTTCCGCCGGCCACGTCGCCGACGCGCGCCAGCTGATCGACTTCGCGCGCCGACGGGCGCAGGTCAGCCGCCTGCGCTTCGGCGAGCCCGTCGGTGTCGAGTCGCTGACGAAGGAGATCACCGACCACATCCAGCAGTACACCCAGGTCGGCGGCGCGCGCCCGTTCGGCGTCGCGCTCATCATCGGCGGCATCGAGGACGGCGAACCCCGCCTCTACGAGACCGACCCCTCGGG
>JBDGPU010000165.1:0-13020 GCA_042219525.1 Halopenitus sp.
CGAGCAGCGCGACCGGTCAGCGGCTGGGGCTTTCTGGGCATGCCGAGTGGTGTCGAAAGCGACGACAGCCGAGCAAACCACACAGTAAGCGACCGTCTCAGCGGCTGGGGCTTTCTGGGCATGCTGAGTGGTTACAGCAGCAACGACGACCAAACAAACTACGCTGAAAACGACCGCCTCAACGGCTGGAGCTTTCAAAACATGCTGAGTGGTGTCGCTGACAACGACTACTGAACAAACGCCAGCGACGATGGCTCGTAAACCGAAGAAGCGCTATCGCTCGGCGATCCGGTTTTCGTCGCTATCGAGTGATCTAGTTCGCGATGAATGGTTGACTGTGACTCACATTATTCTTCCAATTGTTAGGCGAACACATACCACGAACCGCTAATATTGCCGCGCCCCGATGCGCTTAACAGGCTCTCGCCGCTAACTAAATTCACATGGCCGCACAGGCAATGGATCGCGTTCCGCAACGGTAACGAATTCTCCCCAAGCGACGCCTGTCTCGGCGGTGACCACCGATGTTAACCGAAGAGCACCCAGTCAAGAGTACCGGACTCGACGCCGTAGCGCTGAAGCCCACCGAGTGTGACGTCTCACGAGCGGCGACGCTCCCGGTCGACACGCTCGCCATCGACTACGAGGGCCGGGAGCATCTCCCGGACCCGGAGACGCTGAGCGCGCTCGCCGCCGAGAACGACGTCTACGTCACGACGCCCGTCCGCGCCGACGGCTTCGACCCGCTCGGCGACGACTCGCTGGTCGCGGGTCTCCCGCCGACCGTCAACCGGGTCCTGGTCGCGGGCCACAGTGCATACCTCTCACCTGAGGAGCAGCAGCGCGCCGTCGCTCCGCGACTCGGCGCCGCCCGAGAGCAGGCGCCGGACGCGTGGGTCGGCACTGAGGGCGTCGAGCGCGTCGCGATGGCCGCCGGGGGGACCCAGTACGACCTGCTCTCGCGGTCGACCGACCGCGATCTGCAGGCGCTCCGCGCGGCCGGCTTCGATGGTGACGTCGTCGTCTACGCACCGACTGTCCTCACCGACGACGAGAACGCCGTGCTCGACGCCGTCGGGCCGTACACCGCCCGGCGCCGTCCCGTCGCCAACGCGCTGCCGGACGACGCCGCCACGGACGCCGACGCCGAGGGTCGCGCCCGCGACGTGCTCTCGAAGGCCGTCCGCGACTACGCGCTCGTCGGGACACCCGACACCGTCGCCGACCGCGTCACCGGCCTGAAAGCCGCCGGGGCCGACGCGGTCGTCGGCTACCCCGCCCGCGGCCTCGACGAGTTCGGCACGTAACCGCAGGCGACCCGCTTTTTCGCGGGGGAGTGCCGCGACATCGCCACCACCCTCGTCGCTGTCGCTGCTTCCCGATCGACGCTTCCCGACCGATACTTCCCGACCGATACTTCCCGACCGATACTTCCCGAACAGGCTAAGTGCCGGCCCGCGAAGCCACGGGTATGGAAGTCGACGTCGCGGTCGTCGGGGGCGGTGCCGTCGGGGTGACGACGGCCGGCGACCTCGCCGAGCGCGGTGCTGACGTGAGGCTGTTCGAACGCGACGCAGTCGCCAGTGGTAGCTCCGGGCGCGCCGCGGGCGTCCTCTACGACGCGTACGCCGACGCGATTGACGCCGAAATCGCGGGGCGTTCGATGGACCGATTCCGCCGCTTCGCCGCCGACGTCGGGTTCGCGTTCACGCAGTGCCCGTACGTCATCGCGGTCCAGGAAGGGGACGACGGTGCGGACGCTGTCCCGGAGATGGTCGAGCGCATGCGCGCGCACGGCGAGGACGTGACCCAGGTCGATCCCGCCGAGCTCGGGCGGCGGTTTCCCCTCGAAACCGACGACCTCGCGACGGCCGCGGTGGCAACGGGCGCGGGCTACGTCGACCCGGAAGCGTACACCGCCGCGATGGCCGACCGCGCACGCGCGGCGGGCGCGACCGTCCACGAGGGCGCCCCCGTCGCGCTCGCGAGTTCGGCTGTCGGTGAGGGTCCAAGCCCGGCGGACCCTGTCGCGACGGGTGACGCCCGGGACGTTCTCGCGACCGACCCGCCGGCGCTGGTCGTCGACCCCGACGGGGACGCGACGTGCCGTGAGTTCGACGCGATCGTCGTCGCAACCGGCGCGCACACGCCGAGCCTGCTGGCAGACGCCGGGGTGTCGCTGGCGACGGTCCCCTATCGCGTCCAGGCGCTGACGAGCCGCGGCGCGTTCGACGGGCCGATGACGTACGACGCGACCGCGGGGGTGTACCTCCGCCCGCATCCCACCGGCCTCCTCGCCGGCGACGGCACCGAGCCGGTGCCCGCCGACCCGGAGACGTACGACCGCGACGGCGACGACTGGTTCGTCGAGAACGTGAGCGAGGCGGTCCGGCAGCGCGCGGGCCACGAGATCGACCCCGAACGCGCCTGGGCCGGGCTCTGCACGGCGACGCCGGACGGCGACCCGCTGCTGGGCGAAATCACGCCGGGGGTCATCGTCGCGACCGGCTGGCAGGGCCACGGGTTCATGCGCGCACCCGGCCACGCCGAGCGCCTGGCCGAACAGGCGATCGCCCGGGCGACGGACGACGAGGAGCGACTGGCTAAGGGGACCATCGACGCGTTCGACCCCACGCGCTTCGGCGGCGACGAGGAGTTCGAGATAGTCGAGGGAATGCAGGTCGAAAACAGATAGCGACTACGAAGTCGGAGGCGGTCCGGCTCAGGCGTCGTTGGCGTCGCTGGTGTCGCTGGTGTTGCTGCCATCATCGGCGTCCTCGCCGCCGTCGCCGGCCTCTTCGCCTTCCTCATCGACCTCGACGGTTTCGGCGCGCTCGTCCTTTGGAATCTCGACTTGCAGCGTGCCGGAGCGCGTCAGCGTCGCGTTCGCGCCGGACGGCTCCACGCTGGCGTCGGCCGGCAGCTCCGCCGAGCCGGACAGTGTCAGGCCGCGACCCGGGAATACTAATTCGAGTCCGTCACGGACGTCGCGGAAGCGGTCGAGCCGGACCTCGACGGTGTTCTCCATGAACTGGACCTGCACGTCGTCGCCACGGACGCCGGGAGCGTCGAACACGACGAGGTAGGCGTCGTCGCTCTCGAGCAGGTCGTACGACAGCGGGCGGCGCTCCTGGAGCTTGCTCCAGCCGCGACCGACGGTTTCGAGGACGTTTCGAACCGCCTCCCGGCCCGTGTCGAGCAGTCGCACCGGCCTACACCTCGATTTCGCGGAGGGAATCGCCGCCACAGAGGGGGCAGTTGAGGTCCGCCACGGTGTGGTCGTCGGCGATGTCGTAGGTGTAGTGGTTTTCGAACATATCGAGTTCACAATCCTCGCTCTCGCACTTGACTTCCTTCGTCGCAGGCATACCAACTGGTTGGGGAGGGGAACTAATCAACATTGGCCTTCGGGCGATGGGGGAAGTGACCGCCGGCGACCGACTGGCAACCGAACCGCGAACAGTCCATCTTTTGTCTGCCGGTACCGAGCAAGGTGCATGAGCGAACCGCCGGACAGGGTCTATGGGATCGACTTCAGCGCGGCCGCCCGCGACGCGGGTCGAAACGTCTGGATCGCTGCGGGCGTGCCGGGGGCCGAGGGCGACCGACTCGCCGTCGACACCCTCGAACCCGCGGTCGACTTCTTCGAGGGAGACCCCACAGCGCGCGAGGAGACCCTCGAACGCCTCAGATGCTTCATCGCCGGCGAGGAGGACGCAGCGTTCGGCCTCGATTTCCCCTTCGGCGTCGCCAGCGACGTCACGGACGCGACCGAGTGGACCGAGTTCGTCGCGCGGTTCCCCGAAACCCTCGACGTCGACCTCTCCGCAGGCGCCGGCGAGGAGGCGGCCCGGCCAGCGAAACGGTTCTACGACGCGATGGACGCCGCCTACGAAGACGCGACGGCGGTCGCCGCCCGTGACGTCGACGCTGTCGGACTCTCGCCGGTCGACTGGCGGATGAAGGAACTCACGTTCTACGGGATCCGGGACGTGCTCCGCCCGCTCGTCACGGGCAAGGGGGTCGAGACCGACGGCGTCGAGGCCGAGACCGATGGCGTCGAGGCCGAGACCGATGGCGTCGACGCCGAGCGCGACAAGTCCATCGCCGGTGACGTCGCCGTCGTGCCGATGCAACCGGTGGCGGACCGGTCCGTCGTCGTCTTCGAAACGTATCCCTCGGAGGTGTTCCGCGAACTCGACGCGAACCCGGATGGGTACAAGGGACGCCGGAATGGTCACCTGCAGGCCCGTCTGGAGAACCTGCACGCGCTCGAGGGCGCGGGCGTCGCGTTCGCCGGCGACGGGGAGCGTGCTAACGGAGAAGGTCCTGCCAGCGACGACGCCCGCGCCCGTCGCGTCAAGGCCAGCGCGTACGACGACGCGCTCGACGCGCTGGGGGCGTGTTACGCGACCTGGAAGCACACCGCGACAGGGGCCGACTTCGAACACGCGCCGGAGTCGTTCGGCGAGATCTACGTCTGATGGGCCGACATTCGTCGCGGCGCTGCCCCACCATCCACATTCCTTTACCGTATCGGGGGAGTAGTAGGAAGTATCATGACCGACCCGGCTGACCTCGACGTCACCATCGTCGACGGGTACGTCGACGAGCCGGCTCACTTCGGCGTGCCGCCGTACATCTCCACGTATCCGCGGTACACGGCCGGCGCGCTCGTCGACGCTGGCGTCCCCGAATCGGCGATCACGTATCACACCATCGACGAACTCCGCGAGGACCGGCAGAAGTGGGGCGACGTCGCCGACGCGGAGCTGTTCATCTACGTCGGCGGGATGACCGTCCCCGGCAAGTACGTCGGTGGGACCCCCGCAGAGCCCGACGAGGTGCGCGAACTCGCCTGGACCGCGAACGGCACGACGCTGCTCGGCGGCCCCGTCCGCTTCGGCGTCGGCGACGAGAACGCCGGCGCCCAGGAGATGGAGCGCGACGACCTCGACTACGACTTCGTCGCGAAGGGCGACGTCGAGGCGGCCGCGTTCGACCTCGTCGACGCCGGGCTCGAGGGGTTCAACGACCGCATGCGCGCCAACCGCGAGGTCGACCGCTGGGCCCGCGACGGCGCGTTCGTCGTCGAGCAGCATCCGAACCATCCCGACTACCTCATCTGCGAGATGGAGACCTCCCGCGGCTGCGCCTACCGCTGTTCCTTCTGTACGGAACCGCTGTACGGCGACCCGGCGTTCCGCGACGCGAGCTCCGTCGTCGGCGAGGTCGGCGAGCTGTACGACCGCGGCGCGCGCCACTTCCGGCTCGGCCGCCAGGCCGACATTCTCGCGTTCGGCGGCGACGGCGAGGCCCCCAATCCGGATGCGCTCCGTGACCTCTACGGCGGCATCCGCGAGGTCGCCCCAGGCCTGGAGACGCTCCACCTCGACAACATGAACCCGGTGACTATCACGGACTACCCCGAGAAGTCGCGGGAGGCCATCCGGGTCATCGCCGAGCACAACACGCCCGGCGATACCGCCGCGTTCGGCCTCGAATCCGCCGACCCCGTCGTGCAGGAGCAGAACAACCTCCTCGTCACGGCCGAGGAGTGCCTCGAGGCCGTCCGCGTCGTCAACGAGGAGGGCGGCTGGCGTCCCGGCGACGACCCTGACCGTGGCGGCGGTTCCGGCACGGTCTCGATGAGCGATCCCGACCGCGTGACCGGCCCGTCGACCGGCCCCGACGCCTCCCCGCGCCTCCCGAAGCTCCTGCCCGGGATCAACCTCGTCCACGGACTCGAGGGCGAGCGGCCGGAGACGTACGAGCACAACAAGGAGTTCCTCCAGACGGTCTACGACGAGGGGCTGATGCTCCGTCGCATCAACATCCGGCAGGTGATGGCCTTCGCCGGCACGGAGATGTCCGACACCGGCGCGGACGTCGCCCGCGACCACAAGGAGCAGTTCCAGGCGTACAAGCGCGAGGTCCGCGAGACCATCGACAACCCCATGCTCGACCGGGTCGTGCCGCCGGGCACCGTCCTCCCGGACGTCCACCTGGAGTACCACCAGGACGGCAAGACGTTCGGGCGCCAGCTCGGCACCTACCCCCTGCTCGTGGGCATCCCGGGAGAGCGCGAACTCGGAACGACCCTCGACGTCGCCATCGTCGACCACGGCTACCGCTCCGTCACCGGCGTTCCCTACCCGCTCGACGTCAACAGCGCGAGTATGAGCGAGCTGACGGCGATCCCCGGAATCAGCCGGAGCAAGGCCGGCGACATCACCGTCGGGCGCCCGTACGACACCGTCACGGAAGTCGACGACGGCGTCGTCGACCTCTCGAAGTACTGCGTCGTCGACGACACGACCGGCGTCCGCATCCCGGGCGTCGGCGAGGCGACGCTCCGCACGCGCGTCGACTAAGTTCCCGCCGGCTCGTATGCAGCTATGCGCCGTTTCTCCATCCCCGTCGACACCCGCGCGCCGACCGGTGCGACCAACGCCTACCTGCTGGGCGACCGTGATCCGGCGGGCGGTCCAGACAGCGAGAAATTGCTCGTCGACCCGGCATCACCCCAGGAGGACCTCGAGACTGCCGTCGAGTCCCACGGCGTCGACCACGTCGCCGTCACCCACACGCATCCGGACCACGTCGGCGCGGTCGACCACTATGCGGGGAACCAGTCGGGCGAGGCCACCGTCTGGGCCCACGCCAACTTCGTCGAGGAGTTCCGGACAGCCACCGGCGTCGAACCGGACCGAACCTTCGCCGACGGCGACCAGATCGGGCCGGCGACCGTGGTCGCGACCCCCGGCCACGCACGCGACCACGTCGCCTTCGCGTTCGCGGACGAGAGCGGGCGAGAACGCCTCCTCGTCGGCGACCTCGCCGTCGCCGAGGGGAGCGTCGTGGTCGGCGGCGCCGGCGCCGACCTCATCGACTACCTCGACAGTCTCCGCCGCGTCCGGGAGCGCGACCCACATCGACTACATCCAGGCCATGGACCGACCATCGACGACCCCGTGGCGACTATCGACCGCCTGATCGACCACCGCCTCGACCGGGAGGAGAAGGTCCTCGCGGCCGTCGACGACGGCGCCACCGACGTCGACGGCGTCGTGGACGCCGCCTACGACAAGGATCTCACCGGCGTTGAGGACCTCGCGCGGGCGACGACGGTCGCGCACCTCGAGAAACTGCTTGCGGACGGACGGATCGACGACAGCTGGCGCGAACATTTATAAGGTAAAACGGAGCGATCAAGCCGTGTCGGGGTCTCCCCCTGGATCGGTCCGATCCGTCGATTCGAGGCACCCCGACTCCCCCGGTAGTCCCAACTCGACAGTACCGGAGTCGATCACTCCGAGTCTGCGCCCACGATCGGCTCGACTGTCGCCGCCTCGTCGGTGACGACGCCGTGCTCGGCCTCGGCGACGGAACTCGGGAGCGTCGCGTCCGACTCATCGCCATACCGCGACTCGAACGCAGCGCCGATCGCATCGCGGACGCAGGCTCGCGTCGACGCACCCACCGACGTCGCAGCGCCCGAGAACGACGCCGCCTCCCCGTCCGGGTCGCAGCCGACGACGATAGCGTCCGACGTGGTCCCCGGGAACCCGGTCGCCGCGAGCAGCGTCGTCGCCTTCGTTTCCGCGGCGACGGCGACGAGGTTCGGCAGCGCCCCCGGCGCGAGCGACCGCGTCGTTCCGACGAACACGTTGACCGTGCCAATCTGGTTGCCGTCGCCGGTCGTCGGAGCCTCAGCAGCCGCACCGTCGACGGTGTCACCCGCACCGACGTCGACCGCAGAAGCGTTGAGCGCAGCACCATCCACCGGAAGTTGTGCCGGGTTCGACAGCCCGACGGTCGCGACGGCTTCGACCGGGCCGTGGCGAGCGCGGTGCGCGTGGCCCTGGTCCACGCCCGTCAGCAACACAGGTGGCGCGTCGGTGTCGGAGTCGCCCCCGAAGCCGGCCTCCGCCAGCCGCTGCTCGACGTATGGCTTGAGCGGCTGCTCCGGCCAGCCCTCCGGAACTGTCACGTTGTATGCCGCGTCGGCGACGACCTCACCACCGTCGAATCCGGTCGAGAGGAATCGAGTATCCGGCCGTCGCAGGCGACAGAGGCCGTTGCTCACCGTCGCGTCGAACACGCCTGGGCCCGCCGTCTCGGCCGTCGTACCTGACTGCGGGCTGGATTCGGGCCCGGGGTCAGACATCGAGCGCGGCGAGACACTGGTCGTTCTCGTCCGGCCGCTTCACCGCGACGCGGACGTGATTGTCCAGCGTTCGGAAGCTACGAGCGTCGCGAATGGCGACGCCGTCGGCCCGGGCCGATTCGATGATGGCGTCGACGTCCTCGTCGCCGACGTCGAGCAGGAGGAACGGTGCGTCCGACGGATACACGTCGAACCGCGCGGCGAGTCGCGCTGCCATCCGCTCGCGCTCCGCCTGGACAGTTGCCCGCGTCTCCTGGACGAACTCGGCCTGTTGCAGACAGTGGGCGCCGACCGCGGCGGCGGGCGTGGAGAGCCCCCACGGGACGCGGGCGGTGTCGAGTCGGTCGCGCTGGTCCCCGGTCGCAACGAGGAACCCAGCGCGCAGTCCCGGCAGCCCGAACATCTTCGTGAGCGAGCGGGCGACGACGACGCCCGGCTCCCCGGCGAGGCTCGGGCGCTCCGTGAAATCGAGGAACGCCTCGTCGACGAGCAGCGTCGTGTTTGCCTTCCGGCAGCGACGGGCGAACGCCTGCAGATCCCCCGTTTCGCACGCTTCGCCGGTAGGGTTATTCGGCGTACAGACGATGACGAGCGCGTAGTCGGCGGGGTCGGCGTCGAGGATCTCGTCGTGCGCGACGAAGGTCGGTGTGCCGCCGTGGATCGCCACCTCCTTCGCGTACTCGCCGAACGAGGGCGCCGGGAGCAACGCGTCGTCGCCGTCCTCGAGGACCGTCGAGACGACGAGGCGGATCCCGGCCATCCCGCCGGCGGTCGGGAGCACTTGCCGGCCCTCGCAGTCGACGTACTCGGCGGCGGCGTTGCGGAACTCGGGGTAGTCAGACGACGGATAGCGGCGTGCGCTCGAGAGCGCTGCGTCGTAGGCCGCGACGACGCCTGACGGGGACCGCGGATTCGTGTTGGCGCTGAAGTCCAGTACGTTAGGATCGCTCGTTCCGCCATGGGTCACGGAATCGAGCCGGTCCAGCGCGTCGGAGTCCATGCTCCATTCCACTCGGCCGGTTCGTAGAAACCTTCCGCTCCTATCGACTGCTGCCGCTAACGCGGAGGCAGAGACGGAGAGTGACAAGGGGTGGGACGGAGTCGGGACGTCGAAATCGACCCGGTTAGTCCTGGTCGCGAGCGGCCAGCGTCCGGGCGACGGCGAGGTCTCGCGGGTGATTGACGTTCACCGCCAGTGCCTCGCTGTCGACGACGTGGACGCGGTCGGCGTCGGTCCCGACGACGTTCAATCCCGTCGGCGCCACCGTCGTCCCATTGTGGTCGAACGTCGTGTCCGCGCTCACACCCACCGCCTGCTTCAGCGCGAGCGGGACACAGACGGACAGCGACTCGCCGGTCGCGCGCTCGACGGCCCTGTCGACGTCCTCGCCCGAGAGCAGTGGGAGGTCGGCGGCGACGGCCACCGCCGGCGTGCCCGTCCGCTCCAGGGCGTCGTTCAGATCGGCGACGTAGCCACCGCCAGCCCCCGCGTGCACGACAAGTCCATCCTTGCCAGTCTCTCGGTTCTCGCGCAGGTGAACCTTCGTCTCCGGAGCTTTCGGGGACGTGACGGCGTGGATCCGATCTACTCGGTCCGCCTCCTGTAGTGCGTCGAGGACGCGGTCGATCATGGGGACGCCGTCGACTTCGACGAGAGGTTTCTCGACGTCGCCACCGAGGCGTGAGCCCTCCCCGCCGCACAGGACGATTGCCGGGATTGGGTCGAATGAGCGGGATCCGCCGTCGGTCCACGCTGCTCTCACGGCGGCCGACCGTGTCAGAGGAGCCCCCACGCGATCACCCCCGCGTGGAGCGCGACGGCCCGACCGAGTTCGTTGGCCGCGCCGAGGACGTCGCCGCTGACGCCGCCGAGCCACGAGCGCGTGCCGAGGAGGAGTCCGACAGCGACGGCCGGGCCACCGAGAAGCGCCGCGGCGAGAGGGACCACGGCGCCGAACGGCGGGGCGAGTAGCACGCCGCCGGCGACGACCGCTGCGGGCACGATCGAGAGCGGGCCGACGACGCGGACGAGCTGTGACCCCAGTCCCTCGTGGGCCGACTCCCCGAAACAGACCAGCATCGCCATCCCGAGCTTCGCCCCGACCTCGGCCGCGATGACCGTGCGAACTGCGAGGGTACCGGCAGCGAGCGTCGTCGCGACGGCGGTCGCCCCGAGCGCGACCGTGATCAGGGTGAGTCCCAGTGCCAGCGCGCCGCCGACCCCCGTCTCGGAATCCTTCAGCACCTCCCGGCGCGTCTCCGGGTCGTGGGCCGCGATCGCGTCCCCGAGGTCGGCAAGCCCGTCCGCATGCGTGACACCCGAGAGCAGATAGACGACGGCGAGATATGTCGCCACTGCGCTGGGCCACGGAACCGGCAGCGAGAACGCGAGGCCGGCGAGGGTTCCGACGATGGCCCCGACGACCGGGAGTGTCCACGGCGACCGGCGGAAGGCGTCCCAGTCGGCTCGCGTGCCCCCCGGGATCGGAATCCGTGTCAGGAAGGTGATCGCACCGCGGAGCGCCGGGATCGGTCTTGGGCGGCCCGTCCGAACGGTGGCTATCTCCGAATCGGCATCCGACTCCGGATCGGCAGCAGACTCCGGATCGGCATCCGACTCCGGATCGGCAGCAGACTCCCGATCGGCATCCGACGCCAGATCGATCTCCGTCTCCGAATCAGTGTCACTCATACACCCACGGACACCCCCGAGGCGAGGCCGGCGGCCGCGGCCGTCGCGAGACCTCCGAGGACGACGGCAAGCCACCCGGCGTGGTCGACGACTTTCACGCCCCGATTCGCCTGTTCAGCGTCCGGGAGCGACCCGTTCGGATTGAGTGTGTACGTCGCCGGCTTCTCCAGTCGAACGTCGAGCACGGCTGCCATCGTCGCCATCGGCCACCCGGAGTTCGGCGAGTTCGGAATCCGGGCCCAGGTGCGCGCTCGACGGAGCGCGCCCGGCGCGAGCGCGACCGCGGAGAGCAGCAGCGCGGCGACTCGGGCCGGCACCCACATGACGACGTCGTCGAGACGTGCGGGAGCCCAGCCGACCGGCTTCGACCGGTAGCCGAGCATCGAATCGAGCGTGTTGACCCCCTTGACCCAGGCCGCGGTGGCCGCAGCGGTCGGCAGCGCGAGTTCGGTGGCCCCCACGTACGAGGCGGCGATAGCGCCGACGGCGAACCCGATGAGGGGGGCGATCTGGCCGTCGGCCAGGTTCTCCGCGGCGCTCTCGACCGCGGCTGACCGGACCAGCTCGGCGGAGAGGCTGCTCGCGTCCCGCCCGGCGAGCGCGAGTAGGGCCTCGCGAGCGGCGTCGAGGTCGTCGGTCGACAGCGCGATCACGTCGTTGGCGACGTCGACGAGCATCCGCAAGCTGGTGCAAACGAAGAGCACGAGCGCGGCGAGTACCGTGGCGACGACGAGCCCGAACTGGTCAGGGAGCGCCGCGGCCGAACCCGCACTTGCCCCCACCAGCCCGCCGCCGATGACGACGCCGGCAGCGACGCTCGCGAATGCAACCGGGAGCAGCGCCGCGGCGGCGACGCCGGCCAGCCGCGAGTCCGTGAACGCGCGGTCGACGTAGCCGACTGGTTTGCCGAGCCAGACGACCGGATGGAATCGCGCCGGTGGTTCGCCGATGACCCGGTCCAGCGTCGCGGCGGCGAGCACGGCCATTGCCGCGGCCGCGAGCACGGCCATCGCCGCGGCGGCGCTCACGGTTGCGCCCCCAGCAGTCGCTCGAGGTCCGAAAGCGGGGTTTCGGTGACGTCGACGAACCGCCCGCCGCAGTCCTCGATGCCACCGTCCGTGCGCGGGTCATCGCCGACGTGCGTCAGGTCGGCTGCGTCACGATCGAGGGCCGCTGCCGCCTCGTCAAACGCCTCGGCGTGGGGTTTCCGCCACCCGCAGCCGATGCTCGTCGTCACGGCGTCGAACTCGCCGCGCAGCCCCGCGCGGATCAGCGTGCGCGGGACGAGCTCGGGCACGGAGCAGTTCGAGAGGATCCCGACTGGGCCGTGCTCCGCGGCCGCTCGAACCGCCTCCAGCGCGCCGTCGCGACGGGTGACCTCGGGGTCGAACGCAGCGACGACGGCATGCCGCGGAACGTTTCCGGGTGCCTCGACGTCTCGCGAGGCCAGCGCCCGGGCGACGTGTGCCGGGAGGGGAGTCTCGGCGCCCTCCGGCGCTCCCACGTGGTCCTCGCGGTAAGCCGCGTGCCAGTCGTCGGGGACGGTGACGTCCCGCGATTCGAGCTCACGGGCGACCGCCTCCGCGGGGTCCGGCGGGGTCTCGACGTCGACGAGCGTACCGAAGAGATCGAACGTTACAGCCACGTTACTCGGGTACACGGAGAGGGACAGATTCAAGCCTTCGATCGGATCAGTGTTCTTCGTCGTGGGGTGGGTCTCCGGGGAATCGGGAGTCGATGACCGTGTTTACTTATAAATAGCACCAGTTATCGTCGCTGGCGACTGCGCTCATCAAGTTTTGAAAGCCCCAGCCGCTGAGGCGGTCGCTTTTTGCGTGGTTTGGTTGGTTGTTGTCACTGGTGACACCACTCGGCACACCTGGAAAGCCCCAGCCGCTGAGCGGTCGCGCTGCTCGCTGCGCTCCTCACCCGGCTCGCTCCCTCACTCCGTTCGGTCGCTCGCCGGGTTGCGGTGCTAGCTTCGCAGGGCGTCCCGCTCAGCGGCTGCCCCTTTCAGTCCCGCCCCGGAGTGGTCGCCGGGTGTCGCCCGCGGCGGTTCGTCGGCGGGCGTCGTTCGCCGGCTTACCGGCGTGCGGCGCGTGTTGCGGTGGCGCGCGCGAGCAACGCGTGCGAGGGAGGGCGGGGCGCGCCGCGGCGG